>JBBRUG010000208.1:0-10402 GCA_038247995.1 Chloroflexales bacterium | reverse complement strand
GGTTCCGTGGTTCCGTGGTTCCGTGGTTCCGTGGTTCCGTGGTTCCGTGGTTCCGTGGTTCCGTGGTTCCGTGGTTCAGCGGTTCCGTGGTTCCGTGGCTCCGTGGTTCCGTGGTTCCGTGGTTCCGTGGTTCCGTGGTTCCGTGGTTCCGTGGTTCCGTGGCTCGTTACTGTTCAAGCCGCAGCGGGGTGCTCGCCAGATCGCCCACGACCGTCGTCCAGAGGCGAATGCGCCAGTTGAGCACGAGGCCGTGGCTTACGTAGGGATCGGCGGCGACAAACTGCTCAACGGCGGCAGGCGATTCGCCCTGGAAGAGTAACACGGCGGTGTCGGCTGGGTCGGCGAGGGCGCCGCCGAGGATCAGTTCGCCGCGTTGTTGTGCGCCCCAGGCCAGGGCGAGGTGTTCGTCACGAAAGGCCGGACGGCGCTCCAGGTAGTCGGGGGCGAGGTCGTAGAATAACAGGTAGTGCATGCGAAGTTTCTCCTCTAGATATGGAGTAATTATATAACAAGCTCGACCGAGCGGAGAACAGGGCGGCGGGCAGGCTGAGCATCCTCAAAGCTTCTGCCCATGTGCGGCGATCCATGCTAGCCCGGCGGTGGTGTCGTTGGCGGGGATGTATTCCAGGCCAACGTAACCCTGATAGCCGATCTGGTCGAGATAAGGCAGCAGGAAGCGATAGTTAATCTCGCCGCTGCCCGGTTCGTGGCGGCCTGGTGTGTCCGCGATCTGAATGTGGCCGATCCGCTCCAGATTGGCGGCAATCGTGTTGGCCAGTTCGCCTTCGCCGCGCTGCATGTGGTACACGTCGTACTGCAGTTTCACATTTGGCGCGCCTACTTCTTCGATCAGGGTGAAAGCTGCGTGTGAACTGGTGAGCAGGAAGTCAGGCAGGTCGTAGCGGTTCAGCGGCTCAACGAGCAGCGTCAGGCTCGCGTCGGCGAAGGCGGCAGCGGCATAGCGTAGGTTGGCGATCAGCGTCGTTTGCTGCTCCTCCAGGCTATAGCTCGCGTGGCGATTGCCTACGATCCAGTTGAGTTGCGGCGTGCCGAGTTGGCGGGCGAGTTCGACGGCTGTAACAACACCCGCGCGAAACTCCGCGACCCGATCGGGATGGGCGGCAATGCCGCGTTCGCCGGCGGCCCAGTTGCCGGCAGGCAAGTTGAACAGAACGAGTTGTAATCCGTTGCGCTGCAACGCATCAGCCAGATCGGCAGGCGTTTCGCTGTAGGGGAATTGAATTTCAACATATCGAAAGCCATCGACGGCAGCCCGATCGCAGCGGGCGAGCAGTGGTACATCGGCGTAGAGCAGTGAGAGATTGGCGCTAAAAGTTGGCATCAAGTTGCTCCGAGGAGTAGGGGTCAGGGAACCAGGACGAAAGACCAAAATCCAAAGACGAAGAGACGAGCGTTATTGCGCTTTGCTTCCGCCTGCGGCAGACACCCTAGGCCAACTCGGCGGAAGTTCGCCAGGGGTTGGACTAGGGTTTGCGCCCGCCACAGTGTGGTGTCCGCCGTAGGCGGACTTACGCTTTAGCGTACTAGTGCCAGGACGCTTCAGGCCGGTGAGACGCTGGTCGTTCCGCCGGGAGCACGCCACACCTTCGATAACCGCCACGGCGCTAGGGTACGTTTCCTGGTTGAATTACGCCCGGCGTTGGAGAGCGAACAGCTCTTTGCCGGTGTGCTCCACGCAGCCAATCAGCGGGGTGCAGCCGGAGCTAACCTGCTCCAGACCGCCCAGATCTTGCATCGCTTCGACATTGGGATGGCGTTGGCCGGCATGCCACCACAACTTCAGCGCTGGCTCATGGCCGGCCTGGTTGCACTGGGCAGCCTGCGTGGGTATCGCCCTGAAAAGCTGTCGTACTACAGCATTGCGCAGATCGATTGCGCCTGCGTCCCATGGCGCGAGCGCAGCGCGCCACCCGGTTCAGTGGCCGCAGTGGCTCAATCATGGTGCGCAGTGCTCTAGAGTTCGAGAGGGCTCAATCGCGCAGGGTACCCAGCAAGGCTGCCCGGCCAATCAAGCCGATCAAGCGCCCGTCGGCATCAACAACTGGCAGGCGTTTGACGGAGTGCTCCATCATTAGCCGGATCGCCTCGGTTGGTGGTGTGTCGGAGGTGACGGTAATCACCGGGCTGGTCATCACATCGGCGGCGGTGCGCCCCTTCGCTTGCATTTCTAGTTCGCTGGGGCGTTCGCCGCCGCTGAACCAGGCTGCGATGCGGTGGAGGGCATTACCCTGGACGCGCCGGGCCGCCCGGCGCAACACATCGCCGTCGGTGATGATGCCGACAACATGCTGATCAGCATCAACCACAACGACGCGCCGCTTTTCGTTCTCCAGCCGCCTGTCCAGGGTGGCGACGAGCGGTGTTTCGCGTTGCACCGTCGGCACGCCGGTAATCATCAGGGCGCTAATTGTGGCGGGCGCGCCTTCAGGTAGGCGGAGGGGTTGTTCAGGGCGCTGATGTAAGCCTTCAACAACCGTATTCAGCAGGTCGGAACGGCTAACCATCCCAACAAGCTGACCGGCAACATCGACAACGGGCATCCGCTTCAAATTCTGATCGACCATCATCGCGGCGGCTTGTGCGATCGGAGTACCGGCAGACAGGATCACCGGATTGGGCGTCATCAATTCGGCAGCGTGTTGCGGTTTGGTGGCGAGGAGCGCTACTTCGGCCTTGTGCGCGTCGTGGGGGAGCAGTTGTTGCAGCCGAAGGGGTAGGCTGGTTGCGCCGCGACGCAATAGGTCGCCGTCGGTAATAATCCCCACGATTGCGCCCTGATCATTCACGACCGGCAGGGCGCGCACGGTGCGATCGATCAGCAGATTGAAGATCGCAGTGACCGATGTGGCCGGTTTTACCTGGACGACGTCGCGGCTCATAACATCGGCGACGGTAACGTTACGCGGGAACGGCCCGCCCTCGCGGCGGCTGGACTGGATTACTTCCACCGGCGTACGCACAATCAGCCCCTCGGTGACCAGTGCGCAGAGCGCCGGCAGTACCCGCTCGATCCGATCACTGCGGTCGACGCAGGTGATCACCAGGGGGAGCCGACTAGGTACATCGACCAGTAGATCGCTGTAGAGCACACCGTGGACGCCGAACCCGCCAACTCCGCGCAACACCGTCGCGCCGGGACACCCGGCCGAGCGCAGCGTCTCCAGCACTTGCCGCACAACCGAACGCCCGCGCTGACTGTCGCCCTCGTCAACGTAGATCCAGATTTGTTGGGTGAGACTGGATTGCATTATGTGGCTCCTTTTCTTCCAGGAGGCAGGATTCAGGAGGCAGGATTCAAGCGTGTAGGCGGGAGATCGTACATGCGGCATTCTGCGTTCAATTACCGGTAGTATGCAGTGTATAACGTGTCTAGCGGAATGTCGAGGAGGGCAACTGGAGACGGCTGATGCATCCACCGTGCGATCTTGGCTACTGATACAGAAAGCGCCGGTAGGAAGCAAATACCTGCTCACCTACCGGCGTATGGATGCTGGCGCGTCTTCGCCTGCTGAATTCCGGCGCGCTTAGACGCGCACGAACGCCGACATAATCACCACATCCTGCAACTTGCCGTCGCGGTCGCTGGCGTGGCGCGCGAGCTGGCCCTCGACGGCAAAGCCAAGCCGCCCAAAGATCGCCTGACCCGCCGTTTGGGCCGCCAGCATATCGACAGTTACCTTGCTTACCCCCAGGTCGCGGGCAGCTTCAACAACCGACTGCGCCATCTGCACACCCAGACCACTGCGTCGCCAATCCGGCAGCACGATCAGCCGCAGGTTGGCGACGTGATGGCTCCAACCCGGTAACTGTAAGGCGGCGCCATAAGCCACGATCTGCCCGGCATCGGTGATCGCAACGATCTGGCGCCAATTTTCGGCGTAGGCTGCACTCACCAGCCGACCGATAATTTCGGGATTATTAAAGTCGTCCTCCAGATAGAGCAGATCGTTCTTCGGCAAACTCGCGCCGAAGGTCATCATGGCTGCCCGATCGGCTTCGATCAACGGACGAATGGTGACGCTGCGCCCATCCTTTAACAATGCCACATTGCTTGCCGCCTCAACGCGCTGGGCCATTCTGCGCCTCCTATACGATATCTTGCGGAATCTAAGTGCTGGGATTGATGATGGGTGAACTATATCACAAGAAGTTACGCGCGAGTTACTCTTGTGGTAGTGATCTATTTGCAGCTGCGCCGCAAATAGATCACTACTGGTATAAAAAAGGAGGCGCTCGAGCGCAGTGAGCTAGAAGGGAAAGAACCACGGCACGACCAGCGCACAGATCACCAGCACAAGGATCTGGAGCGGCACGCCGACGCGCGCGTAGTCGATGAAGCGGTAATCGCCCGGCGATAAAACGAGCGTGTTCACCGGGGAGGCGATGGGAGTCGAAAAGGCCGTCGAAGCGGCAATCGCCGCCGTCATCAGCAATGGCTCGGGGGCGATACCGGCCTGGCTTGCCGCCGCTGCGGCGATCGGCATCACCAGTACGGCTGTGGCTGTATTCGAGATGAACTGGCTGAACAGGCTGGTGAGCAAAAAGACGCCCACCAGCAGCGCCAGCGGGCCGTACGCACCCAGGCCCGTGGCCAATCCTTCGGCGATCAGCGCCGCGCCGCCGGTTTTTTGTAGCGCTGTAGCCATCGGCAGCATGGCCGCGATCAGCACCAGGCTTTCCCAACTCATGCGCCGATACACCGTAGCCAGGCCCACGCAGCCACTCAGCAACAGCGCCAACGCCGCCAGTAGCGCCGCCGTCACCGTGGGCAGCCAGCCGGTTGCCATCAGCACCAGCATCACCAGCACAATCGCCACCGCGACCGGCGCCTGCGGAGCGATGCGAGCTGCGGCATACTCTTCAAGCTCGCGCGGCACGGCAGCCACGACAAAGTCGCCAAAATAGCGCTGCTCGCTGAGCAATGGCGCAAAGGATGTCGCCGTGCCGGCCACCAGTAACGTATCGCCGAAACGCAACGGCTCGTTGGCCAGATCGCCCTCAAAAGAGCGCCCGAGGCGCTGCATGCCAAGCACCGTAACGCCATAAGCCGTGCGAATCTGGCGTTCGGCGATGGTGCGCCCGATAAATACCGAGCGCGGCGTCAGCGCAACCTCAACGACGAAGAGATCCGGCGCCAGCGCGCCATTGGCTGCGGCTGCACTCACCGGCGCGAGATCGAGTTCTGCGTTCAGGCGATCGCGAAACGCTTCCGGCACCTGCACCTGCACCTGATCACCAACTGCAAGGCGGGTAGTGGCGTTCACGGGGCGTTCGGGGCCGCCTGCGGCAGGCTTCACACCCACAACCGTCGCCGCGTAGCCGCGCCGCAAGCTGCTTTCAACGAGCGTCCGGCCAATCAACGTCGATGTCGGCCCAACTCGCAGGCGTACCAGCAAGCCGGGCAAGCCATAGGCGCTGATCAACTCGGCCAGCGATGGGCCGGTGCGTGTGCCGGGAGCGCTGACGGCGGCCCGCGCCGGGAGCAAACGGCGCCCGACGCCGGCGATGAATACCACGCCGACAACCAGGATCATCAACCCGATTGGCGTAAAGGCAAAAAAGTCGAACGGGCCGCGCCCGAGGGCCACCCGCGCCTCGGAGGCGACGATGTTGGGTGGTGTACCGATCAGGGTAAGCATGCCGCCGATCATCGCCGCGTAAGCCATCGGGATGAGTAGTTTTGAAGGGCTGATCCCGGCGCGTTGGGCCAGCGACACCACAACCGGCATCAGAATCGCCACCGTGCCGGTGGAACTAATGAACGCCGAAAGTGGCGCGACAACGGCCATCGTCAGGATCAGGATGCGCAACTCGCTGGTTCCGGCGCGCAACCCAAGCCAGCGCCCCAGTGCCGCCGCAACGCCGGTTTGCACCAACCCCTCGCCCACCACAAATAGCGCTGCAATCAGGATCACGGTGGTATCACCAAACCCGGCAACGGCTTCGGTCGGCGTGAGGATACCGGTTAGTGTGAGCGCCAGCATCGCCAGCATCGCCGTCACATCCAGGCGCAATTTGTCGCTGATGAAGAGCGCGATCGTGGCTGCGAGAATGGCAAAAACGATCCAGATCTCAGTAGTCATGATCTTCCAGAATTTCGTGTCCGCATGCTGATCCGGAGGGGGCGCGTTGCAACAGGGGGCGCGTCACGACGCGCCCATACAGATTCAGTGTAGCTCAGAAATCCGCTCGGCGAGGGCGCGCATGGGCGCGGTATCGTCTTCGGTCAGGCCAATTTCGGCTGCTGCCTGCGCTGCGGCGGTGATGAGCGGGGGGGCGGGGGCGGGGGCGGCAGGGCGAACACGCAGGTCCGCCCGTACGGATTGCGCCGGCATGCTCCCTGCTCCCTGCTCCCTGCTCCCTGCTGCCTCAACCAGCCACAGCGGCTGCTCGTGTATACGCTGCACAACCGGCCAGCCGTACCAACCGGCCAGGGTGCGGATGTATCCGGCGGCGGCGGCGGCAAGGGTGTGCTGCTCGGCAACATAGCTCCGGGCCTGTGCGCCGAGTTGGACCGCCACAGCCGGCTGTTCCAGCAGCAAACGGCAATAAGCCAGCAACAGATCACCCTCGCCGGCAGCAACATCGACCTGCGCCGCCACCCCCGGCGGCAACTCGGCGAAACTGCCCACAGCGCTTACGAGGGTTGGGCGACCGGCGCCAAGCAGACGCAGCAGGCTTGCACTCGTCTCGCCGCCGGTTGGGTAGCGCAAATTAAGGCAAATATCGGCGGCGGCGACATAATCCTCGAATGCTTCGCGGGCCACATGGCCGGTGACAGTCACCACGTCGGACAGCCGCGAGCGGGCGATCAGCGCCTGGAGATCATAGTTCGGCGAAACACTACCGACCAGCACATAGCGTGCATCGTGGCCCTGCGCCCGCAACGCAGCCAGTGCGCGTAACGCCGGCTCAACTCGCTTCCAGGCATTGATATGGCCGAAACTGGCCAGGATCGCCGCATCGGCAGGCAGGCCGAGACGCACGCGTGCCGCAGCCCGCTCGCGCAGCAGCGGCAAGGGCACGCCCATCGGCACCACGGCGATAGGTAGATCGGGGCGCAGCATAGCCGCGTGATCAGCAAGATACCGACTATGCACAATCAGGCCGCGGGCGGCGGCGAGCACCGGTTCGCAGCAAGGAAAGTCGAAGGCGGCGTCGGTGAAGCGCGAGCGGATCATGAGTTGGGCCATATGCGCGCCCGCATCCCCGTAGCGCTCAGCCATTGCACGCACATAGATCTGCACATTGCGCTGCACATTCGCGGCATACCAGAGCATAAAATGGTGCAACACCAGATCGTGCAGCACCACTACGCCCGGAATGCGCTGGGCCATGCGCCAGATCCCGGCGTGGGCCGGGCTATTGCCCATATGGTAGAGGATCGCATCGAAGGGTCGGCGGCGCTGCTCACGCTCCAGGCGCCGCAGCGGCAAGACTTCCAGGTGCGCACTGAGGTGCGCATTGCTCGGGCGCAGGCCATCTTCAACAAAGAGGGTGATCGCGGCATACTGCCCCAGGTAGGGCAGAAGTTCTTCGCTGTAATCGGAAATCCCCGACGGCGCGGGATTTACGGGCGAGCAGTAGGCGATCCGTGGCATCTGCATAAACCGCATTGTAGCATGGGCAGGGTGTCAGGGCGTGATGGGCGTGGTGGGCGGACTGTAGGCCAGGGCTGATACAACGTCTGAGATCCGCGCCGTCCTCACCCCCTCAGCGCTTCAGTGCCCCCTTGTTCAAACTATACAAATCGTCTTGACAGATTTTAGAACAAGTAGTATTCTACTTTGAAATACTCAACCTGAGATTAACTTGATGCCCCTATGATTGGGCGGGTTTCAACGCTAGAACCCCGCTTTGTTTTGGGCACCCATCTGCGTCTCTCAACCTCGGCCCGTACTGGATCACAACGGCCGCGTTCTGGTCACTCCCTGACACCTCGCAGGTGTCAATTGCCTCGCTGAAGTGCACTGTCGCGCTTAGCGGGGTTGCTTCCTATCTGCTGCACTGTGCAGCAATGGTCAATCAGTACGCGACAATGGCGCTCGCCCGCTTTCCGCACCGCTGCGGAGATCTGGCGGGCGCTTGTGCGTTTTGTAGCCAGTAAGGTGAACAGCATGCCTCTACCTGCCCGTGATGCGAACGGCCTGTATGACCCGCGCTTCGAACATGATGCGTGTGGGATTGGTTTTGTCGCCCAGATCAGCGGTCGCTCCAGTAACATCATTCTGGCCCACGCGCTTGAAGCGCTTGGTAACCTGGAACATCGTGGCGCTGTCGCCGATGACGCCAAAACGGGCGACGGCGCCGGTGTACTGACTCAACTTCCCCACGATCTGTTGCTGCGTGAGTTGAAACGGCAGGGCATCACGGCCGATCCGCAACGGTTGGGCCTGGGCATGTTCTTTTTGCCGCAGGATGCCGCCCAGGCTGCTACAGCCAACCGGATCGTCGAGCAGGCGTTGGCCGCCCAGAATGTGCCGCTGCTGATGTGGCGTGAGGTGCCGGTTGATCCTGATACGCTCGGCGAGCGCGCGCGCAGTGCAATGCCGCTGATCCGCCAGGTAATTGTCGACCGCCCAGCGCACCTCGACGCCACCGCCGGCGAGCAGGTGCTTTACCTCGCTCGGCGGGCTATGGAAGCCGCCTTCCGGGCTGAGGGTCTTACCGCGTATGTGCCCTCGCTTTCCTACCGGACAGTGATCTACAAGGGCCTCATGCTCGGCTCGCACCTGGCCGATTTTTATGCCGATTTGCGCGATCCGGCCTACAGCACCGCCCTCGCCGTCTACCATCAGCGCTACTCGACGAACACCTTCCCCACCTGGGAGCGCGCCCAACCCTTCCGCATGCTCTCGCATAACGGCGAAATTAATACCGTGCAGGGCAATGCCAATTGGATGCGCGCGCGCGAAGGTTCGCTCGAATTGCCGCCCGCGCTTGCCTCCGCCGACGTGCCGGTTACGCCGGTGCTCGACGTTGAGGCCAGCGACTCGGGCATGCTCGATAACGCGCTCGAATTGCTCGTAGTCGGTGGGCGTGATATTCGCCACGCTGTAGCCATGCTCGTGCCCGAGGCCTGGGAAAAGATCGCCGATATGTCGCCCGGCCTGCGCGCTTTCTACCAGTACCACGAGTGTCTGATGGAACCGTGGGATGGCCCCGCCGCGCTCGCTTTCTCCGACGGCATCGTGGTTGGCTCGGCGCTCGACCGCAACGGCCTGCGCCCGGCGCGGTATGTCGTTACCGACGATGGCCTCGTGATCAGCGGCTCTGAAGTTGGCGCCGTAACCGTAGACGAAGCTCGGATTGTCCATAAGGGCAAGCTCGGCCCCGGCCAGATGATCGCTGTCGATACTGCCGCCGGCCGACTCTACACCGACGAAGAGGTAAAAGAGCAACTCGCCGCGCGCCGCCCCTACGAGGCATGGGTCGGCCAACACCTGCAAATCTTAAAGGATGAAGGCAGAACGATGAAGGATGAAGCGCCGACGCATCCTGCATCCTTCAACCTTCATCCCTTACAAATGGCTTTCGGCTACACCAGCGAAGAACTGAATGTGGTGCTCAAGCCAATGGCCACCAGCGGCCAGGAGCCGATCGGGTCGATGGGCGACGATACGCCCGCTGCTGTCTTCTCGGAACTGGAACTGGGCCGACCGCTGTTCCAGTTCTTCAAGCAGCGCTTCGCCGAGGTCACTAACCCGCCGATCGACTCGCTGCGCGAGGAGTTGGTGATGTCGCTCGGCGTGGGCCTGGGGCGCCGGCGCAACCTGCTCGCCGAGACGCCCGAGCACGCCCACCTGCTGCAACTCCGCTCGCCGGTGCTTACCAATGCCCAGATCGCTGCCATCCGTGCCAACAACGACATGCTGTTGCGCACGGTGACAGTTTCCGCGCTCTTTACGCCTGCAACGCCGGAAAACGCCGCCGGCACGATCCTGCGGGCCGCCATTGCGCGCCTGTGCGCTGCTGCCGAGGCGGGCGTGCGCGATGGTGCAGCCATCCTGATTGTCAGCGATCAGGGTCTTGCCGCCGATCAGGCCGCCATTCCGTCGCTGCTGGCCGTTGCTTCCGTTCACCACCACCTGACGAGGCTGGGCCTGCGCTCGCGAGTGAGTCTGCTGGCTGAAACCGGCGAAATGCGCGAAGTGCATCACCTAGCCTGTCTCGCTGGGTATGGCGCCGAGGCGATTAACCCCTACCTGGCCCTGGCCAGCGTGCGCCAACTCGCCGTTGATCGCAATGCTGTGAAGCAAAAGGCCGCCGGTGCGGACGCCGACGATCATCGCGCGCATGTGCTCGCCGATGAGGCCGAGCGCCACTTCATTAAGGCGCTTGAAAAGGGCCTGCTGAAGATTATGTCGAAGATGGGCATTTC
>JBBRUG010000207.1:0-10444 GCA_038247995.1 Chloroflexales bacterium | reverse complement strand
TTTTTGTTCGTCGGCGGTGCGCTTCGCGCACCGCAGACGAACCTAAGAGACGGTCTCTTAGGGCGAACGTCGAGAGGAAAATTCCTCTCGACGTTCGCCCTTTTTGCACGTATAATGCTGGCATACTTCGTGCAAAGGATGGGCAATATGGAACCATTGATCCGCCTCGACCGGGTCAGTAAAAGCTTTGTCGAGGGTGGTCAAGAGCGGGTTGTGCTCCACGAAGTGTCGATGACGTTTGGACGGGGTGAACTTGCCGTATTACTGGGCAAAAGCGGCAGCGGTAAAAGCACGCTGCTCAACCTAGTCAGTGGGATTGACACACCAAGCAACGGTGATGTGTGGGTCGCCGGACGCGCACTCAACCGCCTGAGCGAACGCGAGCGGACGCTTTTTCGGCGGCGCCATGTCGGCTTCGTGTTCCAGTTCTTTAATCTGGTGCCGACACTGACCGTGATTGAAAATGTCTTGTTACCGCTGGAATTAAATGGCCGCACCGGCCCGGCGGCCCGCGCCGCTGCCGAAGCAATGCTCGCCGAGGTAGGCCTGGCCGATCGCGCGAACGCTGCCCCTGATCGACTGAGTGGCGGCGAACAACAACGCATTGCCGTGGCCCGGGCGCTCATCCACGACCCCGACCTCATCCTCGCCGACGAGCCGACCGGTAATCTCGATACTGAGACGGGCGCGCAAGTATTGGCGCTGCTCGACCGGCTTACCCGCCAAGCCGGCAAGACAATGCTGATGGTAACCCACAGCCCGGAGGTGATTGGCCTGGCCGACCGGATCTTCCGGGTGCGCGAGGGGCATCTAGCCGAAGAGGCCATCGTCGCGGCTAAATGATTGTTTTGTTACCCTAGATAGCCTATGCGCAAGCGGATCTTCACGTTACTACGCTACACTGCACCCAGAGAACAGCACTGAGCGAGGGGGAGCGTAGCGCTGATCCTGAAATTGTAACTTACCGTGATACACTACGCTTGTACGTACAGAAGGAGAATGTAGATGATGAGTGCAACGCTGAATAACACTGCGCCGAAGGCGCCGCGCTGGATTAGCACCGAGGCCGGGATCTGGGCGTGGAACATGAACGAAGAGTGGCGCGGATCGGCCGATCAGGCGCTGAGCGTTTCAGACCGCCGCCGGCTGCTCGATCAGGCCGAGCGCATGCGTGAGCGCGATGCTCAGGCTGGGGCGTGAGTTCCAGGCGGCATGACGCAGGAGACAGGACGCAGAAGCCTGTAAACCGTGAGAACTAAACCACAGCGTTGTGAACCTTAGGGCGCCGACAAGGCGCCCTGTATGATTCCTGGACGCTATGGTTCCGGGTCGCGTACGCCCAGAACAATTCGGCTACCACGCGGGATAAACTCACCGTTAACCACCCCTGTACCGCCATCGATCGCCGCACTCACCACTTCATTCGGAGCGTAATCGGTGAAGCCGGGCAGGCGATCCGGCCCCTGCTCATCGACAAAAATCAACTCCAACCCCAGTGTATTGCCCAAAATGGCCTCGGCATCGGCGCGCTGCAAACCGATCACATTTGGAAAGCGCACCACATCGCCCAGACTGACCCGAAGCGTTACCGTTGCGCCCTGAATCTCATTCAAGCCGGCGCTCGGCGATTGACTGATTATGAAGCCCGCATCGACACTAGTGCTCGGCTGCTCGATCAGTTCCACCTGCAACCCGACCGCCTCGATCTGCTGGCGGGCCACATTCACGCGACTGTTCGTCACATTCGGCACCGTTACCTGTAACGGCCCCAGGCTCACCGTGTAGATCACTGGTTCACCCGGCAGTAACAAGGTGCCTGCCGCGACATCCTGGCTGATCACCTGACGAATCGGCACGTCAGCGTTGTTCGCCTCGCGTACCACCGGACTGAGTTCGAACTGGCGCAGTTGATCCTGAGCCGCCCCATCGGTCAGGCCGATCAAGCTTGGCACGCTGACCCGCAGATCAGGCGTGGGCGTTATTTCAGCCGTAGCGGTTGGGCTTTCTGTCGGCACGACACTTGTGGGCCGCTGAACACTCCCGCCAATCCAATCGAAGAGGCCCCCGAAGACGCCGCTACTGAAGAGCACGATCATGCCCAGCACACCGCCCAGGATGAGCATCCCCACCAGAAATACCCCGCAGCCGACCCCTTCCTGACGTGGTGCGCGGGCCGGCGTCGTGCGATGCGGCGGAATGATCGGCGTCCGACTGGTGCCGCCATTGGCTGGGCGTCCCGGTTGCGGCGTGGGCGGCACATTTGCTGGGCGAGCCGGGCTAGGCGGGCGCACATTCACGCCGGGGCCCATGACCGTCTCCTGTTCACCCAATTGACTAACGCCGGTGAGCAGACGGGCAAATTCTTCCGCGCTGCGCGGGCGTTGAGCGGGATCTTTTGCCATTGCGCGCAGTACCAGCGCCTCAATATGCGGCGGGATCTGGCGGTTAAACGTGCGCGGCGGCGGCGGCACTTCGGCGACGTGCTTCATCGCCACCGCCACGGCATTATTGCCGCTGAAAGGCAGGCGACCGGTCAGCATCTCGTAGAGCACCACGCCCAGCGCGTAAATATCGGCCTGGGGGCCGGCAGGCAAACCCTGGGCCTGCTCGGGCGAGATGTAATCGACGGTGCCGAATGACACGCCCGTCTCCGTGAGCGCCGTGCTCAGATGGCTCTTCGCAACCCCGAAATCGGTAATGCGGGCGAAGCCGTCGGGGGTGACGATCACATTCTGCGGCTTCACATCGCGGTGTACGAGGCCAACCCGGTGGGCGGCGTGCAGGCCGCGCGCAATCTGCTCGGCGATGGCCAGGGCACGCGCAATCGGCAGCGGCGCCTCACGATTGATCAGCGTCTTAAGATCAGTACCCTCGACATACTCCATCACAATGTAGTGGATGTCGCCGTCCTGGCCGACATCATAGACATCCACAAGATTGGGATGGGTCAGCATTGCGGCAGCCTGCGCCTCGTGGCGAAAGCGGCTCAAGAAATCACTGTCGGCGATAATATGGGGATGCGGAATTTTGACGGCCACACGCCGATTGAGCCGAAGATCACGCCCGATGTAGACGCGGGCCATACCGCCCTCGCCGATCTTGCGCTCTAGCTCGTAGCGGCCGTCGAGCACTTTCTGTTGCATAGTTCGGACTGCTCGTATTGCGGGTTGCGCGTTACGCAACGACTCTCTTCGGGAGAATTAACTCATCAGGACAGTACAGCGTTCATCGGGCGAGATTACCGGCGTACCATCGAGGTAAGCCTCCAGCAACGCCAGATTAACGACATCTTCATAGTTATAGGCCAGGAGCGTTGATAACGCGGAGGCGTCATTAAGCCGCTCGTAGCGATCCCAAAGGCGTGGCGCATCGAAGCCGCTGATCCCGGCTGTGGCGCGCACAATACCGAGGCGCTGCTCGACGACTTTCAGACCGCCACGCAACCCACGCTTACGACAAATGTAGAGTAGATCACGATGATCATACTCGGCGCGCAGGTCGGCCAGGAGCCGCTTACGGATCACCGGCAAATCGAAGCTACTACCATTAAACGTAACCAGAGTGGTGACATCGGCAAGAGCCGCATACAGGTTCACATCGTTTACCCCGCCGCCGACAAGCTGGATTGTGCCACGACCAGGGCAGTACATGCCAATCATACTGATCGCGCCGGTGAAACTCGTTTCGATGTCGAGGTAGACACGCATCGGTTGCTCATCCCTGACGGCCCTGCAACGTTTCAGGGCGTCCCCTCGCTGCATTATGGCATGCTGACGGGGTTGGCGTCAATTAATGCCCAAACAAAATCGAATAGCGCAGCCGAATGGCTCATTATTCTGTAGACGTTTAGCTAGGCTGCACGCCAGAGAGCTCAATTCGGTTATGATATAGTTAAAGAATAAATTGCCTATTCGGGAGCCTTACATGAGTGTTCCTCCGCGCCGAGTGCTGCTCGACACCGATCCGGGTATTGATGATGCGCTGGCGATCCTGTTGGGCTTAGCTTCGCCGGAGATCGAATTGGCGGCTTTGAGTGTTGTACACGGAAACTGTTCCCTGGCCGATGCAGTGCGCAATGCGCTGGCCGTCCTGGCCCTCGGCGCGGGCGAGCATGTGCCCGTGGCCGTCGGCTGTGACCGACCGCTGCTGCGCGCACCATATACAGCGCTAGAGATCCACGGCGACGCGGGCCTCGGTTATGCGCGGTTGCCGCCCGCGCTATTTCGCCCGGTGGCCGAACACGCCGTCGATTTGCTGATCCGCGAGATCATGACCGCGCCAAGCGAGGTGACACTCTGCGCCGTCGGCCCACTGACAAATGTCGCCCTGGCACTGCGTAAAGAGCCGCGGATTGCCCAACATGTGCGTGAACTAATCTTTATGGGCGGCGCCTTCCGCGCCGACGGCAATGCAACCCCACTGGCCGAGTTTAACGTCTACGCCGATCCACACGCCGCCCAGATTGTCTTCACAAGCGGCATGCCTATTATCGTCATTCCTTGGGATATTACCAAAGAGGTGCGGATCTCGCGGGCCGATGTTGAGCGCTTGCAGAAGCGCGGCGGGCCAATCCCGACATTTGTAGCTGCCGCCACGCGCTTCTACATGGATTTTCATCTCACCCGCTTTGGCTATGATGGCTGTGCCGTGAACGATCCGGCCGCGCTCGCGCTGGCATGGATGCCCGAACTGGCCGAGCTTACGCCGCTGGCGGCCACTGTGGAAACGACGAGCGAGCTGACGATGGGCAAAACGATCGGCGACTTCCTCAACAAGACCGGGGCGGCGTCGAATATTCAGCTCGTGACGGATTTCGACAGCCCACGCTTTATCGAACTCTTCCTGACCCGCCTGGAAGCACTGACCGAACGCACAGTCGGCGACAGGTTGTCGTACGGGAATGAATAAACTGCAAGCGTAGCCCGCCAAATTGTAGCCCGATTGCAACTTACATCTGTTAAAATAGCTAAGATTTCGTTAAGAGGCGGGCCTGCACAGCATAAGTGAATGGTTGGGCAAGGCAAGGAGTACGGAATGGCGGACCCACTCGATGATCCGACGCTGCGTGGCGCTCGCGCGCGGCTTCTAGTGGTCGAAGATGATGAAACGATCCGCGACTTTTGTCGCCTGCTGCTCCGTCAGCAGTATGATGTAACTGTCGCCGCTAATGGCGCCATCGCCGTCGAATTACTCGCCCAACACCCCTTCGACCTGATTCTGACCGATCTGCAAATGCCGGTAATGGGCGGAATGGAACTGCTCCGTCACATTCGGCAGCATCACCCCGACGTCGACACGGTTATGCTTACCGCCTACGCCACCGTCGACACAGCCCGCCAGGCCCTCAAGCTCGGCGCCGTCGATTATCTCTCCAAGCCGGTTGAAACCGAAAATATTGAGCGCACGGTGCGTACCTGCCTGGAGTTGCGGCGGGTACGCCAGGAGAAAGAGCGCCTGTCTGATCTGGTGCTGATGTATCAGTTCAGCCAGACGATCGCCACCTCGCTCGACGTCGAAACCCAGATGGAGCAGATCGTCGAGTTTCTCTGGCGGCGCTTCGCTCCGGAGACGCTGGCACTTTCGATGCTTGTGCCCGACAATAACCAGTTGTATCTACTGGCGGCGCGCACCGACAGCGGCTGGATGGAGCAGGCGCCGAGCGTCGAACTGCCCCTGAACTGCGATGATGAAACCCTGCTCGACGCGCATATGCAACTCGCCGGCGGCCCGGGCACATCCGACCTGGCGCTTTTTGCCGGCATGGTGCTCCGTAGCCACGATCGCCCACTCGGTTATTTGCACCTCGCGCGGCGCAATGAGCAACCGCCATTCGATCCGCTGGAACGCCGCCTGCTGGGTATCTTTGCCGGACAAGTCGCCGCTTCGCTCGATAATGCGCGGCTCTATCAGGCATTGATGGATCAAAACCGCCAGACAATCGAGGCGCTCGCCGAAGCGATCGAAGCCCGTGACGCGTACACCTCAGGCCACTCGCGCCAGGTGACCCGCTACGCAGTGCGCCTGGCCGAGGAGTTGGGCCTGGAGCCGGAGCAGATCGAACTGATCCGCTACGCCGGCCTGCTGCACGATGTGGGCAAGATCGGCATCCGCGACTATGTACTGTTGAAGCCGGGCCAACTCTCGGCGGAAGAGTTTGCGGTGATGAAGCGCCACCCGCGCATCGGGGTGAAGATCATCGAGCGCGTACGCGGGCTGCGGAACACGCTCCCGATCATCGAGGCGCATCACGAACGCGTCGATGGCCTGGGTTATCCGAACGGCTTAAAGGGTGAAGACATTCCGCTTGAGGCGCGCATCCTGGCCGTTGCCGATGCATTCGAGGCCATGACGGCCGACCGCGCCTATCGCCCGGCGATGGAAACGAGCCGCGCGCTGGATACGCTTGCGCGGGGGCGCGGGAGCCACTGGGACCCGCAACTTGTCGATGTCTTCACAGGGATTATTGAGCGTGAGGGTGAGCAATTACGCCTGCCGGGCATCACCCGCCAGGTTCCAGTGCCGCTTATTCGCCCAAAGGAAGTTGGCGAAGAAATAACGATCGGGGACGTGCGCGATTAGATCACTGAGCAATCTGAGCGAGCCGCAGAAGCCACTGACTCTGACGCCGCGCTTCGCTCGCAGCGCCGTATGCAACCAGGCGGCAGGCAGCGCATTATGCGTCGCCTGCCGCCTTTTTCGCTCGATCGAACCACATTCCGCGCTCGATAACGCCGCGCTGGGCCGCAGCAACCCGAGCGATGTTTGTGGTTCTATTTAGAAGCCGTCGGGGTTGATGATCGTCGGCGATTCGCCGTCGCCGTCGCCTTCTTCGGGTTCCTCAACCGACAGCGCGCCGACCCGATCGCCGGAATTCAGGTTGACGATCGTCACCCCCTGGGTTAGGCGCCCGAGCTGCGAGATCTCATCGGCGCTGGTACGCATTACCACGCCGGAGGAGGTGATAAAAGTGAGCAGCGAACTGTCGCGCACGATCGACGCCGATGCCACTTCGTCCTTGGCTGAACGCAGCTTGATTGTAATCACGCCGCCGGTAGCCCGGCCCTTGGTTGGATACTCGCTAATACTTGTGCGCTTTCCAAAGCCGTTGGCAGTAACAACCAGCAGGTCGGCGCCTTCCTCAGCGAGCTGCATACTCACCACCCGATCAGTTCTGGAGAGGTTGACCCCATTCACGCCGGTGGCCGGGCGACCCATCGGGCGCACCTCGCTTTGGGTAAAACGGACCGTCTGACCGCGTGCTGTGGTAAGCAGGATGTCTTCGGTGCCGTTGCTCACCCGCACCCAGCCAAGCACATCACCCTCTTCCAGGCCAATCGCGATCAAGCCGTTCGAGCGTACCTGGCTGTATTCACGCAGCACAGTGCGTTTGATCTTACCGCGTTGAGTGGCCATCACCAGATACTCACCGTCGAACTCGGGCACGGCAAGCATCGAGGTGACTTGCTCGCCCGGTTCGAGCGAGATCAAGTTTACCAGTGGCAGACCCTTGGCCGTACGCGAGCTATCAGGCACTTCGTGGGCCTTGAGCTGATAGACCTTACCGCGATCGGTGAAGAAGAGCAGATTATCGAGCGAGCCGCAGGTGAGCAGATGGCGCACAATATCCTGCTCGCGGGTAATCATGCCCTTGATCCCGCGCCCGCCACGACGCTGAGTGCGATAGGTATCGGCGTTCTGGCGCTTGATATAGCCCCGACTGGTGAGGCTGATCAGCACGCGAATGTCAGGAATGAGGTCCTCATCGCTGACCTCGCCGGAAACATCGGGCACAATGCGGGTGCGCCGGGCATCGCCGAACCGCTCTTTGATGTCACGCAGGTCAGTCTGGATGAGGTGCAGCACCTTGAGCGGATTAGCGAGAATATCTTCGAGCTCGGCGATCAGCTTGATCACCTCGTTGTACTCGTCTTCGATCTTCTTGCGTTCGAGGGCTGCGAGGCGGCGCAACTGCATATCGAGGATGGCCTGAGCCTGACGTTCACTCAGCGTGAAGTTGCGGATCAAGTTATTGCGCGCGCTCTCGGCAGTGCGCGACTCGCGGATGGTGCGGATGATCGCGTCGATATTGTCGAGCGCAATTTTGAGCCCTTCGAGAATGTGCGACCGGTCGCGCGCCTTATTCAGGTCGAACTCGGTGCGGCGGCGAATCACTTCGCGGCGATGCTCAACATACTCCTGAAGCATGCGCTTGAGCGTAAGCACCTTCGGCTGGCGCCCACCCTCAACGAGGGCGAGCATGTTGATCCCGAAGGTGGTTTGCATCTGGGTATGCTTGTAGAGCGCGTTGAGTACCTTCTTGGGTTGTGCATCCTGCTTAAGGATAATCACCAGACGCATACCGCTGCGATCCGACTCGTCGCGCACGTCGCGCACACCCTCGATCTTGCGATCCTTGGCGAGTTCGGCGATCCGTTCCTGGAGGCGGGCCTTGTTCACCTGGTAAGGCAACTCGGTGACGACAATATTAAATGCGCCCCGATTGGCCTCTTCAACGTGAGCCTTGGCGCGCAAGGTGATCTGACCGCGCCCGGTGGAGTAGGCCGCCTGAATGCCCTCGGTGCCGAGAATGTTCGCGGCAGTGGGGAAGTCGGGGCCGGGCATGATCTTGATCAGCTCTTCAACCGTCGCTTCCGGGTTGTCGATCAGGTGAATAATCGAGTCGCATAACTCGGTGAGGTTATGCGGCGGAATATTCGTCGCCATACCGACGGCGATGCCGGAGGCGCCATTGAGCAGCAGGTTCGGCAGGCGGGCCGGCAGGACGGTCGGCTCCTTATGTTCGCCGTCGAAGTTAGGCCGAAAATCGACCGTGTTCTTCTCGATATCGAACAGCAACTCCTCGGCGATATGCGTGAGCTTGGCTTCCGTGTAGCGGTAGGCCGCCGCTGGGTCGCCGTCGACACTGCCAAAATTCCCCTGCCCGTCGATCAGCGGGTAGCGCATATTCCAGGTTTGCGCGAGGCGCACCAGCGCATCGTAGACCGCACTGTCGCCGTGGGGGTGGTACTTCTTGAGCACCTCACCGACGATACCGGCGCACTTCGAGTAGCGCTGATTGGCGCGCAGGCCCTCGCTGTACATTGCGAAGAGAATGCGCCGCTGCACCGGTTTCAGACCGTCGCGCGCGTCGGGGAGCGCCCGCGAGACAATCACGCTCATCGCATAGCTAAGATAGGCCGTGCGCATCTCGGTGGTAATGCTCACCGGCCGAACAATCCCGATCTCCATGGTTACTCCTAGGGCGTTTAGCGCATCAGAATGCTACAAAGCTGCCTATCATTCTACCACAATTGGAGCGGTTTGTCGAATAAGAATAGCATGTTTGTGCGAATAATCCGCAGATTACGCAGATGGGCGCAACTCAAGAGCGGGTGTACAAAAGCATGTTCTATAATAGCGGCTATGGCCACACTACTCTTGCAACAATGCTGTGCTTCCCCCGCGCTAAGCCAAAGAAACGCACCAATGGACATTCCCTGGCTCGACCGGACGGCTTACCCCTTCATGCACCACACCCTTGCGGTAGACGGCGGGCAAATGCATTATGTGGATGAGGGGCGCGGCGAACCGATTTTATTCATCCACGGCTCGTCTGTGTGGTCGTTCCTCTACCGGAAGATCATCCGCGATCTTCGGCAGGACTACCGCTGCATCGCGCCGGATCAGCTCGGTTTCGGGCTCTCAGCAAAGCCAATTGGCTGGGGGTACAGCTTCGCCGAGCACGGGCGGAACCTTGCCGCCCTGATCGATCACCTTGGGTTGCAGCGCATTACGCTCGTAGTCCACGATGTCGGCGGGCCGATTGGCCTCAGTTATGCCCTGGATCACCCGGAACGCATTGCGCGGCTCCTGGTGCTAAACACCTTTTGCTGGCCGCTCCAGGGCGCATTCGCCCTGGCCCCCGCCCCGATCGCCGCGCTGCTCCGCGGCCCCGTGGGTCGCCTGTTTATTTTGCGCCTGAACGCCGAATTACGGGTGTTGGTTCCGCTGGTTTACGGCGATCGGGCCAAACTCACTCCCGCCATCAAACGGCACTACCTCGCCCCGCTGGCCCATCCAGCCGACCGGCACGGTTTGTTCGCCGTGGCCCAGCAGGTCTTTGCGGGAGCGCCCTGGTGCGCAGATCTGTGGGCGCGACGGGCGACCCTGGCCGGCTTGCCTGCCGCGATTGTTTGGGGGATGCGCGACCCGCTGTTCGGGCGGCGCTTCCTGACGCGCTGGCGGGAGACACTTCCCCAGGCAGAAGTCGTCACGCTGCCGCGAGCAGGCCATTTTGTGCAAGAAGAGGAACCGGCTGCCGTGGCCCAGACGCTGCGCCGACTGCTCGTTGCGCCGACCGCCGCGCCATGACGCCGCGCCCTGAAGGGCGCTGCTCGTGGGTGCCGACCGCCGCGCCATGAAGGGCGCTGCTCGTGGGTGCCGA
>JBBRUG010000206.1:0-10595 GCA_038247995.1 Chloroflexales bacterium | reverse complement strand
GGCGCGCTATTGCCGCCCACGGTAACAACGCGCAGCGCATTCGCGCCGGCGGTTAACTGGGAACTGCCCCAGACAATCTCGCCGCCGGCAACGACGGTGTTGGTATACACCTTTGTGCCGCCGTTGAAGAGTTCAACTTGGAGCCGATCGGCGGCAGCGCCCGTGGCAGCAATGCGGATATTCACCGGCTGGGCCTGCGACAACTGGATGGGTACCCATTCCTCAGTGAAAGCACCGCCCAATTCGGCGGCGTTCTCAAGGTAGGGCAGGCTATCGGCAGCACCGGCGGCGGCAAATTGCACACTCCAGCCCGTTACCGGCGTGCCGGAGTTCTGGATGATGCGGAGGGTATGCACCCCGGACGGCAAAAAGTAGACGCTGTCGCCGGCAGCGGGCGTTTTGCCGCTGACCACGGTCTTGCGCACCCGATTGTCGTCGACAACGATCTGGTAACTGCCCTGACCGGCGCCAAGCGTAAAGCGGTAGAGGCCGGCAGTCGGCGCGACGAGTTGAACTGTAGAGTTGGTGCTGCTCGCGCCGGCGCCGATCGCGGTGCCGCTCCAGGCCTGAGCATCGACAGTGGGATTAACCAGAGTACCGCGCGCATAAGCCTTGAGATCGAAGGTAAGCGCGGCGCCACTCGTCAGCACGCGCAATTTTGCTCCGCTGGGCAGATCGGCGTAGCCCCAGATCGTCTCGCCACTGCGCGCAACCCAGCTGGTCAGCACACTATTGCCGGCATTCAGCAGCGCCAGCGTAACCGTGTCGGTAGGGGCGCCGCCACTTACGGCCAGGCGGAGATTGGCCGGGCCACCGGTTGCCAGCGGTACGGTGCGGGCAGGAACATCGGCGTTCAGTGCCCCGCTAAAACGCACAATTTCGGCACCCGGTTCTGCCGCAGCGGCAGGCAGACTCGGAGCCAGGCTGAGCGCGATTGCGAGGATGATCAGGAAAGAGGCTAGCTGAGGAAGTGGAACGCGGTGCAACATTGATCGACCTCTCGATACGTTAAAAACCCATTAATCAGCATAACAATGCCACTGAGATTATTAAGTAGGAAGATAGTCCCGTCGAAGCAAACCAGGGGGCAGGGGGATAGAGGGGACAAGGCGACGAGGGCACGCGGAGACGCGGGGCATACGGCTCAAGGTAAGCCCCAAGACGATTGTGGCAGTAGGCGTGGAGCGCGTCCCAACGCCCCATCCAGGGTTGGGCTACTGACATCAATGCCCAGCTACCACATGGTTCTTACCTCCGGATAAGTTCTGGTGGTCAGACAACGCGGCGGTGGGAGTCCCATCACGCCTGCTTAGCTCCTGTCCATCTTTACCCAACCACCCGGCCCCGCTTCACCACCTGCGCCACGGCATTGCCGCCAAACTCATACGCCAGGTAACGATAATCGGCCACGTCGAGCAGCAGCAGATCGGCTTGCTTCCCCGGCTCCAACGAACCGACCCGCGCGCCCAGGCCAATAGCGTGCGCCGCGTTGATCGTGCAGGCGTTCAGCACTTCTCCCGGCAGCAAGTGTTGGTAGCGACATGCCAGCGCCATCACCAACGGCAACGCAGGGCAGGGCGCCGAGCCGGGGTTGATGTCGGTGGTCAGCGCGATCGCGGCCCCCGCGTCGATCATGGCCCGTGCAGCGGCGTAGTGCGTACCGCCCAGGTTGAGCGTCACCGCCGGGATGATCACGCCCACCGCCGCCGATGCGGCCAACTGCGCGATTCCCGCCGGCCCGGTCACATCAAGATGATCAACCGATACGCAGCCGATCTCCAGCGCCATGTTCAGCCCACCCAGTTCGCTGAATTCGTCCACGTGCGCTTTGAGCGGCAACCCCAATACCTGCGCCGCCGCCAGTACCCGCCGCGACTGCGTCACATCAAACGCGCCGCGCTCACAGAACACGTCAACGAACAACGGCACGCCTGCCGCCGCAAAGTGCGCCTTACGATACCAGGCCGCTGCTGCCGGCAACATTGTCTCAATCACCAGGTCGATGTAGGCATCGGCGCGCCCCGCATATTCGCCCGGCACAGCGTGCGCGCCCAGGAACGTCGGCACCAGATCGATCGGGTGGGTCTGATCCAGCACCGCCGTCGCTTCCAGTTGGCGCAGTTCGGCCTCCAGTTCTAAACCGTAACCAGTCTTTGCTTCGGCTGTCGTTGTACCCAGGCGCAGCATCTGATCAAGGCGGCGGCGCGACTCGGCCACCAGTTGTGCAACGCTTGCCGCCCGCGTCGCTCGCGCGGTGCTGGCGATCCCGCCCCCTGCGGCCATAATCTGCTCGTAGCTCGCCCCGCCGATCCGCTGTTCAAACTCATCAAGCCGATTACCGGCATAAACCACATGGGTGTGCGGATCGACAAACCCCGGACAGACCGCCTGCCCCTGCGCATCGATCTCTCTTTGAGCTGTATAGGTGCGCCGCAACTGTTCCGACCGCCCCACGCCCACAATCGCCCCGCCATGAACGGCTACTGCTCCGTCGGCGATCAGCCCCACCTCGCGTAACGCCGCGCCACGCTTCGGCCCGCCCGCCGCTGCGCACGTCACCACCTGCGCCGCACTGTGAATGAGCAGATCGATGGTTTGCATGGCATATCCTTAGTTCTTTATCACTCACTCACCCATAGGTATGTCCACCCCATTCGCCCGCGCAAACGTAATCGCCTCATCGTAGCCGGCATCGGCATGGCGCACGACACCCATCCCTGGGTCGCTCGTAAGCACCCGTTCCAGGCGGAGCGCTGCTTCAGGCGTACCGTCGGCCACAATCACTTGGCCGGCGTGGATGCTGTAGCCGATGCCCACGCCGCCGCCGTGGTGCAGACTCACCCAGGTCGCGCCGTTCACGGCATTGATCAGTGCATTGAGCAGCGGCCAGTCGGCGATCGCGTCCGAGCCGTCGCGCATGCTCTCCGTCTCGCGGTTGGGGCTTGCTACCGATCCGGCGTCGAGATGGTCGCGCCCGATCACAATCGGCGCCTTCACTGCGCCGCTGGCTACGAGCTCGTTGAAACGCAGCCCGGCCCGTGCCCGCTCGCCATAACCAAGCCAGCAGATCCGCGCCGGCAAGCCCTGGAAGGTTACTTTTTCGCGCGCCAACGTCAGCCAGCGCCGTAGATGCTCGTTCTCCGGGAATAGCTCCATCACGGCCTGATCAGTCACATAAATGTCCTCCGGGTCGCCCGAGAGCGCCACCCAGCGGAACGGCCCTTTGCCTTCACAGAACAGGGGCCGAATATAGGCCGGCACAAAGCCGGGGTAGCTGAAGGCCTCGGCTACACCCGCGTCGAGGGCGCGTTGGCGCAGATTGTTGCCATAGTCGAACACGATCGCGCCGCGGCGCCGCCACTCCAGCAGCGTCTCCACATGGCGGGCCATGGAAGCCAGTGCGCGCTGGTCGTACTCCGCCGGGTCGGCTTCGCGCAACACCGTCGCTTCCGCCAGGCTCAGACCGGCTGGAATGTAGCCGTAGCGCACATCGTGGGCGCTCGTCTGGTCGGTGGCGATATCGGGCGTGATGTCGCGCGCCAGCAGTTCGGGCAACGCCTCGGCGGCATTCGCGATCAGCGCCACCGAAAGTGCCTCACCCTGCGTGCGCGCTTCGTCCACCCAGGTCATCGCCTCTTCAAGGTTGTCGGTCGCCCGATCCAGTTGGCGTAGCGCCAGCCGGCGCTCGACCCGCCGCGGATCAACCTCAATCAGCAGCGCCACGCCCGCGTTGAAGGTGACCGCCTGGGCTTGCGCGCCGCCCATCTCGCCGAGGCCGGCCGTAATCACCAGTTTGCCGCGTAGGTTGGGCCAACCCTCCGCTTGGGCCAACGCGCCGAACGTCTCGTAGGTGCCCTGCAAAATACCCTGCGTGCCGATGTAGATCCAGCTGCCTGCGGTCATCTGGCCGTACATCATCAGCCCGGCCTGCTCGTAACGCTCGAAGTTCTCCTGCGTGGCCCAGGCCGGCACAATATTAGAGTTAGCAAGCAGCACGCGGGGGGCGTCGGTGTGGGTGCGAAACACGGCCACCGGCTTGCCCGACTGCACAAGCAGCGTTTCGTCGGGCGCCAGGCGGCGCAAGGTAGCGAGGATGGCTTCGAGGCTGGCCCAGTTGCGTGCGGCGCGGCCACGCCCGCCATAGACGATCAGGTTCTCTGGGTCGAAGGCGACGTCAGGGTCGAGGTTGTTCTGGAGCATCCGGTAGGCGGCCTCGATCTGCCAATTCCGGCAACTTAACTCAAGGCCACGCGGCGCGCGAATCGTGCGGGTCATCGTTGTCCCTCCACTTCGCTGAGGTTTGCGGGTTCACCTCGACCCGCCCTTTTATCATACCGCACATTTTTGTGGGCCGACAACGCTTCGTACGGGTGATCCTGGTGGTCGCCCACCAATAAACGCCCTCTACACCCTCCACGCCTACGCCAATCCTGCCGCGCGCGCACGCACAATACTAGTAGTTCGTCAGAGCTACTCTGACAGATAGAGGTGGGGCCAGGGGAGGGCGAAGCCCTCCCCTGAAACCCCATCCCACACGTCAATCTAGGATTGACAGACCACTAGCGCCGTCGCCTCGAACAGGCCAAACAGGAAGGCCAGGCTGACCAGCAGCAGTTGCAGCCCTAACCCGCCCCGCCCCAGATCCCGCTACCTGATGCCATTGTCCCGATCAATGTCCCGTCGATGCGGCGACATGTGCGCCGGACGCAAAAAAGACCACATCCTGTTCGGATCCGGCCGTCGTGTCAGCGTTGCTGCGCCATCTGCGCGGCTTGCTCATTGTGCTCCGCCGCCTGCCGCCTAATCCAACGTTGCCCGTGCCGCCAGCGCATACCAGAGCGCTGCCGCCGCTAGACGAGCGGTACGCGCATCGACATCATGCGGCGGGCAGACTTCACTGATCTCAATCAGGCGCGTGCGTCGTTCGGAACCAGCCAGTTCCATCAAGGCGCAAAACTCCTCGCCGCTCATGCCCAGCGGATTGGGCGCGCTTACGCCTGGTGCCTCTGCCGCGTTCACAACGTCCATGTCGAAGCCCCAGAAGATCGCGTCGGCGGCACTCGCCGCGAGCACCCCACGCGCCGTCGCCGGAATGCCCCGCGCCCGCGCACTGCGTAAGGAGATGAGCTGTGCTCCGCGCTCCGTCAGGAATTGCGTATAGGCGGCTGAATTGGCGAAGGGTTGCGCGCCAAGGACGCAGTAATATTCCGGGGGCAGTCGGCCTGCATCGATGAGTTGCCGATAGGGCGTGCCGCTGTTACGCGGCGTATCAACGCGGACATCATAGTGTGCGTCTACATTGATCGCCAGCGCCGAGCCTGTGGCCGCCACTAAGCCGGCGTAGTCCGGGTACGCCACATCGTTGCCGCCGCCCAACACAATCAGCAGTTTATCGTCGGCGACGATCCGTTGCACTAGTTCCTGATGCCGCGTATGGCGCTCTTCCAGGCTCGCTGCGGAAGCCGTGTCGCCCAGATCTACAATCGGCAGATCCGCAAGCTCGGCCACACCCATGCGGTAGAGGCAGCGTCGGATCGCCGCCGGCGCCAGTGCTGCGCCAACCCGCCCGCCATTCCGCCGCACGCCCTCGTCGTCTGGAAAGCCGAGGATCACCACCGCCGCCCGCGCATAAGCCGCCGGGCCGCGACCCACGATCTCACCCAGGCGCACATCGTGTGGGTCGCCCTTACTGAAGAACAGCTCCGACTCGACGGGTCTGAGATCGGCAAACACCATAACTATCTGCGTAATCTGCGTAATCTGCGTAATCTGCCTACGACCGGAAGAAGTCCACCACCTGGCTGCGCTCTTCCTCGCTGGGCATCACCTCAATGAACGTCACCCGATGCCAGGGAAAGATTACCGACTGCACTCCGGCGGCCAGATACGGCACCGGCTTCCCATCGCGCTTACGCATATTCATCACCCGAATGAACACATCACCCGGCTGCGGCTCTTGATCCATATCGGCCAACACCGGGTCCTCGCCGCTCAGGTGTAAAATCACCGTCTTTGCCACAGATCACACTCCTTCATGAGGTACCCGCGTTAGCGCTTTACCGTTTTGCTATTCCGCCTCAAAGCGCAGAATCAAGGTCCCGAATTTAATCTCATCGCCGTGGCTGATCGTTGTTGATGCCTGAGGCGCCAGACGCCGCCCATTCACAAAGGTGCCGTTAGCGCTGTTCAGATCTTCCAATACAAAACCGGCTGCCTGAGGCGACAAAATAGCGTGCCGCCGCGACACACCGGCATCATAGCCACCATCGAGGCCTAGATCGACGTCGGGATAAATACCGCGCTGGTTATCTTTGCGCCCGATCAACATCTCTTCAGTGCCATTTAACTGAATGCGCCGCCCGCTGTTGATCACCACGAAGGCGACCAATCGCTCAATGCTGCCCGGCGCGGGGATGGTGACC
This sequence comes from Chloroflexales bacterium, assembly GCA_038247995.1. Lineage (GTDB taxonomy): Bacteria > Chloroflexota > Chloroflexia > Chloroflexales > Chloroflexaceae > JBBRUG01. The sequence continues at coordinate 4,173 of JBBRUG010000206.1, read as the reverse complement.
GGCGCAAGTTCTTCAACATTTGAAAGCGAATCCGAACCCGCCTTATTCAGTGCGTTCGTCGTTTCACGGCGCTGTGTCCTGCCCATGAGGCTTGCGCCGCAATCCATGCAGAAGATCGTGCCGTCGAAGTTTTCAGTGTTGCAGTGGCTACAGCGCACCATATGCTTACGCCTCGCGCTCGTGTCCGTCGCCCAAACCCATTAGGCCACGCGTGCCGTATTTGATCCGCTTCCGGCCTTCAGCGCTGGTATGCCCCGAGCGTAGGAGCCGTGTGGCTTCCTCTTGCACGGTACGCGCCAGATCAACTTCGCCGGCCTCAAACAGGCGCGTCCCGGCCATCTGCAAGCGCCGCGTCGCCTCTTCGATCCGGCCCTCTTCCATATCTTGCCAGGCGTGCGATTGCAGCCTGTAAGCTACCAAACGCTCCAACCAATGCTTGACAGTCGCGTCTACTTCATACGTTACGCTGTCGGCGGCGCGGATGCCGACGCGCAATACCAGGTCGCCTTGCTGATTGTACAAATTCATTCCCGGCAGACTGTAACGCAGGGTCAGGCGCAACAACGGATGATCGCCCATTGCCAGCGGCGGCACGACTACTTCCAGCAAGAATGCCTGCGGATCACTGCCCGGCCAGTCGCCCAGATTGGCGCCCCAGACCTGATCTTTCTCTTCCAGCGCCTGCACCCCGGCGATAAACGGCCGCACGCGATCGAGCGAACGCAACATTGCGCCCGGCCGCACTTCGGCCCGCAGCCTTACCTCCTGGGCGAAAATCGAATGCATCCGCTTCACTTCGTCGGTGAAGATCTGGGTAATGTCTTGCGCCGAGGTGATGTATTGGGTGCGGCTATTCTCGCGTGCAGCCATCGTTTCGAGCAGATCTTCATTCCACTCGTTGCCGATCCCCAGCGCCGTCATACCGATCCCGCGGCTCTGTGCGCGGCGTGCGATCTCGACGCAACGCCCCTCGTCGCCATAAGTACGCCCATCGGTGAGCAATAGAATGCGGCTCACGCCCCGGCTCAGCATCGCCCGCTGCGTCTCTTGCAACGCCAGCGCCATACCGGTAGCCATTTCCGTGCCGCCGGACGCCTCAACTGAGCCGATTTGCCGCTTAAGATCGTTCTTGTTGCGCGCTCGCTGCGCTGCAATCACAACTTCCGCCCGGTCGTTGAACGTAACCAGCGAGAAATAGTCGTCCTCGCCAAGCATATCGACGATGCGCGCCGCAGCATCTTTCACCTGTTGGAGCCGTTCGCCGCGCATCGAGGAGCTACGATCCACCACCAGGCAGAGGTTGAGCGGTAGCTTGGGCAAGGTGCTGGGCACGCCCTGAGCGCTCAATTCCAGCAACACATAGATCAGTTGCTGTTCGCTACTTTCCGGTAACACACTGCGGCTTAAGGTGGAACGAAGCTGAATACCCGGCCCCATATGGGTTACCTCTTTGCCTGCGGCAGCGTTACGACAACTGCCGAAATATTATCTTCGCCGCCCGCCAGGTTGGCCAGGGCGATTAGTTCGTTGCATCCATCCTGCGGCCACGGGCTACGACTCAGCGCCTGCTGAATATGCACGTCGTCGATCATCCCCCACAGCCCGTCGCTACAGAGCAGCACATGCGAACTTACGCCGACCGGTTGATAAAGGAAGTCAACCGGCACCTGCGGCTGCTGACCGATCGTTCGATAGAGTTGGTTGCGTAGTGGATGTTCGCGCGCCTCCAACGGATCGAGTTGGCCGACTTGGATCAGCCGCCCGACGGTTGAATGGTCAGTTGTTAACTGGCGCAGGCCGCCCGGCTCGTAGAGGTACGCTCGCGAGTCGCCGACGTGGGCGATGTACAACCCTTGCCCCACGAGCAATACCGCTGTGCAGGTTGTGCCCATGTCGCTGCCCATCGCCTGGCCCTGTTCCCAGATCGCCCGATTGGCCGCCTGCACGGCGCTGATCATCAGCGGTTGCAACGCCTCGCCCATTGTGTCGTCGAGGGTCGGCATAATCAGTTCGCTCAACACCTGATGCACAATCGTGCGCACGGCCAGGCGGCTGGCGATCTCACCGCCGTGATGGCCACCCATTCCGTCGGCAACGATGAACAACCCCACGGTCACATCGCTGCCTTCACGCGGCAAGGTAGTAATCAGCGCAAAGGCGCTGTCCTGATTCGTTTCACGAACCCGCCCTATGTCGCGCACAGCCATTGCCGCAAGCCCTTGCGCCGAGCGTTGCACTGCCATAGCCGGTGTGCTTGTTTCGTCGAGTTGGCGCGTACCTTCCAGCGCCACGTCGTCAGCATCAGCAGCCGACTCGGCCTCATTAGGCGTGAGTTGCTCAACCGCTTGCGCGATCGCCAGCATACTCTGCGGCGCCGTCGGCGTCTCTGTAGGGTCAGTTGGTTCGACCTCGGGCGTTTCTTCGCGCGCCTGATCCGGCGCCTCGGGGGCTTCGTCCGGCGTATGCTGCACTACTGCCGATTGGTTTGTTGACGGCGGTGTTGCTTCATCGTGGGGGGAACTGGCCCACCAATCGATGCTTTCGGCAAGCACGGGAGCGGCTACGGGAACGGCAACGCCAGGCGTCTCCGGCGTCGTAGGAGCCTCGACAGGATCAGAATCGACCGGCGCTTCGGCAGGTTGTGTATCGTCGGTGTTGCCGCCAAACCATTTCTGGATCAATCCCATGAAGACTCCTCAGTCACTACCACAAACTTGTCAGGTGTGCATCAAGCAGCTCCACCCTAACAAGTCGCCCACCGCCGCACCTGACAGGTTTCAGTTGCAGCCCTTATCCCTTCAACGCATACAGATTATGGTCCATCGAGCCGATATAAACCACGCCATCCAGAACCGTGGGCGTCGACACGATCGCCGCTTCGGTGGCGTACTTCCAGAGCAGGTTGCCTGAACCGGCGTCCAGGCAGTAGACATAACCATCGACAGCGCCAAAATAAACCCGTCCGGCCTCAACCCGCGGCGACGACGTGATCTGGCTGCCGGTCTCGTGTTTCCAAACCAGGCGCCCATTCCGCGCATCAAGCGCGTACATAATGCCATCGACGCCGCCGACAAAAACCCGCGTGCCAATCACACACGGCGAAGAATTAATATAGTGATTGGTGCGGAAGCGCCACGCCGGCCAACCGCCTTCCGCGTCCAGCGCGTAAAGATTCTGGTCGAGCGAGCCGACGTACACCAAACCCTCGTTGAACGCCGGTGATGAGCGCACCGGTTGCTGGGTACGCTGCTTCCATTTGAGGCCGCCGTTACGGATGTCGAGACAATAGACATGGCCGTCATCGCCACCGATATAAATCACTTGATCGGTGATCGCCGCCGACGAGCGAATCGGGTTCCAGGTGCGATACTTCCAGATCACCGTTCCACGCAAGCCGTCGATCGCATAAACATGCTGATCGTCGGAGCCGACGATTACCACGCGATCCGCAACCCGCGGCGACGAGCGGATCGCTTTTTCGGTGCGGAACGTCCAGCGTAAGCTGCCGCGCCGCATATCCAGCGCATACAGCGAGCCATCCTCCGATCCGACAAACACATTGTCTTGCCAGACGCTCGGCGACGAACTGACGCCGCCCTCGGTTGCGTACTTCCAGCGAAACTCGCCCCGACTCACGTCCAACGCATAGAGATTCGTGTCGTAACAGCCGACGAAGAGCATGCCGCCGGCCACATGCGGCGACGAGCGCACTTCGTCCTCGCAGGTAAACTTCCAGACCACCTGAGTTGTCTGGGCGCCCCGATTAACTGCGGGCGCAGCTACACTCGGCGTAGCAGAAACCTGCCCGGCAGCGATGCCGGGGATACTAAACAGCATCTGACGCAACTCGTCCGCCGATTGCCAACGCGCCGTCATATCGTATTCGAGCGCCTTAACGATCAGGGCGTCCATCTCCGGCGACACGCTGGGATTGATCTGGCGCACCGGGCGTTCCTGAAAAGTGAAGGGCGTCTCCAGGCGCGGATCGGTATTTGTGAGCAGATGATGCAACGTCGCACCAAGGGCATACACATCACCCACCGGCTCGGCCACACCACGATACTGTTCGGGTGGCGAGTAACCTTCGGTGCCGATCATCGTGCCCTTCTTCTGGTTGTCCCGATTGAGGTTACGGGCGATTCCAAAGTCAATCAGCACGATCCGCTCATCGTC
>JBBRUG010000205.1:0-10621 GCA_038247995.1 Chloroflexales bacterium | reverse complement strand
TTTGCAGTTCGCAGTTTGCAGTTCGCAGTTCGCAGTTTGCAGTTCGCAGTTTGCAGTTTGCAGTTCGCAGTTCGCAGTTCGCAGTTCGCCGAAACACGAAAGACGAAGAACCAACAAGAACCAACGACGAAAACCGGACAGGGCTTCGTCGTCGGTCGTTGGTCGTTGGTCGTGTACACGAAACGGTATAACTCGTGAAACATTACGCCGTCTACCCACCCGAACTGCGTGATCGGCACCCGAAAGCGCTGAGCGAAGAACCAACCATTCATCGCAATGTGCGCCTGAGCGACACTTCACTTGGCCCCTGGACCGAGATCGGCCCCGATAGCTGGCTTGCCGAAAGCGAACTCGGTGCCTACAGCTACCTCGCCGGCGCCAACCAGATCATTTACAGCACGATTGGGCGCTTCTGCTCGATCGCCGCCCTGGTGCGGATCAACCCCGGCAATCATCCGCTGGATCGGGTTACTCAGCATCACCTGACCTATCGGCGTAGCCAGTACGGCTTTGGCCCCGACGATACCGGCTTTTTCCAGTGGCGGCGTGACCACCACTGCACCATCGGCCACGATGTCTGGATCGGCCATGGCGGCGTGATTATGCCGGGCGTTACCGTTGGCACCGGCGCGGTAGTCGGCTCCGGCGCCGTCGTCACCCGCGATGTCGAACCCTACACCATCGTCGCCGGCGTACCGGCGCGCCCAATCCGTCCGCGCTTCCCCGCGCCGATCGCGGAGGCACTGCTGCGGAGCGCCTGGTGGGAATGGGATCATGCTACTCTGACTGAGCGCTTCGATGATCTGCTTGATGTGGAACGCTTTGTGGAGCGGTATGGGTGATCTCTACACCATCAGAATCATTGCATTCAGATCTTAAAATATCCGTCTCCAGACCTTATACACCGCTTATGATCTGATTTAAGGTATTCACGAATCTCTACCTGAGGTTCCGGTTCGAAGGTGAACGATTGCAACGCTGCTCCGGTGTTATGGGAATTTTCCCTCACGAAAAGGAGATCGTCGTGATCACAACGACTATACAGCCCACACAGCCCACACGCGAAGCAACAGCGGAACGGCGCGAGCTACCGCTCGGTTGGCGGGCGGCAACGCTCATGCGCAGCCGTTGGGTGCGCGAAGAGCGTGCGGAGCCGAAAGTAACCGCAACGAGTCCGACCCAGCCGGCTGCGCCACCCCGTCCGGCCCGCGCCACGCGCTAAGCCAAGGCTTCAGGCGGTCGGACAGAACGCAGGTTGCCCCAATCGGACGACGGAGGATACCCCTTCGTCGTCCGTTTTTGATTCAGCGCCTTGAAGCGGCAACCCCATGCCGAACGCCGGCCGGCCCTTGGTATAATGCACTAATGAGCCAGATCACCACCGGAACCGTCACCGAACTGTGGCGCTACCCGGTCAAATCGATGCAGGGCGAAGCGCTTGCGTTAGCGCCCGTTGGAACGCGTGGCCTGGTCGGCGATCGTGCTTATGCAATTATCGATCGGGCCACCGGTACGATTGCCACAGCTAAGCATCTGCGGCGCTGGGCCGCTATGCTCGCTTGCCGCGCCGCTTTTGTTGAACCACCTGAACCCGATCAACCCCTGCCGCCGATTGAGCTTGTCCTGCCCGACGGCAGTAGTACGCGCAGCGACGCCCCAAATGTAGATGCCGTGCTCTCGCGCTTGTTCGCGCGTGAGGTAATTCTGACCCACGAGGCACCGGCCGAGCGCCTGCGCGAGTTCGATCGCACGCCAATTGATCAGCCCGCCGCCGAACCGATCATTCGCCGTGAGCCGTTCAACCCGGGTTCGCCGGCCGGCACCTTCTTCGACTATGGCGTGCTGCATATTCTCTCCACAGCAACGCTAGCCTTCTTCCAGAACCTGCATCCGGACGGTCAGTTTGCGATTGCGCGCTTCCGTCCGAACCTGGTGATTAGTTTCGCTGAAGCCAGCGCCGCGTGTATCGAACACGCCTGGCTCGGCCACGATCTCGTCTGCGGCTCGACAGTACGGCTCAATGCGATGGACCCCTGCCCGCGCTGTGTAGTTACCACTGTGGCCCAGGGCGATCTGCCCCGCGATCCCGCTATTCTGCGCACAATCACCACGCATAGCGCGGTGGCGAGCATTACTCTTGCGCCGGGGGCGCTCTTGCCTGCCGTGGCCGGGATCTATGCCAATGTGCTGCGCAGCGGCATTATTCGCCAGGGTGATCAACTTACCGCACAGGGCGTGGAGGCGTGATGAGGGCGCGCAAGGGCGTCCTGCGCATCCTCTGCCAGCACAATCATCCGCCAGACCGATGCCTCCGCTACGCGCCTGCGGTATAAACAGACTCAGTGCATCAATAGTTCAAGCGCTCAGTGTGCAAGGAGGGTTTTTTGCTGAGTAATCTAGCGTCGGCGCTCACCTACATAGCTACACAGGTTTACCTGTAGCTGGGAAGTTCGTCTTCCCGCGCTGAAGCCATGTTCTCGGCAATTTGCACAGGGAACAGGAGCATAGCGCATGCCTTGGGCATGCCTGCTTCTTGTCGCGTGCCTCCTGCCGTCTGATCTGATTTGCGCCATTGCCGCTGGTACACCTGTACCCTGTGGTGATGGTTTTTTTGTGCCTTGTTTCATGCGCGTTGGGCTGTTCCAACGCAGCAAAGCCGGCCACGGGATCTTCGTGACCGGCTTTGCGGTATCTATGCATAGGTTGGGTCACGGAGATCCGCTCAAGGAGCTACACCCGTGTCACGCCAACTGTCCAGTCGATCTCAGCGTCAATCACTGATCACGTCACCGCATCTGCCGCCGCACGAGCAGATGTTCACTTGTATTCACTGCGATCTGCCGATCGTATGTACACCGGAAGTTGCCGGGGTGCTGAACCGCAATCACTGTCCGATCTGCCTTTGGTCGCGCCACATGGATTGGCGCAAACCGGGCGACCGGCGTTCGAATTGTCGCGCGCCGATGGAGCCAGTTGGCCTGACGCTCAAGCGCAGCCGCAATAAGTACGCTCAGGAACGCGACGGGGAACTGATGCTGATCCATCGCTGCACGAAGTGCGGCAAACTCGTGCTCAACCGCATCGCCGCCGACGATTGCAGCGATCTGATCGACAGATTGTGCGAACGTCCACCCGCGCTGAACAGCAGCCTCAGCACGGCACTCGCCGCTGATAGCGTTACTCTGCTCACCGCCGCCGATCGGGCGCTCGTGCAGCGGCGTTTGTTTGGGCGGGGCTTGTAGGAACCGAAGAACCGAGGAACTGAGGAACCGAAAAGCAATTCTTCTGTTCCTTGGTTCTCTAGTTCTCTGGTTCTCTAGTTCTCTGGTTCTCTGGTTCTCTCGCTCACCCCACCCTTTGCAGCGGGGCGATGCTGCTCAGCAGTTTCATCTGTCTGTGCTGCGCAAACTCCACTGTGACATACCACTCGATTGTGCCGCCGACACTATGAGCTTCGATTGCGACCACCATCCCGCGGCCAAAATGCGTATGAACAACCTGCTCGCCCACGCGGTAAGGCGGCGCCGGCATACGGCCCTCGGCAGCAGGTGGATGACCGAATGCTGTCGGGCGCTGGTGCCGACAGAGCTGATCCAGCCCCGGAAAGGTCGCACCGGGGCGCTGCATCGGTGCAGCCGCAAGTTTATGCCAAAACTGCCGATCGGCTGCCTGAATGCCGAGGCGAGCCAATGCATTTCTTCGGGCAACGGCCGTAATGAACTCCCATACCCGCTGGGCGACCTGCCGGCGCGCCGGGGTGGGTTCCGGCCACCAGAACGTAAAGAAGCGCGCCTGTTGGGCCTCGCGCGGAAACGTGGCCAGATTGTAGGCTTGCGCAGCCGTCCAGTGTTCCGGGTTCGTCGTTAGGGTCTGGGCAAGTTCAGCCGCCCGTTGGAGGAGCGCTTCGGCCTGCGCCGCCGCCAGAAAGGGCGAGAGTTGCTGTTTGCCGCCATCCAGGGCGTAGAGCCGCAGGTGGCGCCGCGCCCGCGTGATCGCCACATAGAGCAGGCGGCATTCCTCTTCCAGATCCTCGGCGTGCTGTGCCGGCAGGTAGCCGTTGTTGCAGTGTGGGATGAGCACTACCGGCCATTCGAGGCCCTTCGCGCGGTGAATCGTGCGCATATCGACGGCATCGCGTGCGTCGGTGTGTGTCGGGGCGGCTTGTTGGGCTAATTCAGCCAGATGGGCGTTCAGCGCGGCGAGATTGCCCTTGTCTTCGGCGTAGTTCAGGAACGCGCGCACATTTTGCGCGTACCCTTCGCCGGTATCGCCGACGCCGCTACTGGCGCGCAGGAATTCCTGGTAGCCCAGCAACTGATCGAGCCGGCTCAACACGGTAGCGGCCGGCATCTCCGCTGGGGCGTCGCCAAGCCAGATCAGCAGTTCAGCCAACTTCTGGAGCGTTGCTGCACGCCGCTCGCTCTGTTTATCGCCCAGGGCGATAAGCGCCGCACTCAAGGGATGCCCCTGGCGCACGGCAGCGTTCAGCACCTCGTCGATGATCTGACGGGTCAGGTAGCGGGTCGGGCGGTTTGCCAGCCGCCGCCAGCAGACGGCCAACCGCTCGGCTTCGCGGCGGCTCAGGCGGCGCTCGGCGCGCAGCGTTGCGTCGAAGGCGGCCAGTTCGCTATACATCAGCAGGTCGGTGATTTCACGACGCTGGTAGAACTTCGCATCGCCGGCGATCGTGTAGGCGATGCCTGCTTGGGTCAACGCCTGTTCAATCGGCGGCGTTTGGGCCGTCAGCCGTACCAGGATCGCCAGTTCGGCCAGGCGATACCCCTGAGCGTGAAACTCCTGTACCTCAGCGGCGATCCGGCGGCCCATTGCCGTAGCATCGGGGAGTTTGCCCAACACTGTTGTGCCGCCGAAGCCCTGGGTAACGACCAGCGCTTTTGGGTGGCGCTCGTGATTCTGGGCGATCACCCGGTTGGCCAGGAGTACCTGGGCGCCCTGACAACGGAAGTTGTCGGTCATTGTATAAACAGCGGCACGATAACGCTGTTCGAAGGTGCGAAAGAAGTGCATGCGAGCGCCGCGAAAGCCGTAGATCGTCTGGTCGTCGTCGCCGATCGCCATGTAGTTGCGGTGGGGTTGGGTGAGCAGATCGAGCAGTTCCGCCTGCGCCAGGTTCACATCCTGGAACTCATCGACCAGGACTGCATCATAGCGGCGCTGCCAATGATCGCGCAGTTCCGGCGAGCGGATCAGCGCTTCCCAGCCCAGCATGAGCATATCGTCGAAGGTGAGCCAGCCCCGTGTGCGGCGCACCTGTTCGTAGCATTTGTAGAGTTCGAGGTAGGCGGGTTGGTTCGCCGGCGGCGCGGCCTGCTGCGCAACCGACAACGCAGCCGATGGTAATCCGGCAGCTTGCAGATCGGCATACTGCAAATTGCCTTTGCAGGCGCCGATATAATTGAGCAGATCTTGTTCTTCAATTGCGTCGAGCTCGGCGGCGGAAATTAGCCGTTGCTTGCGTGCGTAATCGCGCATCGCGAAGAAGATCTGGCGCTCGCCGCCATCAACCTTCAGCGCATCGCGGGCGAGGCGCGGCAGCACGCCATATTCAGCAGCGTGGCGCACAATTGTATAACCAAGGGCGTGGAGCGTCTGCCGCCCAACGCGGCGACAATCCGGCCAGGGTTCAAGCGCACGGCCAATCTCATCCACAGCGGCCTTGTTGAACGAACTGACCAGGATGCGTTCCGGCGCAAAGACCTGCCCGCGCACCAGCCGCGCCACGCGATGAACCATAGCTGTGGTTTTGCCGGCGCCGGCCACGGCAAAGACAAGTGCCGGGCCGTGGGAATGTGCGACGATCTGCTGCTGCTGATCGGTGAGGGTAAGCTGTGAGCGCTGATCGATCATAGTACGCTTTACACCGCGTAGAGCGCGGGCAAGGATACGCAGTAAAGCGGTAAAACGGTACAGCGCATGCATGCCCTGATACCCTCACGCCTGCTATGCCTATCACGCCCGCCATGTCCGCTGCGCCCATCACACCTGCGCACCTACGCCGTGGCCAAAAACTGTTCCACTTCGGCGGCCCGCGGCGGATCAGCGCCGGGGCGGGTACAGTTGATCGCTGCCACTGCCGCGCCATAACGCAGCGCCGCCCGCAACTCGGCGCTCGGCAGGGCCAGCAGGGCCGCCCGATCGAAAACATTCCGCGTAGCGAAGGCGGCGAGCACGCCTGCACTGAACGAGTCGCCGGCACCCACGGTATCGGCGACCGTAACGCTAAAGCCGGGCAGATCGATCCGTTCGACGCCGTCAGCGGTCTGGCGCAGGGCCGTAATTCCGGCGCCGCCGCGGGTGACGAGCACAAGCGCCGGGCCGGCCGTGAGTTGCGCAGCGGCATAAGCGAGCAGATCAACATTCGGCGCGAGCCATGCCGTGTCGGCGGCGCTGATTTTGAGCAGATCACACGCCGCGAAGGCGCGGGTCAGCGTCGCACGATAAGCCGCAGGGTCAGTGATCAGCGCCGGGCGCACATTCGGATCGAGGGAGACGAGGGCCCGCCCGTGCAGCGCCTCGGCGGCCGCCAGCGCGGCGGCAGGCGTACTGCCCCGCAGCAAACTGATCCCGCCGAAGTGCAGCAAGCGCGCCTGGGCCAGTAAATCGTGCGGTAGGTCATCTGGGGTAAGCAAGGTGTCGGCGGTGCCGTCGCCATAAAAGGTAAACGCCGGTTCGCCGTGCTCATGGGCCACGAACGCAAGCGTGCTGGCCCGCCCGGCGGCCGTGGGCAACCAGGCATCGGCGATGCCCTCGGCGCGCACGGTATCGCGCAGCCGGCGCCCGAAGAAGTCGTCGCCGAGCTTGCTCACAAATGCCGTCGGTTGGCCAAGCCGGGCCAGGCCCACAGCTACGTTAAACGGCCCGCCGCCGGGGTGGAGCGTGAAGCCGGTTACCGTATCGTTGCCTTCGATCGGCAGAAAATCGATCAAAATCTCACCCAGACACACCAGATAGCGCTCCATCGCGCCGCCTTTCTTTGCATAGAGATGCGGATCCTGATTGCGATTATACAGCAGGGAGATGAGGAAACTGAATGATCCAAAGTTAACCGACGAATGGATGTATACTCTTGACTATGCACGACCCCATCGATGCCCTGATCTCCACTCTCGCTACCCTGGCGGCTCCGGCAGATGCAACGAACCCCTATGCCGACGATGGATCGCCGGGCAATGCAATCCGCCGGGCGAACCTGGCCCTGGCCCTGCGCCTGGCGCACGCGCGCGGCCCCGATCTGCTGCTGGTAGGCGAAGCGCCGGGTTATAACGGCGCTCTGCGCACCGGCGTGCCGTTCACCAGCGAGCGCCTGCTGTTGGCGGGCCTTCCCGCGCTGGAGCAGTACGGTATGGAACGTGGTTTTGCGCGGGCTACCAGCGACGGGCGCACGTCGAACGAACAAACAGCCACAATTGTGTACCGCGAGCTTGCCGCATTGGGTGTGTTAGCGGTGGGCTGGAATGCCTACCCGTTTCACCCACACCGCCCCGGTGTGCCGCTGAGCAATCGGCCGCCGCGCGCCGGCGAGGTGCGCCTGGGTTTGCCGCTGCTTGCCGCCGTGCGTGCGCTGTTCCCCACCGTAACCGTCGCCGCGATGGGCAATGTGGCCGCTCGCGCCCTGAGTGAACTCGGCATTGCCCACACCCAACTGCGGCACCCCGCTCAGGGCGGCGCACGGATCTTTGCTGCGGGCTTGCGGGCATTGTTTGCGCGGGAAAGATAATCCGAGGGCGGGCAGGACGGCGGGCGGCGGGCGGCGGGCGTAGGGGCAGCCCATACGGATCACGTTAAGCGATAACGCTGCTGCCCGAACATACGCGGATCGCGTCCCAATGCCCGAAACGCCGCATCCCCCCAACCTCCTGCTCCATCTGCGTGGAGCAGGAGGAGCAGCCGCAGATTCCTCGTCCTGATGCGCTCGGGAGCTCCTCTCCCGCTCAGGGAGCGGGGTTTGGGGTGCGGGCTGGCGCGGCTCCTTAACTTGATCCGTATGGGGGGTAGCCCTATGTGGCTGCCCCGGGCGACCACCTGGCTAAGATCTCCCCTGCTGCCTGCCGCCTGCCGCCTGCCTTCTCAGTGCCCTCAGCCGTCTCAGTGCCTCAGTGAGCCAGTGTTTGCATTTCCCCCCCCACACGGTATACTAAATGCATACGTGATCCAAAAACACAGCATAACGATGCTTGGCAGGGCCGCCGCCTTTGGCTGCGGCGTGTTTTTGTGTCGGCTGTGCTGGTGAAGGTTGTTGCCGATATCCTGTAAACCTGAGGCAATGTATGACGTTGCAAGAACCGCCGATCACCGAGCCGACCGCCCCTGCGGCAGGGATCGGAAGCCTATATCTCAATCGTGAACTGAGTTGGATCGAGTTCAACCGGCGGGTGCTCGAAGAATCGCTCGACCCGCGTGCGCCGTTGCTCGAACGGGTCAAGTTTCTGGCGATCTTTGCCTCCAACCTCGACGAATTCTTCATGATCCGCGTCAGCGGCATCAAGCAACAGATCGCCGCGCGGGTCAGCCGCCAGTCGCCCGATGGCCTTACGCCGAGTGAACAACTCAAGGCCGTGCGCGCGACGCTGTTGCCCCTGCTCGAACAAGAGCGGCAACTGCTGCTCCACGATCTGATGCCTAAGCTGAGTACTCAGGGGATCAATTTGCTCAATATCGGCGACTTGACTCAAGCCCAGCGAGCCTGGGTCGCCGATTATTTCCGCCGGCAGATCTTTCCGGTGCTGACCCCCTTGGCCTTCGATTCGAGCCGGCCCTTCCCATTCATCTCGAACTTGAGCCTGAATCTGGCCGTGGTGATCCAAGATCGCCATCAGGGCGCGCTCTTCGCCCGGATCAAGGTGCCTGAAGTGCTGCCGCGCCTAATCGCGTTGCCGGCCGATCTTTGCACGCCGGCGAACGATCTGCCTTCCGGGCGGCAATACTGCTTTGTCTGGTTGGAACAGGTGATCGCGGCCCACCTGGATAGCCTGTTTCCCGGCATGGAAGTGGTCGAGGCTTATCCGTTTCGGGTGACGCGCAACGCCGATATGGAGATCGAGGAAGATGAGGCCGACGATCTGCTCTCAACGATCGAAGAGGGTGTGCGCCAGCGCCGTTTCGGCGAAGTAGTGCGCCTGGCTGTCGATAGCGCGATGCCGGATCGGATCAGTTCGCTGCTGCAGAAGAACCTCAAGATCGGCCCCGATGACCTCTATACCGTGCGCGGCCCGCTCGGTCTGGCCGACTTAATGGCGCTACTCGCCGTCGATCGCCCCGATCTGAAAGATCCGCCGCACCTGCCGTCGATCCCGCTCGTGTTACGCGGCGAAATAAATTTTTTCGACACGATCCGGCAGGGCGATGTGCTGCTGCACCACCCGTACCACTCGTTCACGCCGGTGATCGACTTTATTCAGGCTGCCGCTGATGATCCGCAAGTGCTGGCGATCAAGCAGACGCTCTATCGCGTCGGCAGTAACTCGCCGATTGTGCGTGCGCTGATGCACGCCCGCGAGCAGGGCAAGCAGGTAACGGCCGTCGTTGAACTGAAAGCGCGTTTTGATGAGGAGAACAATATCATCTGGGCCAGGGCGATGGAGCGCGCCGGCGTTCACGTCGTGTATGGCCTGGTGGGCTTAAAGGTGCACGCCAAGCTTGCGTTGGTGGTGCGCAAGGAGCGCGACGGTATTCGTAGTTATGTGCATATGGGCACCGGCAACTACAACGCCTCGACGGCCCGGGTTTATACCGACCTGGGCTTGTTCACCTGCCGCCCCGATATCGTCGCCGATGTGGTTGATCTCTTCAACCGGCTTACCGCTTACAGTCGCCAGGAGACGTACCGTAAACTGCTCGTCGCCCCAACGACGATGCGTACCGGCCTGTTGGAGCGGATCGCCCGCGAGACCGAGCGCCAGCAGGCGTACGGCGATGGGCGGTTGATCTTGAAAACGAATGCCCTGGTCGATCAGCAGATGATCGACGCGCTCTACACTGCCTCACAGGCCGGTGTACAGATCGACCTGATCGTGCGAGGCATGTGTTCGTTGCGTCCCGGCGTACCCGGCCTCAGCGAGAACATCCGCGTGCGCAGCATTGTTGGGCCGTTCCTGGAACATAGCCGAATCTATTACTTCTTCAACGGCGGCGACGAAGAGGTGTATGTCGGCAGCGCCGATGTGATGGAGCGCAACCTTGACCGGCGCGTCGAGGAGTTGTACCCGATCGAAGAGCCGGCCCTGCTGCGTTATGTGCGCGATCAGTTGCTCGAAACCTACCTCATCGATAACACGCGCGCCCGCGTGCTGAACTCCGACGGAACCTATACCCGGCTCGTTCCCGACGCCACCATGATCGACAGTCAGGAGCCAAGCCGCATGATCCCAGATGCGTAGGAGCGGGCGGGCGTAACGGGCGTGGGGTGCTGGACTGTCAGCTTGCTGAACTGCCCGACTGTGAGCCTGTCAGCCTGTCAGCTTGCTGAACTGCCCGACTGTCAGCCTGTCAGCCTGTCAGCTTGCTGAACTGCCCGACTGTCAGCCTGTGAGACTGTCAGACTGTCAGCCTGTCAGCTTGCTGAACTGCCCGACTGTGAGCCTGTCAGCCTGTCAGCTTGCTG
>JBBRUG010000204.1:0-10629 GCA_038247995.1 Chloroflexales bacterium | reverse complement strand
TCCGCCGCCAGTCGTCTGCCTCGTGCCGCCTAACCTATGAGCTACACCACCTTCGAGGACGGCCATATCGCCAGCCCGATCGGCTTTCGCGCCACGGGCGTTTCGTGCGGGCTAAAAGATGGGAGCAAGGCTCGCGATCTTGCGCTCGTGTATTCACAATCTCCCTGCAAAGTCGGCGCGCTCTTTACAACGAGCGTTACCAAAGCGGCGCCGGTCTTTCTCAGCCAGGCGATCCTCTCGCGTAACCGCGAGTCGGTGCGCGCTGTGCTGATCAACTCGGGGCAGGCGAACGCCGGCACCGGCCAACCGGGTTTGAATGATGCGGTCGAGTGCGCCAAACTGGTCGCCGATGAACTAGAGATCCAGCGCGACGCTGTGCTGCTGATGTCTACCGGCGTGATCGGGGTAAACCTGCCGATGGTGAAGCTGCGCGACGGCATTCGCCGCGCTGTGAGCGAACTCGACAGCGGTGGCGGGCGCCGGGCGGCGGTAGCGATGATGACCACCGATGTACGCCCGAAGGAGCGCGTCTACCGCGTGCAGTTGCGTGAGGGCCATCGGGTTACGCTGGCAGGCATGGCCAAAGGCACGCGCATGATCCACCCGCAACTGGCCACCCTGCTCGGCCTGATCACCACTGATGTCGCAATCGACACCCGGTTGCTCAACCGTGCCTTGCAGCAGAGTGTCGCCCGCTCGTTTAACCGGCTCAGTATCGACGGCGACAGCAGCCCGAACGATAGCGTTTATGTGCTGGCCAATGGCGCGGCTGAAGGTCCGCCGATTACCGACGCCAGTTCCTGGGAGTTCGGCGCATTTCAGGAAGCGCTCGATCATCTTTGTGCTGATTTGAGCCAGCAAATTGTGCGCGATGCGGCCGGAAACGGTAAAATGATTCAGGTAACAGTGCGCGGCGCAACCAACGAAGAAAATGCGCGCAAGATTGCCCAGACGATTGTGCGCTCTAGTTCGGTACGTGCAGCCTGCCGCCGCGCCAATCCCGATTGGGGTACGGTGCTGGCGGCGGTAGGTGCAAGCAATGCGGAATTGCGGCCGGAACTGTTGGAACTGCGGATTGGCAACCTGACGCTAATGCAGGAAGGGTTGCCGCTGGCGTACGAACCAATCGCTGCGGTGCAGGCGTTTTCCGGGCAAGAGATCCAGATCCTGATCGACTTGCACCTTGGCCCGATCGATACGACAATGTGGACATGTACGTGGAGCGACGACTAATTGCCGGCGCCGCGTCAAGCGCGATCCTTCGCCGCGCTTGGGCCGCCCCCCAAGGATCATGATTCAGCAACTCCCACTTTTTCCGCTCGGCGCGATCCTGTTTCCCGGCGGTACGCTCAACCTGCACATCTTTGAAGAGCGCTATCGCCAGATGATTACACGCTGCCTGGAACAAGGCGTCCCGTTCGGCGTTGTGCTCATCCGTGACGGCGATGAAGTGGTGGAAGGTCGGCTCGGCGCACGTTCCGCTGAACCGTACAACATCGGTACAATCGCCGCGATCAACGCCAATGTACGCCTTGAAGACGGACGCTACCTGCTTACCGCAACCGGGCTGAAGCGCTTCCGCATCCAGTATGTTGTGCAGCGCGCGCCTTATATTGTGGCGGCTGTGGTTGAACTGCCCGACGAGCACGGGGCTACCGTCGCCGAGGAGACCAACGAACTGCGCGGGCTCTATGAGCGCTAGTGGCAAGCCGTCGCTGTTGCCACGGGCGTGCCGGTGGAAGCCGAAGAATTGCCCGGCGATCCCCTTGCGATGGCCTACCAACTCGCCGATCGGCTTCAGGTGCCGTCGGCCCAGAAGCAGCGCTGGCTGGAGGCCGATCTACGTGATCGGGTTCAATCAATCACCGCTGCACTACGCCAGGAACTCACCCTCCTCCCACGCACCGGCACCCGCCCGACAACCGAGGGCTGGAGTGGCATGGGCAGCCTAAACTAATCAGGCGGCAGGGCGCAGGCGGCAGGGCGCAGGCGGCAGGGCGCGAACGCGCGTAAGGGCGGACCTGCGTGTCCGCCCAACACTATAACACCATGCATATTGGCACATGTACAATCGGCGTCTCGGTACCGGTAGCCCAGAATCTCAAAGAGAAGCGCCGGGTGGTCAAATCGATCCTGGCGCGAGTGCGCAACGAGTTTAATGTCTCGATCGCCGAGGTCGATGATCACGACCTCTACCAGAGTGCGCTGCTCGGCGTCGCCTGCGTTTCAACCTCGCAGGCATATGCCCACGGCCAGCTTGAGGCAGTGGTGCGCTTTATCGAGGACATGCGTCCCGACTGTCCGATCACCGGGTACACGATCGAGATGCTGTAGATGGACGAAATCCTCGCGTTTCCGCTGCTGGCCCTGGTTGGCCAGGCTGAACTCAAAACGGCGCTGATTCTGGGGCTGATCAACCCGCAAGTCGGTGGGGTGTTGATCAGCGGCCCGTATGGGGTCGGGAAGACAACGGCCGTCCGGAGTCTGCTCGACCTGATGCCCGCAGTTGAGCGCGAAACAACCGACGCCGCCGGGCAAGTTCACAGCTACAGCGAACGCATGCGGTTGGTGGAACTGCCGCTCAACGCTCGCCTCGACGATGTTGTCGGCGGCTTGAATGAGCGCGTTGCGCTGGAACAGCAGCGGGTGCTGCTCGAAGCGGGTATCCTCGCTCACGCCCACCATAATGTGCTTTATGTCGATGAGATCAACCTGCTCGACGCAGCCGTGGTTGATGCGATCCTCGACGCAGCGGCGCAGGGCCGCACGCTGGTGCGGCGAGGCGCGATGGTGCGGTTGTTCCCCTCGCAGTTCTTCCTGATCGGCTCGATGAACCCTGAAGAAGGCGCGCTGCGCCCGCAGATTCTCGACCGCTTTGGGCTGAGGGTTTGGGTGGCGCCACTCGATGATCCACGGCAGCGCCTGGAAGTGTATCGGCGGGCACAGGCGTTTCGCAGCGATCCAGCGGCCTTTCGGGCCGGCCATGCCACGGCTACGGCAGCGCTGGCCGAAGAGGTCGAAGCGGCGCGCGCGATCTTACCCCACGTGACGGTGCCACCGAAACTAGAGGAAGTGGCGCTGCGGCTGGTGCAAGATTTGCGCGTGCCTTCGCATCGCGCCGAAATCGCGCTGTTGGAAGCCGCGCGTGCGCGGGCCGCCGCCGATTTCCGCAACACTGTGAGCGAAGAGGACATCCGGAAGATCGCTCCACTGGCGTTACGGCAACGTCAGAGCGTGATGATCGACGCTCACGCACGCCAGATCGCCGAAGAACGGGCGATGATCGAAGCCGCCCTCGACAGCATTGCGCCGCCAGCAGCGGCCCCGGCCCGGCGCAAGAAGCGCAGCACGGTGCAGCAGATCGAGGAAGAATAACCATGGCCCAGGTGCAGAAACGTTTTTTACAACTGGTGATGGCGCTGCATACGCTGATCTACCGGCTTTCCGACGGGCGGTTGCTGAATGTCGGCGATCAGATCATTCTGCTCAGCACGCTCGGCCGGCGTAGCAACCAACTACGCACAGCGCCGCTGTTCAGTGTCCGTGATGGCGACGCCTATGTAGTGATCGGCTCGTATGGCGGGGGCGCCGTGCATCCGGCCTGGTATCACAATCTGCGGGCGCGGCCGCATGCGCTGGTCGTTGATCGCGCACGGCAGTTCCCCGTCAGCGCCACGTTCGTCCAGGGCGCCGAGTACGATCGGCTCTGGACAATTCTTGTCGCTGCGAACCCAACCTACGCCGAGTACCGCAGCCGAACCACACGCGAGTTGCCGATTGTGCGCCTGGAGCAGCGGGAGAGCGGGAGAGCGGGAGAGCGGTAAAACGGTAAAACGCAGTTCGCCATTTAATCCTTTCAGGATGCCGCCGGGCTTTCGCCCGTGCAGAGGAATGAAAGGTGCGGCGCACCGTTCTGCATAGCTGGTCATGCTGATGTGATCGCTGCTGAGAATATTCGTGTTCTTGGCAGGGCGGCCGTCATGCAGCCGCACGTCGCGGAGACGGCACGTCCGTCGCGCCAGAGACAAGCCGCAGAGCTTTAGCCCCTGCGGTTCATGACCAATGGAGGTTCACATGCTTGACCTAACATGCAAGATTGTTCGTGCGGGTGATACGTACGCTGGGAAACGGGGGCTGACGTACCTGGCTGGAATCTCGGCCGAGAGCGTTGGGGCGCAGGGGTTATGCATGCATATGTTGCGCATGCCACCCGGCGCACGGGCAAATGCGCATCTGCACGCCGCCCATGAAACGGCGGTCTACCTGATCAGCGGGCGGGCCGAGATGTGGTCTGGTGAGCAGTTGGAGCATCACCTCAGCATGGCTCCCGGCGAGTATCTCTCTATCCCGGCCGGTGTGCCGCACTTGCCCTACAATCCCGGGCCCGAGGAAGCGGTGGCGATTCTGGCCCGCACCGACCCGAATGAGCAGGAAAGCGTAGTCCTCCGCCCCGACCTTGAAACGGTTCACGCGCAGTAACCAACGGCAAGAAGTTGCGCCAGTCTGCTGCTGCGGCGGGCAGTGTCCATCCCGCTTTCCGGCTTTCCCGCTTTATCGTTTACTGCTCTCCCGTTTGCTGCAGCGCCGCCAGCAGCGCCATAGCATAGGCCGTTTCGGCGTCGGGGCCGTCGAAACTCTGGTCGCTGCCGCCAATCTCCACGGTACAGGAATAACCCGCCACCCGGCGACTCAGGGTCAGTGTGGCTTCGGGCGCGAGCTGAGCAGCCAGCGCATCGCGTAACTGCGCCTCATTCGGCAACCAGACCACTTCACCAAGCAGCACATAATCGAGCGCCCATTCGGCACTGGCCAGAAATGCCACCGCCGGCTGGCCGTTAAGGAGTTGGAGTTGGGCCGGCAGTACACTAATCACGAAAATCTGGTGATCCATGTCGCGATCGGGCAATGCGAACATATCACGCTCGGTTGGCCGCCACATCAGGCCGGCGGCACGTAACGCTTGGGCGCTTTCAAGGCTAATCATTGAGCCAATCCTTACACCACACGCCGCTTGTACGCCAGCGCAATGGCTTCTGAACGTGTAGCGATGCCCAGCTTCGTGAAGATGCTGCCAATATGGAACTTGACGGTCGAGCGGGTGATGATCAGGCGATCAGCGATCTGCTGGTTCGAGAGGCCCTGGGTCACCAGGTGCAACACCTCGCGCTCGCGCTCGGTGAGATCATTGCCGGGAGGGAGCGTTCGCCGCAGCGGATCGCCCAAATTTGGGTGTAACTCAGGTGCCATAACCGTATCTCCGGCAACGACCGAACGGATCGCATTGGCAAGATCGAAGGGCGACACATTTTTGAGCAAATAGCCGCACACCCCAGCCGCAAACGCTTGTTCAACCAGATCACTGTCGTTAAAGGTGCTCAACGCAATAATGCGCGTCTGCGGGTGACGCGCCCGGATTTGCCTTGTTGCCGAAACACCGTCCATGCCCGGCATGAGCATATCCATCAGCACTACATCGGGTTGGAAGCGCGCACACAACGCCAATGCTTCTTCGCCGTCATGAGCAGCGCCAATCATCTCAAGGTCGGTAAACGCGCTCAAAAAGAAGCGCATGCCGCTGTGAGCAAGTGGGTGATCATCGACCACTAATACGCGGATAATTGGGGTTGCACTCATGGGTTCAGCTCACGGCGTTGCCGTTGGCGCGGGCGCAACGGTAACGGTTGGAGTTGCCAGGGGGGTAGGGGTAAGCAGTTCGTCATCACTGTCGAGGGCTGCGGCGGGGGTCGGAGTAAGTAGTTCGTCAGCGCTATCGAGGGCCGCATCTCCAGCCAGATCGCCGAGGCGCTGGAGGAAGCGCGCGATCCGGTCGGTGCGCCGTTGCAGATCGGTGAGGCGGGTGGTGTTATCGGCCTGCACAGTGGCGATCACCGCGACCAGCACCTGATTCTCGCGGCCTTCGGCCTGAATGGTTGCCGCAAGGGCAATATTTTCATTCAGTTCACCGGCCAGCGCGGCCGACGTGGCGGCCTGATCAGCTAATTCGCTCGCCTGTAACTCATATGCGGCAACCTGGGTTTCCAGTGCATCGAACTGCGCTCGCGCCCCATTACCTTCGGTCGACTGGCTTACCACAGCCGTTTGCAACTGGGCGACTTCAGCGTGCAGGTTCGTATTTTCCTGGCTCAGCGCAGCAACATCGACACTGGCCTGGCGCAACTGGTTTGGCGTGTTCATGGTAAAGCCGAAAACAAAATACAGGATCGCTGCTGCCGCAGCAATTGCCAGCGCCGCGCTGAGTACCAGGGTGAGCAACCAACCGATGAGACCGGTGATCCGGCTCGCGCAGCCACGTGGCGGCGGATTGGGCGTCGGCGCCGTCGAAGACGTTGTGCGCCGGGGTAACGGGGCGGGCGCCGACGTAGAGCCGGTGTATCCCTCTTCAGGAGGCTGGGTCATGATATTCCTCTAAGTAACTGGGAAGCCTCTCGAATTCTACCCTGAACCTAGAGGGAGTCAAGTCGGCGGGTCAGGCCATTTTTTGCGCGGCGGCTGACTCTAGGCCGAGTTCGTGAACCGATTGTTCGCGCATGATGAACTTCTGGATCTTGCCGGTGACAGTCATCGGAAATTCGTTGACGAACTTGATGTAACGCGGCACCTTGAAGTGCGCAATCTGGCCTTCACAGAAGGCGCGAAGCTCTTCGGCCGTAGCTGTTACACCGGGCTTGAGCCGCACCCAGGCCATGATCTCCTCGCCATATTTTGGGTCGGGCACGCCGATGACCTGAACATCACTGATTTTGGCATGTGTGTAGAGGAACTCCTCAACTTCACGCGGGTAGACATTCTCGCCGCCGCGAATGATCATATCTTTGATCCGCCCGACAATATTCACATAACCCTCAGTGTCCATCACCGCCAGGTCGCCGGTATGCATCCAGCGTGCGCCGTCGATTGCCTGAGTTGTCGCATCGCGGTTGTTCCAGTAGCCCAACATTACGCTATAGCCCCGCGTACACAGCTCGCCGGTTGCGCCGAGCGGCACAATCCGGCCGTCCTCCGGATTGACCAACTTTACCTCCAGGTGCGGGTGGATCTGGCCCACCGTGCTCACGCGCTTGTCGAGCGGGGCGTCGGCACGAGTCTGGAAGCTCACTGGGCTGGTTTCAGTCATCCCGTAGCAGATCTCAACTTCGCGCATATGCATCTTCGCTTGCACCTGCTTCATCACCTCAACCGGGCAGGGCGATCCGGCCATCACGCCGGTGCGTAGGCTGCGCAGATCGTAACTGCTGAAGGCCGGATGCTCAAGCTCGGCGATGAACATCGTCGGGACGCCATACAGCGCCGTCGCCCGTTCTTCCTGGACAGCTTCGAGCACGGCCTGCGGGTCGAAGCCTTCGCTGGGATAGATCATCGTTGCGCCATGAGTGATGCAGCCGAGGTTGCCCATCACCATGCCGAAACAGTGGTAGAGCGGCACCGGAATCACCAGCCGATCCTGGTCGGTGAAGCGCATCACCTGGGCCACGAAGTAGCCATTGTTCAGAATGTTGTGGTGGCTGAGCGTGGCGCCCTTGGGGAAACCGGTGGTGCCGGAGGTGTACTGAATGTTGATCGGGTCGTCGAATTGAAGCCCGGCCTGGCGCTCAATCAGCGCGTCGACGCTCACCTGCGCGGCGCCGGCAAGCAGTTCGGCCCAGGTGAGCATGCCGGGAGCGCGCGCGTCGCCGAGGCGGACGACCGTGCGCAGTTCAGGCAAACGGGCGGCCTTGAGTGTGCCGACCGCCGCGTGCTCCAACTCCGGCGCCAGTTCGTGCAACATTGCCGTGTAATCGGAGCTCTTGAAGGCCGGGTGGGTGATCAGGACACTCACCCCCGACTGCGTAAGCGCATATTCGACTTCGTGCAACCTGTAACTAGGATTAATATTGACCAGAATCGCGCCGATCTTCGCCGTGGCAAACTGTACAATCGCCCACTCGGCGCGGTTCGGCGACCAAATGCCCACCCGATCGCCGACCTGTACGCCCAGCGCCAGCAACCCACGCGCACAACGCTCGACTTCGCCGCGCAGTTCGGCATAGGTGTAGCGCAGGCCCTGATGCCGCGCCACCAGCGCCTCGTTCGTTGGGTAACGCTCGGCAATTGCATCGAACATCGTGCCGATCGTCATGCCGATCAACGGCGTGTCGCTCGTGCCGCTCACATAGCTCATAGCGCGCTCGGACATCGGCGTCCTCCTCAGCTTTCTTTACTGGCAGGGGGTCTAATGGTAACTGTATCACGAGAAGCCACGGAATGTAAAATAGAGTATGTAATGGAGTAGGGTTGCGTTGCCGTTGGGCGCGTGGTGTAGGGTGGGGTTGTAGATAGCGGCCTGAAATGGCCACCGCATGCCAGGCTCAGCCCAGATCTTTGAATTGGTGAAAGAACCATGTTTCAATCGACGCCTTACCTTATACCGCTCCTGATTACAACGATACTCTCCCTAGTGGTTGCATTTGTCGTGTGGCAACGGCGGCAAGCGCCGGGCGCCGTCCCGCTGGCTGTATTAGCGTCGGCGGTAGCATTATGGGCGCTGGCGTATCTGGTGAGCCTGGCGAGTACAACGCTGGCGGCGCAACTCTTCTGGGCTAATGTGGCGTTCCTGGGCATTGTGCTGGCTCCGGTAAGCTGGCTGATCTTTGCGGTGATCTATAGCGGCCAGGGTGATCGGCTTTCGCTCCGCAGGCTGCTGCTGCTGCTGGTCATGCCGCTGGCAACGCTGGTTGCCGTCTGGACGAATGAACTACACGGCATGTTTCGCAGCGCGGTTTTCCTGGTAGACACCGGTTCGTTCGTAGTGCTTGAGGTGATGTTTGGGCCGCTCTTCTGGGTTCATACGGCGTATTCGTATCTGCTGCTCCTGGCAGGCACCTTTCTGCTGCTGCGCAACCTGTTTCGGATGTCGCCCGCCTACCGTAGGCAGGCCGGCGGCCTGATAATCGGCGTTGCAGCGCCCTGGGTCAGCAATGCACTTTACCTGAGCGGACGCAGTCCTTTCCCGTACCTCGATCTAACCCCCTTTGCGCTGAGTATCAGCGGGATCGCGCTCACCTGGGATCTCCTGCGCTCCGGCCTGTTTGATCTGGCGCCAATTGCGTACAACACCGTCTTTCACAGCATGGAAGATGGGGTGATCGTTTTGGATGCCCAAGACCGGATCGTGGAGATTAACTCGGCCGCCATGGCGCTGGTTAGCCGTCAGTCGCACGAGGTGATCGGACAACCGGCAGCAAAGGTGTTTGCCGAGCAGGAAGCGGTTGTCGAGCGTTATCGTCAGGTCAGCGAGGCGCATGACGAGTTGGTCTTTGATGCCGAAGGCAATATGCGCGCATTCGATCTGCGGATCTCGCCGATCGCTGATCGGAATCGCCGGCTAAACGGACGCGTGATCGTGTTGCGCGATATTACCGAGCGCAGGCGCGCCGCCGCAGAACTGCGCCGGCAGAACGAGGAGTTGATCGAACTGGCGCGGAAGAATGCCCAACTCTACGCTGCTGTTCAGCAGGAGTTGGCGGAGCGGAAACAAACGGAGGTGGCGCTTTCGTTAGCAAAAGAGGCCGCCGAAATAGCCAGTCGCGCCAAAAGTCGTTTTCTGGGCAATATGAGCCACGAACTGCGCACACCACTCACTGCGATTCTGGGCTATGCCGATCTGCTGGAGGCCGATATTCGGCAGCAGGGCTACCAGGAGTTGGCAAGCGACATTGAGCGCATTCAGATCGCGGGAAGGCATCTGCTCAACTTGATCAGCGATGTGCTTGATCTAACCCGCATTGAAGCCGAAAAGCTCGATCTGCATTTGGAGTACTTTGATCTTGCGAGCCTGGTGCAAGATGTGGTCAACACGATTATGCCGCTGGTGACGAAGAACAATAATACGCTCCAGGTCGAATGTTCACCCGATAGTGGGTTGATGTACGCCGACAACGTCCGGGTGCGCCAGGTGCTGCTCAATGTGCTCGCGAATGCGGCCAAATTTACCGAGTCCGGCCAGATCCGGCTCCAGGTGACGGTCGGAGCGGCGACGCTCGACAGGGTCGATCTTCTAGAGCGCAATCAGGCACCAATGGTGCTCTTCGCAATCAGCGACACCGGCATTGGGATGAGCATTGACCAGCAGCAGCAACTCTTCAAAGAGTTTGTCCAGGTCGATGATTCTTCGACACGTAAATATGGCGGCACCGGCCTCGGTCTGGCGATCAGCTACCGGCTTTGTCGGCTCATGGGCGGCGATATTTCTGCGGAAAGCACGATCGGCCAGGGTTCAACATTTACGGTCGAGTTGCCCGTGCAGGTGGTATTGCCGGCTCATTCCAGCTAATCAATGTGGGGGGCCGCAGGCGGTAGGGGCGGACCCATGGGCGGACACGTGGGTCCGCCCGTACATTCATGCATGCATGGGAATGGGATGGGCCGATCGGACTGGGGCGGGCGGTGCGGGCGGACGCGTGGGTCCGCCCGTACATACATGCATGTATGCGTGGGAATGGGATGGGCCGATCGGGCTTATGCCTCTTCGTCGTCCAGTTCATAGAGCACGTCGAGCAGCGCTTCGGCGGCGGTATCGATCGCTGTCGTATCCCCCGTTGCGGCGGCGCTTTCCACAGCTGCAATCGCTTC
>JBBRUG010000203.1:0-10751 GCA_038247995.1 Chloroflexales bacterium | reverse complement strand
GCTACGCTCAGAGCAGGCCGCTCCCTGAGCGGGAGCGGGGCTTCCGACAGCATCAGGACGCCGAATCTGCGGCGGCTCCCCCTGCTCCACGTGAGGGAGCAGGGGGCTGGGGGGATGCGGGGAATAGCGCATTGGGACGCAATCCTGTAAAAACCCTCCACCTGCAAGGGGCACAGCCCTCCCAGTCCCACCTGGATGAGAACTTGCCGGATGAACCATTTAGGCAAGCGGGCGACCGCAACGATCAAAAAGGCCGGAGCAGCAGGGTGGCGCCGCTCCGGCCTTCTGTGGCTTGCGCAACCGGTTGGTTCGACCGCTTAGCGCCGCATGAACGGGAGGTAGATCCGGTTATTGATCTGTGCCGGACCGCCGACGACCATAACCTGAATCTCGCTGCTTGCCGTGATGCCGACCGCATCGGTAACGGTAAGGCGGAAGCGCAGCGTGGCGGCCTGCGCGGGCGCAGTGAAGCGCGTCTGCGCCGTATTTGCACCTTGCAGCGTCACCGCCGGTCCGCTTATCTGCTGCCAATTGTAGCTGAGCGCGCTGCCCTCCGGGTCGCTGCTGGCGCTGCCGTCGAGTGTAACGCTCCCGCCGACCTGCACGTTCTGCGGCCCTGTGGCGCGTGCATTCGGGGCCTGGTTATCCACGACCGTAATCGTCATACTATCGGCGCTCGACAGGCCACCGTTATCGGTCACGACGAGGGTAAACTGGTAACTGCCGGTGGCTGTGGGGGTGAAACTGAGCGTAGCGCCGTTGCCGGTCAGGTTCACCGCCGGCCCGCCGTTCTGTACCCAGGTATACGTCAACGGCCCATTCTCCGGATCACTACCCGTTCCGTTCAGCGTTACCTGCACGCCACGCGGAACGATCCGATCGGCGCCGGCCTCCGCCGTCGGCGGCTGGTTCTGTGTCTGGCCCTGCACCACGTTGATCGCCACAATATCGGTAGCGCTCAGGCCGCCGCTATCCGTAACAGTGAAGATGAAGAGGTACGTCCCGGCAGCAGCAGGAGTAAAGCTGCGCGTAGCCCCGCTGCCGGTCAGCGTCACCAGCGGAGCGGCGTTGTTAAACTGACTCCAGGTAGAGCTGAGCGGGCCGCCTTCAGAGTCCTCGGCGCTGCCAGTCAGCGTCACAGACACACCCAGCGCCACGATCTGGTCGGCGCCGGCATCGGCTGTCGGCGGGGTATTCTCCGGTGCCTGAGCCGGGCCGACGAAGACCAGCACCACATCGCTGCCGGTGAGGCCGCCGCTATCAGTGGCCGACACGCTGAAGCTGTACGTGCCCGGCTCCGTCGGCGTGAAGCTGCGCGTAGCCCCGCTGCCGGTCAGGTTCACCGTCGGCGCACCGGTAGGATTCTGGATCCACGCGAAGGTTAACGGCTCACCCTCCGGGTCGCTGCCGGTGCCGCTCAGCGTCACCAGCGTGCGCGCCGGCACCTCCTGATCCAGGCCGGCAGAGACGACCGGCGCAGCATTCTCCAACGGCGGTTCCGGTGCACGCACGATCTCAAAGGCGGAGATCGCGGCGTAATCAACCTCGGCTTTGAGCGCAAGCGTGAGTTGGCCGTCAGTAATCTCGATCCCGTTGAGCGGGATGATCATGGCGCGATCAGCCCCGCCGGCGGCGGCGGTAATATCAAAGTTATCGATCAGCGTCTGGCCCTCGACAATAATATCGAAGACGCGCCGCCCAGGCCCGGGCTGATTAGGGGCACCCAGCGCGCCACCCCAGTAGATCTCGGCGAAGTGCAGGCGCAGGTTGGCCCGTACGAGCGTACCGGCCGGCAGGTTCAACTGGGAGTGGATCGGGATATTGTAGGTCAGCGTCCGCGTGCCGGTAGACGTATCCCTGCCGCGGTAGGTCTGGTACAGCACATCGTCTTCGGTATTGGCGATCGGTGGGCCGTTGGTGCTGCGCCGCTCGGCGGGCGAGTTGGTCGGCGTGAATAAGCCGCTGTCGGCGCGCCATGTGACGCCACCGGTCGTTACGTTCGTTGTGCTGCCGGCGTCATAGCGGAAGGCGAAGTCGGGCACCGGCGTTTGCACCTGGATCGGCGTGGACACGCTCGCCGAGCCGACACTGTTGGTCGCCGTAACCGTCACCTTATACGTGCCCAGGTTGGCATACGTATGCGTAACCACCGGTCCACCGACGACAGGCGCCGTACCGTCACCGAAATTCCAGCTGTAGCTGATCGGCGTGGCGCCCTGGACGACGCCGGCGATCAGACGTACAGCGCTACCTAGCGCCACCGGCGTATTCGCCGTAATGTTCAGCCCGGTGATCGGCGCAGCACCGACGGTAATGGTGACGGTATCGGAGGCGCTGCGGTTCTGAGCATCGCTCGCTGCGAAGGCAAAGGTGAGCACGCTGTAGCTGTTCGGCGCAGTGAAGGTGCGGGTATTGCCGCTGCCTTCCAGCGTCACCTGCGGCGCGCCGGCCACTTGCTGCCAATCGCCGCCGAGCAACGCGCCCGCAGCATCGGTAGCGCTACCCTGGAGCGTCACCGAAACACCCGTGCGCACCACCTGATCGGGGCCTGCGCTCACGGTGGGCAGCCCAACGGCAGCCGGCGCAGCAGTAATTGCAAAGCGATCAAAGACGGCATCAAAGGCGTCGGCGCTACGGTTCGAAGCCACAATACAACCCCGCGCGCGCAGGTCGAAGAACCGCCCCAGCGCAGCGGCAGGGATCTGCACTTGATTGGGCAGCGTAACCAGCGCGCCGCCGTTGACCCGATACGCCGCCGCAACCTCGCCGGTCGTCGGGTCGGCGGTGAGTTGCAGATCCAGCGTATTTACCGTTGCCAGCGCCGGGATCGGCACAAGCGGCCCGACTTGCGTAAGAACATTGTCGAACTCCTGGGCCAGTTGGATCCAGGGCATGCCGCTGCTCGGGTCGGTCACCTGGGTGCCGGCCGTAAGCCGAATAAAGTTCCCCTGGTTCGGACCGAACAGCAGGCCGGCCTGCTGCTGCGCGGTGGTCAACCCATCCAACGGGCCGATCAGCCGGGTGGTGACGACGAACCGGTCGGCGCGTGCGTCGAACGGCAGACAGAGCGCATTGAGCTGTGTATTCAGCGTGCCCTCGTTGGAACCGCCGGTGGTGCGCACCGTCAGCGTACCCTGGCCGCCGGTATTCAAGTTCAGGAGCGTGCGATCATACGAACTGGACGGCGCCTCCAACACATTGGAAATATCGTTGCGGTTGCGCTGGGTTTCAGGGAAGCCGGTGCGCTGATTATCGTTATCGGTAAGCGTATTGGGGTAGTCGTCGCGATCAAATTCCAACACCAGGTTGGCCGAGCCAATCGCCGGCGCCGGCGTGTTGGCCGGGTCGGCGCTGGTGGCCGGCTTGATATTGGTAATGAGATAGACGTTGTCCTGGTAGTCGTAGTTGGTGGCATTGGAGCCGACAATATCGCCGCCGACGATATAGGTGTTCGGAATGATCGCGCCGGAGCGATCGCGGGCAACCCAGAAGCGCACCGAGGTCTTCAGCGTCGGATCTTCGGCACAGCGCAGGCTGGACTGACCCTTGATCGAAACGGCGAAGTTGGTAAGGCCGGAGATCGGCGTACCGTTGGCCCGCACGCCGAGCGTCAGCGCAACCGGAAGCGGATTGCCGGAAGCATCAAAGTTGGTGCTGAGCGGATAGTAGGTCTGGTAGTTTTGATCGTTATGGATCACCGTACCACCGCCGGTGCCGCTGATGCTGATCGAAGACGTACCGCTGCCCGAGAAGGCGGCAAGCTGGCGCACAGACACGGCTTGGGTAGCATCGGCGCGCGACCAGCGACCGTTCGACGAGATCACTTCGTCGCCGGTGGCCACAAAACATTGGCCGCTGCGATTACCGCCGGGGTTGAGCTGCTGGTTCTCGTTCGGATTCAACACATTCGTCGCGTAGCCGAACGTGTCGATGATCTCTTGCATGGTCGGCTCGTTGTCGCCTTGCGAACGGATCATATTGAATCCGGCGAGTTGCACCGAAGTTGTCGGTGCGACCGGATCGTTGCTGGTGAGGGTGAGGATCGCGTTGCGAATGCCGCGGATGCCGCCGTCACGATTTGGGTCGGGGGTAATGAAACGGACGGTAATATCACGCGATCCGCCGGCGGGGATAGTGAACGCCGCGCGATCGGCGGCGAGCGGCAGCGTGTAATTGGCGGCATCGGAACCGCTGATCGTCAGCGGGGCGACCTGGAGTTCAGCCGCGCCGACATTTTTGATGCGCAGTTTGGCTTGATTATGGGCCGGCAAGCCGGAATTGTTGATCCGATTGAAGACCAGCCGATCGTTGAACGGGACTTGATCGAGGTTTTCAAGCTCGATCTGCGGAGCGGCAGTCTGCGCGGCGATGCTGGGGACGAACGAGATTCCAGCGAGCAGCAACGCCAATGCCAGCATGAAGTGGAGCGAAGCCCGAAGGGTAACATAAAAATGTGGCAACATATCCGTTCCGTAGTAGGGCCTGCAGCAGCGGAACGGCGACGCGTACCGTTAACCGGCGCACCGAACTGCACGCAACATGCAACAAACCTTCTCCGGTACGGTAACGAGTTGGGCAGGATGAAAGGCTCCCGGATTGATCAGGCCAGCGTAGTATACAGACAACTAATGAGTCGAATATGAATTTTCGGGCAGCTGTATGATGATAGACTTGTCATTTTTGGAGCATTGGTAGAGAAGCATCCGCAGATTGCGCAGATTGCGCAGATGGAATACCGCAGCGCAGCGGTTTAGCCATGTTGCCGCGTGCGATAGAAGGCGCATACCGGGCGGAGCGGACAACCGTCGTCGCGATCAAGGAAGTTCGGACGACCTTCCTGTTGGCTGTAGACGCGGCGGGCAGGCGGGCCGTCGCAACGCGGGCGGCTGAGGCAGTAGCGCACGCAGGCTTCGTTGATCTGGGCGTGGTAGTCGGCGTAGAGGGCTGCGGGCTGCGGGCTGCGGGCTGAAGGCTGAATGGGGTAAGCCGGGGACACGGAGACGTTGGGGCGAAGTGATGGATCAAGTTCGGCTTCAATAAGGATGCGTAGGGTATCGTACGGTTGACGCCAGGGCACGGACGGAGTCGGTGGAGCAATGAGCGTGGGTTGAACACGCTCGAACAGGCGGCGGGTATATTCGTCCACAACGAAAATTGGGTGGCCGCCGCCATAGAGCATGATCACGTCGCAGGTTTCGCGACCGATGCGGGGCAGCGCGAGCAGTTCAGCGCGTAATTCGGCAGTTGGGCGATGCAAGAGCGCAGCGGTGCTTCCGTCGTAGTGGGTAGCAATGTGCCGCGCAATGGCGATCAGGCCGGGAGCTTTTTGCGTGTGAAAGGCTGCCGGGCGAATCAAACGCGCCAGTTCCGTAGGATCACTGGCCGCGAGGGGAGTAGGGCCTAAGAGCTTGGCGGCGTGCAGGCGAGCGATGGCGGCCTCCACGGTTTCCCAGCGCGTTTGTTGGACGAGCACTGCGCCAACAAGCATTTCAAACGGCGGATCGGCACTAATGATCGGCCACCACGGGCGCACGGCATCGGGGCCGTGGCGTGGGCCAAAGTGGGCGCGGAGGAAGGTGTAAAGCGTTGTGAGATGAACGGTCATCAAGATCCGCAGATTGCGCAAATTACGCAGATTATTAGAGCGAAGGGCGGGGCTTTGTTCTCTGTTCTCTGTTCTCGCCCAGCTAACGCATCTGCGTCCGCGAAAGCTGCACTTGCACGAACAAGACTACATCGCGGCGGCGCAGCAACCCGACGAGGTGCGGGCCGTCGAGCACCGGGATCGGGTCGTCGAGTACTTGGCCGACGAGGGGCAGGACATCGAACATGGTCAACTGCGGGCTAAGGGTAGGCAGTTTGGCGAGCGGCGTCATCAGGTCGGCAACCTGGTGAGTCGCCCAGGCGTCGGTGCGAACGCGGCGCAAGTTGCGCATACCCATCATCCCGAGCAGCACCGGTTCAGCAGCGGGCGCATGCGGGGCAACCACAGCAAAGGCCGTCTCGCTCTGGCCAAGCAGGTAACGCGCGACGAACTGTTCGGCAGACAGATCGGCGTGCAGGGTACGGAAGCGCCGTTGCATCAGATCGTTCACCGTTACGCCGTGCAGCACCGATTGGAGCAGCGCCTGGCGATAGCTGCTATGCGCAATCCGAAAGAGAAAGATGCCCACAACAACGGCCCAGAGCGCCACAAATGGTTCGCGGGCGAGGACGCCAACGCTGAGCCCGCCGATGCCCAGCGCGATGCCGCAGGCGCGCCCAACCCAGGCGGCCTGGCGCGTGGCGGGAAGCATGTTGTCGTTGAGGAACCAGAGCGTGGCGCGCAAGATCCGCCCACCGTCCATCGGATAGCCGGGCAACAGGTTGAAGACGCCGAGCATGGCGTTGGCGGCCGCGAGGTGGGCGGCGAGGATGGCGAAGGCAGGCAACGGCCCTGCGGGAAGTGCGCCAAACCACCAGACGCCGCCGGCGCCGAAGGCGAGGAAGAGGCTGACGGCCGGCCCGGCGATGGCGATAGCAAAATCGGCGCCGGGGTTGGCGGCCTCTTGTTCCACCTCGGCAACCCCACCGAAAGCAAAGAGGGTGATACTGCGCACCGGCACAGCGAGCCAGCGGGCCACAAGGGCGTGGCCAAGCTCGTGGAGCAGCACCGAGACGCCGATCAGGGCGGAGAGGGCGGCGGCGAGACCGATGTCCGGGCCGCAGAGTTGGATGCCGCCACAGAGCGCGACGGCATAGATTGGACGAATCGCAATGATCAGCAGGCCGAAGATGATCAGCCAACTCCAGTGAACCCGGATTGGGATCGTTGCGATGCGCCCCAGCGTGACGGCCCGTGCAAACATCAGCCTGCTTCAAGGGCGCACGTCACTGCTTAACGGCAGTGGCGGCAGCCGGCATATACATCTCATTCACATAGTCGGCGAGCATACGGCGGAAGCTGAACGCGGGCGCGACGGTCGCAATCGCCTCTTTGCAGGTTTGCACCCAGGCAACAGGCACCCCTTCGGCGTTACGATCGTTGTAGAAGCGCGGCGCGATCTCGTGTTCGAGCAGATGGTAGAGCGACTGCGCATCGTTCCAGTCCTGCTCGTCGAGATTTGAGTACTCACGCTCTTCGCCGATGGCCCAACCATTCTTGCCGTTGAAGGCCTCGGGCCACCAGCCATCGAGGATCGAGCAGTTCGGCGCGCCGTTGAGGCTAGCCTTCATGCCACTGGTGCCGCTGGCCTCGTAGGGGCGGCGCGGGTTGTTGAGCCAGACATCGACGCCGCGGGTCAACGCTCGACCGACAGCCATGTCGTACTCTTCAAGGAAGATGATCCGCCCGGCAATGCCCGGCTGCTGAGCCATCTGGTAGACATCCTGGATGAAGTGCTTGCCCGGATCGTCCTTGGGATGCGCCTTACCGGCGAAGATGATCTGGATCGGCATATCGGGCCGGTTGAGCAGATACTTCAGTCGCTCGATATCCTTGAAGAGCAGAGTGGCGCGCTTGTAGGTGGCGAAGCGGCGGGCAAAACCAAACGTAAGGATGCCCTCTTCGAGCACCGGCCAGACCGGCGCGGGCTGCCCAAGGCGGATGTAGTGCTGCGCGAGCCGATGCCGGGCAAACGCGAGCAGATCGACCTTAAGCTGTTGGCGCGTATTCCAGAGCACCGCGTCGGGGATCTGGTACACTTTCTGCCAAACCTGCGGGTCGTCGAGGTTGGCTTCCCAGGTTTTGCCCAGGTAGCTATCGAAGAGCGCGCGCAGCTCGGGGGCAAGCCAGGTGGCGGTATGGACGCCGTTGGTGATGCCGTTGATTGGCACTTCGTCCTGGCTCTTACCGGGGTAAAGCCACTGCCACATCCCGCGCGCCACGTGGCCGTGAAGCTTACTCACGCCGTTATGGTAGGCCGAGAGGCGCAGGGCAAGGGCGGTCATCGCGAAAGTCGGCCCCCATTGCTGCTCTTGCAGGGCGATGTTCATGAACTCATCGCGAGTGAGGTTGAGCTGCGGCCAGTAGTTCCAGAAGAACTTCTCGATCATCGGCAGCGGGAAGGCGTCGTTACCGGCGGGGACGGGCGTGTGGGTGGTGAAGACGCACTGGGCGCGCACTTGCTTGAGCGCTTCATCGAAGGGCACGCCCTGGTTCACCAGTTCGCGGCACAATTCGAGCACGAGGAAGGCCGAGTGGCCCTCATTCATGTGCCAGACGGTGGGGCTGTAGCCAAGGCGGCGCAGGGCACGCACGCCACCGATGCCGAGCACAAGCTCTTGCGAAATGCGCATCTCCTGGTCGCCGCCGTAGAGGCGCGCCGAGAGTTCGCGATCCTGGGGGCTGTTGGGGTGAATGTCGGTGTCCATCAGACACAACTCAACCCGACCGACCTGAAACTTATAGACCTTGGCGTAGATCGTGCGGCCGGGCAACTCCACCTCAACGACGACTTCTTTACCTGCGGGGTCGAGGGCGGGGATGGCCGGCACATCGGCAAAATTGATCTTATTATATTCAGCGAACTGCCAGCCGGTATGGTCGAGGCGCTGGCGGAAATAGCCTTGCGGATAGATAAAACCCACGGCGACGAACGGCAGGCCCATATCGGAGGCCTCTTTTACATGGTCACCGGAGAGGATACCGAGGCCGCCGGAGTAGATCGGCAGGCTCTCGTGGAGGCCGAACTCGGCGCTGAAATAGGCGATCTGGGCGCCCTTGGCGTCAGGAAAGTGCTGAGTAAACCAGGTTTTCTTGGCGCGCACATAACTATCGAGGCCTTTCAGCACCGCGTCATACTTTTTGACGTAATCGGTGTTAAGAGCAGCCGCTTCGAGTTTGCGCTGGCGGACATCGCGGAGGAAATCGACGGGGTTGTGATAGACCAGTTCCCAAAGATCGGGGTCAATCTCGGTGTAAAGATCCTGCGCTTCAGGATGCCAGCTCCACCAGAGATTGTAGGCCAGTTCGCGCAGGCGCGCGATGCGATCGGGGATAGGGGTGAAAAGGATCTCGCTTTCCAGCCGAACCATGAAACTCCTCACTATTCTTGGGCGCACAAAGGCGCTGCGTCCTACCGAATGAGCGTTGATTGTCCGCGCAACGACGTTGTAGCTCGGCGGGCTGTGCGCATTCTACGTGTTGCGGGCAGTTCTGTCTAGCTCACTGAGGGATCACTGAGGCGGCTGATGCTGCTGAGGCACTGCGAGCCGCTCACGCCCGTCACGTCCAGGATCACTGAGGTGCTGATGGCGCTGAGGCACTGCGGAGTCGCTCACGCCCTACGCCCGCTCACGCCCCACGCCCTGCGCACGCCTATCGATTATACTGATAGGTATGCGCAAATCTGATGCGCAAATTCTGAATCCTGAATTCTTTCTGAGGAACGCGCGTATGAGCGAGAACATGTTTACTGCCGCTGTCCACGCGGGGCGCCCGGAGCAGGGCGACCCGTCGATTCCGTCGGTGCCGCCGATTGATTTAACTGTGAGCTACCGCGCTTCCAGTGCCGCCGAACTCCACGCGATGCTGGGCGGCGACGCACCGGGATACGCCTATTCACGTTACGGCAGCCCGACGAATGCGGCGCTGGAGACAGCGCTCTGCCAGCTTGAGGGCGCTGATGCCGCGCGGGCCTGCGCCTCGGGCATGGCCGCTGTGCATGCCGCACTGCTGGTAGCCGGTGTGAGCGCCGGCGATACATTGCTCGTGGCCCAGGATTGCTACGGCGCCACGTTTGCCGTCGCCGACCGGGTGATGCGCCGCTTTGGCGTGACGCCGGTGTTTGTCGATACAACCGATCTCCTTGCAGTGGAAGCAGCGCTGAGCGCTAACCGGCCGCGGGCGTTCATCGTTGAGCCGCTGTCGAACCCGCTCCTGCGTGTCTCCAACATTGGCGCGTTGGCTGAACTGGCTCACGCACACCGCACGCAACTGATCGTCGATGCGACCTTTGCCACGCCATACCTGCTGCGGCCGTTCGATCACGGCGCCGATATTGTGCTGCACAGCGTCAGTAAGTATATCGGCGGCCACGACGACGTGCTGGGCGGCGTGGTGCTGACCCGCGCAGCCCACACGAACACATTACGCCAGGTAATGATTGATGTTGGTGGGTTGCTCGGCCCGCAGGCGGCCTACCTGGCCCTGCGCGGCCTGCGCACCCTGCCGCTGCGCATGCGTGAACACTGTGCCAACGCGCTTGCCGTTGCCCAATGGCTGCGCGAACAACCCGGCGTGGCCCAGGTCTACTATCCGGGTCTGGCGGATCACCCCCAGCACGAACTGGCCACCCAGATGCTCACCAACGGCTATGGCGGCGTCGTGGCGTTCGACTTGGCCGCCAGCGACGAGCCTGCGGTGCTGCGCTTCCTCGACGCCCTGAAGCTGATTTTCCCGGTCACCACGCTCGGCGGCGTCGCCAGCCAGATCCTCTATCCGGCGCAATCGTCGCACCGGGCACTGCCACCCACCCGGCGGCGCGAACTGGGCATCGGCGACGGTTTGCTGCGGCTCTCGGTGGGCATTGAAGCGCCGGCGGATATTCAGGCCGACCTAGCGCGCGGGTTGGGGGCAGTTTGACCATCTGACCGTTCGCAGTTCGATCAAAGACGAAAGACCAAAGCCCAATGTCGGCCTGGCGCATAGGCAACTTTCGTCCTCCGTCCTTCACCGTTCATCCTTCACCGTTCATCCTTCACCGTTCATCCTTCACCGTTCATCCTTCACCGTTCATCCTTCACCGTTCATCCTTCACCGTTCATCCTTC
>JBBRUG010000202.1:0-10822 GCA_038247995.1 Chloroflexales bacterium | reverse complement strand
GGAACCACTGAGCCACGGAACCACGGAACCACTGAGAACACTGAACCACTGAGCCACGGAACCACGGAACCACTGAGAACACTGAACCACTGAGCCACGGAACCACGGAACCACAGAACCACGGAGCCGCTGAACCACGGAACCACGGAACCACGGAGCCACGGAACCACGGAACCATTGAGCCACGGAACCACGGAACCACTGAGGCATAGGCCACACATGAAAGACTAGAACCAGGGAACCGAGAACCAAGGCCAGATAAGCTGCGTCCTTGGTCCTTGGACAAGCATCTTTTGTCCCCGTGTCCCCGTGTCCCCGTGTCCCTTCAACCTGTCACAGAATCCGCGCTATGAACTGCGGCGCGCGGCGAGCCACTTCTTCGCGCAGGCGCAACAGGGCCAGTTCGCCGGCTTTGGCTTCGAGCATTAAGTCGAACGACGGCAACCCCTGCGCCGCATCAAGCAGGCGGATGAGCGCGGCCGCTTCGATAAAATCGGCATGTTGACCAGGGCGTGGAGGGAGCACGCGGGCCGCCGCGCCGGCGCGCCCTGGGAGCAGATGCGCCTCGCTACGCGGGCTGCTCAGATGTACCTCAGGACGCCCGCCGTTCGGCCAGGTGGCGAGCGCCAGGCCCAGGGCCATCCCCAACGAAAGACCCTCGGGATTGTGCAACTCCCAGTGCAACGCATCAAACACGATCGGCACGCCGCACTGCTGATGCAACCCGAGCAGGTCACCGAAGCTGTGCCCGGCGCCGTCGTGCTCGACGCTGAGGCGCCGGCGGGCGTTGGCCGAAAGCGTACGGTAGCGCTCTACAAAGCGGAAACGCCCGATTTGCGCGGCACCGCCGACATGAACAACTAACGTGCCTTCAACGGCGCCCGCCGGGCGTTGCGCATCCAGGGCGGCCAGAAGTTGCGCCGCCGCTTCGATCTGGAGCAGGGCCGTTGCAGCATGGATAGCGTTGGGGGCGCCGAGTGCTACACCATGGTTGAGGTGGAGCGTGATGCGCGTTTTGTGCTGGGCGAGTGTCGCGGCAAGAGGATTGAGTTGCGCTGTGCAAGCGCCGATCTGAGCGGAAATATCGAGGCTGTCGAAAGCAAAGGTAGCCCGGTAGAAGCGCACCTTGATCCGGCGCAGGTAAGCCAGTACGTCGCCAAGATGCGCCAGGGCAATGCTGAGATCGCCGGGGTTGCCGCCATTCAGGCCCGGTTGGCCGACGGTGCGTACAGCAAAGCCCAGACGGCAGGCGGCAGGATCCGCAGATTGCGCAGATTGCGCAGATTGAATCATTGGTAGCATACTCAACCCGTAAACACGATTTCGTGTATTGAGCATATACCGAAAGCGTGTACATGTCAAGGGCGCCACCCTGCCGATTCTTCCTTAGCGGCTCACATTGACGCGGCGGTGAGTGCGCGTGTAGTAGCGGATCTGGCGGGGAAGATTAGCATCGACGGGGGTTTCTTGCACGGCCTGAATGATTTGGGCGCTTGCATGAGCAATACAGGTGTTAATCTGCGCGGGTTGGGCGCCATCGGCGCGCAGGCGGCGTAGTTCGGCCTCCCAGGGCACACTACAACCGGTGTGGGCGGCGATCCCGATCAGGTCAGGGACGATCCGACTATGGCGCTGCCAGTTCAAACCGAGGCAGAAAGTTGTCGTTGGGCACGGCAGGCGCTCGATCGTCAGTTGGAGCAGTTCAGGTTCGCGGGCAACGGCGATGATCAGCAGCGCTTTGTCTTCGGCACTGAGTTCCTCGGCCCGACGCAACGGCACATCGAGCAGCTTAGCGAGTGCGTCGGCCAGGGGCCTAGTGAGTGTATCGGCGGGGAGCACGGCGGTAAACCTCCAGTCGGCGCTTTTCACCAATGCTACCAGGCGTTGCAACGTGGTAGCTACATCGGGGTAGGTGAAATGGAAGGTATGCGCCGTGGCGACATGTAGCCCGTCGTCCTGGGCTGAGCCGAGGTAGATCACGCCCTCTTCGGCATAAAGCTGATCTTTGACGCTATGCAAGTGGCGGAATTCACGGTGGCGATTAACCGTGGCGATATTGTCGAGCAGTTCGGCCTGCGCACGCGGCGCGCCGGCAAGCAGCAGCGCCTGACCGAACGAATTCATGGCCTCTTCATAGCGGCGCAACCCCAGATGACATTTGCCCAGCAGATTGTGTACTTCCCAATCTTCAGGATACGCACGCAGCGGCAACTGAAGATGGTTAAGGGCTTGGTGATAATCGCCGCGCGACAGGTGAATATACCCGATCTCCAGATGGGTCGCCGAGTCGTCGGGGACAAATTGGAGGCAGCGCTGGAAGCTTTCGAGCGCTTCTTCGTAGCGTTCAAGCTCGATCAGCACATAACCGAGGTTAAAGTGGGCGAGGAAATCGCTCTCGATCGCGACCACGCTCCGAAACGCCTCGGCCGCCTTGGCCAGCATACCGCCACACTGATAGTAGAACCCGAGGACATTGTGCGCTTCACGCAGCCCAGGGTAGGCGTCGATGGCGAGGCGATACTGCTCGGCAG
Source organism: Chloroflexales bacterium (assembly GCA_038247995.1). Taxonomy (GTDB): domain Bacteria; phylum Chloroflexota; class Chloroflexia; order Chloroflexales; family Chloroflexaceae; genus JBBRUG01. The sequence continues at coordinate 8,291 of JBBRUG010000202.1, read as the reverse complement.
CATCATTGAGCCGGTTGTCGCGCTCCAGTTGCAAACCCTGCTGGAGGCGCCGTAGCGCCGTAGCGCGTTTAGATTCGTCGAGCATCGCCGTCTCCCTGCTAGGTCCGAACATCTCTTACCGGTCGAGCCGACCGACGACCGACGCTGGATGGCGCTCTGCAGGCGGTCGTCCGGTGTCCGGCATCAGTCGTCCTGAATGCGCGAAAGCGACTTCCAGGCCCTGCCATTAGAGCGCTGCACGTTGAACGACGAGCAATTGGCGGATCCCATCACTCGCCATATCGATCAGCGCATCCATACGCTCGCGGGGAACCGGCTTGCCTTCAGCAGTGCCCTGGATCTCCACAATCGCGCTGGTGTCGGTGAGCACCAGGTTGCAATCCATCTCCGCCGTGCTATCTTCGGCATAGTTGAGATCAAGCAGCAGCGCATCTTCGACAATGCCTACGCTCACCGCCGCAATGCCGCGCACCAGCGGATCGCCGGTGAGGGTGCCTGCGGTGCGCAAGTGTTTGATGGCTTGCGCCAGGGCAACCCACCCACCGGTAATTGCTGCCGTGCGCGTCCCGCCATCGGCCTGAAGTACGTCGCAGTCGATGGTGATCAGGCGTTCGCCAAGTACTTCAAGATCCACCGCAGCTCGCAGCGCCCGCCCGATCAGCCGCTGGATCTCCTGAGTACGCCCGCCGGGGCCGCTGCGCTCACGGCGGTTGCGTGTATGCGTGGAGCGCGGCAGCAAGGCGTATTCGGCAGTAACCCAGCCCCGCCCGCGCCCGCGCAGCCAACCGGGCACACTTTCTTCGACACTGGCGGCGCAGAGCACGCGCGTATTGCCAAAGCTAATCAGCGCCGACCCCTCGGCGTAGGGCGCTGCACCGACCTGAATCGATATTGGTCGTAGTTCATTGGGCTGCCGCCCGTCGGTTCGTTGCATGAAAGCTGCTCCTGTGTTGGCATATCATAGCATGTTCTGGGGGAGGACGAAGGACGGAGGAAGGTGAATGCAGGAACCAGCATCACAGCATCCGCCGCGCCCGCCAGAGATACCACGCGGCGACGCTACGATACGGACGCCAGGGTTCGCCGACGGTACGAACCTGCGCCGCTGCGGGCGGCTCGCTGAAGGCATAAAATTGTTGAACCGCATAGCGCAGCCCCAGGTCGTCGGCGGGCAAGATATCGGGGCGACCCAGGCCGAACAAGAGGTAGATTTCGGCTGTCCAGCGGCCGATACCCTTGACCGCCGTGAGTTGAGCAATCGCCGCATCGTCGTCGATCTGGGGCAGACCGGCGAGATCGAGCCTACCGTCAACGACGCGCTCAGCCAGATCGCGCAGGTAGCGCACCTTCTGCCCTGATAACCCGGCAGCGCGCAGGCTTGGGTCATCGATTGCAATAACCTGTTGCGGCGTAACACTGCCAAGCGCGGCTTCGAGGCGACGCCAGATCGCCGCAGCGGCCTGGATCGAGATCTGCTGCCCAACGATCGCATCGGCCAATTCATGGAAACCGCCCCCCCGCGGCGCCAACTCGCACGGCCCGACCGTGGCGATGATTTCGGCCAGTACGCTGTCGGCGGCGCGCAGGTGGGCGACGGCAGGGGTGTGATCGGGGCGGGTGGTCATGGAAGTTCCTTGGAATAGGTGCTGAATCCGCAGATTGCGCAGATGACGCAGATTGGACGCAGGCAACGCGGTAAAACGGCAAAGCGGCAAAACGGCAAATGGGCTGTTCTACCGTTCTACCGTTCTACCGTTTTATCGTTTTATCGTTTCACCCAAGGCACTGATCAGCCGCTCCACATCCGCCGGGGTATTGTAGGCCTGAATGGAGATCCTGGCGAAGACCCTACCTTCCCACTGGATGATCGGAATTTCGATCTGGTATACCTCCCAGAGGCGGCGCTGGAGCGCAACCGGGTCGCAGTTCGGCAGCGGCGCGACGGCGAGTTGGCTGAACCACTCCGGCGCGGCAGGACAGATCTGGGGCAAGCCGGAGAGCGCGGCGACCTGATCGCGGGCACTGACGAGCAATGCATGGCAGGCGGCGCGCACGGCGTCCCAGTTGTGCTCGGCCTGGTAGGCGATCGCCGCCGGCACGCTCAGATAAGCCGCCGGATCGGCGGTGCCGGTCCAGCCAAAATGATCAATAAAGGGCGCCGGGCCGGGCGCGAGCGCTTCCCAGCCCCAACTGACGATCAGCGGCGTAAGCAGCGCTTGCATTTCCGGACGAGCGTACAGGAAGCCGGCGCCTTTCGGTGCGCAGAGCCATTTGTGGCAGTTGCCGGCGTAAAAATCGGCACCAATTGCGGCCATGTCGAGGGCGATCTGGCCCGGGGCGTGAGCGCCGTCGATTACGCTGATGATGCCGGCGGCGCGTGCTCGTGCGCAGATTGCGGCCACGGGAAAGGTAAGCGCCGTGGGCGAGGTGATCTGGCTGACGACGATCACTTTTGTGCGCGGCGTCACCCCCGCCCAGAGCTGCTCGACGACTTCAGCCGGATCGTGCAGCGGCAGGGCGATCGGTTGGCGGATGTACTGGGCACCACGTTGGGCGCAGATGAAGCGCCAGGTGCGATCAACCGCGCCGTACTCGTGATTCGTGGCCAGTACTTCGTCGCCGGGCTGGAGATCCAGTGACCGGGCAACAATATTGATCGCGTGGGTGGCATTAGGCACAAACGTCAGATCATCAGACGTTTCGCTACCAATATATGCGCCTAGCGCCGCACGCGCCTCAGCGAGCAAGCCGGCAATCCGGCGACCAAGGAATTCGACCGGCTGATATTCGAGTTCACGTTGCCATTGTTGGTACGTGGCGAACACCGGCGCAGGGCACGCGCCAAAACTGCCGTGGTTCAGAAAGGTCATCTCCGGGCGCAAGAGAAAGTGTTTAGCGAGATCGGGCAGCGGTAATTTGAGCGCGGAGACGGACATAACGACTCCTGGTAGGCAGATGGTGGTGGCTATGATACCAGGAGTCAGGCGTCAGGCGTCAGGAGGGCGGACGGAAGACCGAAGACGAAGGACGAAAGCCGGACAGGCTTTGCCCTCCGTCCTCCGTCCTCCGTCCGAGCCAGCCTGAACTACTCCGCACGCTCGAAGGCGCCGCTGTCGCAGCCACGTTGAGCGCCGAGCTACCGGCGAGCAGGGATGGGTCTGGGTCGGCCCGCCGTTATCGGTCAGAGCGCCGAGTAGCGGGATTTGCGCCGGGTTGACCGCCGGCCGCGTCGAGCACACAGGTGCCGTACCAAAGGCGGTGACGTTCATTGTCGTCTGAAGTACGTTGTTGCCTGCCGAGGCGCCGGGGCGCGGCGCGGGCGGCGCATCCATGCGGCTGAAGCTCACCGTCGAGCCGCCGTCCTGGGCGTTGAACCAGCCGACGGGAATGCCGTTAGGGTCAACGCCGGAGTCCAGCGCGGCCTCGAAGTCGTCGACCAAGGGCAGGGTCGCGGCAAAAACACGGGCAGGCGTTGCGCCGAATCCGCTGACGAGCAGGGCGAACAGGAGGAACAGAACCGGCCATGGTTTGCGGGTGTGCATCATTGCATCTCCTCTAAACTACCGTCACAATAATGTGGCCAATCCGGCCATCGCGTTCGAAGATCTGCCGACTGGTTTGCACATCGAGGCAATCACCGGCGCTGGTGTGGGTTGCGCCGTCGGCGTAATGCATGACGATCTGCGGATCATCGCCGCGCACATACACCACCGGGGTCTGGCCGATGGTGAAGGCCAATGCGTCGGGCGGCAGGCTCAGGCTGCGCCGCCGACCGGCGAGATCGACATAGGCGAACGCGCCTGGCGCGGCGCTCCACTCCTCGGGGCCAAGCAACCTTGGACGGAAGGTGATCTGCCCGCCGCTGATTGTCACGCCTAGTTCGCCCATACGGGTCAGCAATTCCTCCTTGACCTGACCGGTCATGCCGGGCTGCTGCGCACCGCGCCCGAGCGGCGTATGCGAGTAGGGATCAGTTGGGAAGGCGCCGTAGACGGCGGGCGATTTCTGGAAGCCGAGGCCGGCGCGCACGTCGTGGTAGGCATCGGCCAGGCCCGCCAGCGTTGCCGGAGCGGCGCCGTTGGTTTCGGCCTGCTGGTACACCTCCTGTACGGCAAGCAGCAGTTTGGCCACCATATGCCAGTAGATGCTGCCCAAACCCTCGTAAGCGAAGAAACTGCCCGAACGGCCGGTGAACTCGCTGTGGCGGAACACCTGCTCGAAGAGCGCCGTGATCTGCCCACCCTCGCTACGAACAAAAGCGGCGAAACGTGGATCACACTCCAACTCGGCGAGAATGGCATGCAGATCGCGGGCGTTATGCAAATCGCCGCCGAAGTGGTATTCCCCAGCTAGATCGCGGGCCAGCAGCCGGGTATCGCCGGCAACCGTCAACGCCGCCACCAGCCGCAGATCCGCCACCTGCGCCGCCGCGAGCCGGTTCTTGCGCCGGAAGCCGGGCAGATCGCGGTTGGGGTAGAGCATGTAGCTATCCTGGTCGGGGCGGTAGAGCGCGCTCACGCGCAGGGCGTGTAGAAGCGCCAGGCTCGCTTCGGCGTCGAGCAGACCCGCCGAGAGGATCGCTACCTGGCCTTCAAGCATCTCGGCCAGCCGCCCGATCGCAGCGGTGCCGTGATCCAGGCGCAGCAGGTTGTAGCTGTGGTACAACCCATCTTCGCGCCGGTTGGCGCGCAGGCTATGCTCGACAAACGCCAGCGCCAGGTCGAGGGCCTCCAGCGCCGTGGCCTGCGGAAGCAACTGCTGCGCCCCGCCGATCCCGTTGGCGTAAATCCCCTGCCGATACTGATCACCCGCCGTGCCGAGGGCGTCCATCAGTGCCCGCCGCTCTGCATCGGTGAAGCTGCCGGCCAGCTTGGCGCCGTGTGCTTTCAGCGCAGTGAACACGCCGTTAAAGAGCGCTCGCAACTCCGCCGTGAGGGTAAACTCGGCCGGGCCCTGCGCCAGCAACGCACGGCAGAACACCAGGTAGCGCCGTAGGTAGGCCAGCGTTACCACCGAAAGCCCCTTACCGACCAGCGCGTTGTTGGCGTCGTTCCACTCGGGGCGCTGGGTGTTCATCCAGATCCCGCCCACGGGAACGAAGTTCACCAGTTTGGCGAGCGCGAGCAGGAGCAGTTTTTCGGCCAGGCTGACATGCAGCACCCGTCCGTTGGCGTCGTGGTGCAGCTTGCCGTCGGCGCCGTGAGTAGCGACTCGCGCAGCAAGCGCATGCGCGCTGGTCCAATCAAACACGATACTGGCGGCGGGATCAGCCAGCAGGTCGGCATAGGGTTTGATCCGATAGGGCACATTGACATGGCTGTAGCTGCAGCGGTTGAGCAGCGCGCCAAGGCGGCCCGGCTCGTGAGCTTCCAGGGTTTCCAGCAGCTTGAGCAGATAGATGATCTGATGATCACTCCAGTAGCCGATGTTCGCCCAGGGGTTCTCCGGCTCGGGAACTTCCCACTCGACGCCGGCGCGGGCGATCCGGTAGGGATTGTAGCCGTCGGCGGTAGTAGCGTTCAGGAACAGCGCAACCATGCCCTCCAGATAGGCTGGAAAAGCATAGGCCAGCGGCTCCCAGTTCTGAAACAGGTCGCGCCAGTTGCCCTGATAATCGAGCTTGCGTTCGCCGTTGGCGCCGCGCAGGTTGATGCTGAAGCGATTCCATGGGCGGCTGGGGTCGCCGTGGCGGCGGCTGAAGGTGAGCGGCAAATATTCCGTACAGAGCCGTTCGAGGTCGGCGACTCCGCTTGCGCCGGCGCGGGTGCGCAGAGCACGCACGGTGATTTGGGGCGGCAAGTCGGCGAAGAAGGCGGCCTGTTCTGCGAGCAGGCGCGGGCTACGCACGGCGATAAAGGCACGCAGATCGGCGGTATCGATCGTGTAGCCGTCGGCGAAGATGCCGCCGCGCATAATGTTGAAGAGCGTGTTGGCGGCATGATGCGCGCCCAGCAGCGGGTCGGCGCTCTGCTGCAAGCCGTCGGCGGCGGCAACCAGCGCCGCAAGATCGGCGCGCCCCCGTGCGATATCGGTTTCCAGTTCGGCGGCAAGACCGGTCGGGTCGGTGTGTAAGTTGTGGGCCAGATTGGCGACGGCGACGGCGTCCTGGGCCACATCGGCGACAATCCGCCAGGCGCGGGCGGCGTTAGGGGCAAGCTCGATTGTGGCCGCCACCAGGAACGCGCCGCGCCGGCCGCGCAGGTCGGCTTCGGGCTGAAGTTCGGCGTTGCGCCAAAACACCGCCGTCTGCGCCGTAGAGAGCAGCGTCTGTTCGGCATGCAGCCCGGATTGCCAGGCCACGGTTGCCCGCAACGACTCACTCGCCTCGGCCAGGTCGGTCAGCGTTGAACTGAGCGCAAAGATCGCCAGGCCGCTCGGGTCGCGCTCGGCGCGTTTGTATGCGTCGAGCAGATTACTGAAGTTGCTCTGGAGCGTCGTCGTTACCCCGTGGGGCAACAGATTTTGCAGGCCGTCGAGCACCCGCACGCTACAGGCCACGCCGGACAGTTCAATCAGGCGGCAACTGCGCACAAAACCGAAACGCGGGCTAGTCTGCCAGGTGGCGCGAAAAACCAACCCCAGGTCGTGGTTACATTCCTCAAAGACCAGCGTAGTGCTCAGGGCGTCTTTGTACAGATTACGCTCGATCCGGTAATGTTCGCCCGCGCCGACGCCGAACGGCTCCCAGCGCTGGGTACGACCCGCCCGCGTCACATGGAGCATGGTGAGTGAGCCGGTGTACGGATGGCAATCGTAGAGCCGATCGGAAGTCTCGTACGGGAATAATGCCGTCTCGGGACTCACCCGGCCGGCGGTCAGACCGCCACTGCTGGTAATGAACAGCCAGTGGTCGGCCGAACTGACCAGCGTGATCAGGAAGGGATCGAGTTGATCGACATTGCTGATCCGATAAAAGGATTCGCCGTCGAGCTCAACAAAGCCACTCTCGGCGCCGAGCACGGCGGGGCCGTCCCACATGTCCGACGGAGCGGGGATGGAGCGAGTCATATGCATACTCCAGTGTCGATCCGCAGCTGACGCAGCTGACGCAGATTGTTCCGGCGGGCGGACAGCATCCAGGCGCCACCGATCGCGTGTGCGCTTCCCTCTGCGTAATCTGCGCAATCTGCGGACGATGCCGAGTCCGGTACAGCCGACCGCGTGTGCGCCTACATCTGCGCAATCTGCGGACGATGCAGCAATCATCCCTTCACCGCGCCGGCCGTCAGGCCCGAAACGATGTAGCGTTGCAATACGAGGAAGATCAGCAGCATCGGCAGGGTCATGATCAGCACCGCAGATGCGAGGGTAGGCCAATCGCTGCCGTAGACGCCCTGAAAGACGATCAGGCCGCGGGTGATCGGGTAGAAGTTCTGGTTGGTAAGGTAAATCGTCGGCAAAATCAGTTCGTTCCAGATCCCGATCGCGTGCAGCACAGCCACCGTGGCAATGGCGGGCTGGATCAGCGGGAAGACGATCATGGTCACGAAACGGAAGTAGCCACAGCCGTCCATCGCCGCCGCCTCATCCAGTTCCAGCGGCAGGGTCTTGATGTAGTTGACCAGAATGACGATCCCGATCGGGTTGACCAGAAAGAGCAGCACATAACCAAACGGGTTGTTGTACAGCCCAAGCGCCAACATCAACTGGAACTGCGGGATCAGCGCCACCGGCAGGAACAGGGCGATCACATACAGGGTGAGCAAAAAGCCGGCGCCCTTGACATAGCCGCGCGAGATCGGAAAGGCGACAAAGACGGCGGTGATAATGTAGATCACCGTTGCCGAGATGGTATAGATCAGTGTGTTGGTCAGGTAACGTGGAAAGTTAGCCTTTTCCCATGCCTCGGCGAAGTTATCGAAATGCAGACTGGATGGCAGCGAAGTAGCACTGCGCATAAATTCCGGCATCGTCTTTAGCGAAGTGATCACCAGCATCAGCAACGGCCCCAGATAGACAATCGCAAACAGGCTGAGCAGCGTGTAGGCGCCGATGCGACCCCACTTGATCCGGCGAACCGGCGCCTGCGGCTGGGCTTTAAGATCAGTAGCATTGGGTGTAGTAAGCGTACTCATCCGAGAATCCTCTTCTCCCTGCGTTGCAGGAAATACTGCACCGGCAAGCCAATCATCAGCACCAGCAGGAAGAGCACAATCGACGCCGAGGCGGCATAACCCTGGCGGAAGGCGCTCGTAACACTACCCGAGGTCTGGCCGAAGCCCTGCGCAAAGATCAAGTAGCCCAGCACCTGCGTGCCGTTGCGGTAGCCCAGGAGCACGAGGAACAACTGC
>JBBRUG010000201.1:0-10851 GCA_038247995.1 Chloroflexales bacterium | reverse complement strand
GCTGCCGGCGCCGAACGGCTATACGCCCTGCACCTTTACGGCGCCGGAAACCGGGATCTACGCGGTTGTCTTCACTGGGCCATCCGGCGCCAACTCCGACGACGAGCCGACGGTAAGCGGTCTGCTCGATCCGCTGCCCGCCGACTTCGGCCCCTTGCAGCGCACTAGCGTTACGGCCTGGGATGTGACCGTGCGCAATGGCGCGATCGACCAACCCGGCCGGCTCTTTGCCTATTATTATGCCGGCAATACCGGCGACGGCGGGCGACCGATCTCCGGCGAGGCGCTGGTTGTTACCGACACCGGCTTCCGCTATCGGGTGCGCTTCGACGGCGATCCATTCGGTTTTGTGTTTTATGTCAATCAACTCGGCTTCCAAAACAGCGATGGTACACCGCTCTACCGCAACCTGATGGCTGATCCGACGATTACCGGTCGTGAGCAGAATCAGTTACGCGAACTTCAGGGCGGGGTGCGCCTGTTACCGCCCGAGTATCCCATTTTCCTTGCTAACCCCGATCCGCTAGTATTGAATGCGCTGAGCATCCCCATCGAAGCGATTGCGCCGGAGATTAGCACTCTCGCATTCAACGGACCGACCAGCACGCCGGAGACGTCGATCGACGAGGGTGGCAGCTTCAGCTTCACCACTACCCAACCGGGGGCCTATTATGTTGTAGTGAGCCGCGACGGGGTGAACTTCGACCCGACCGAGCCGAGCAATCGTGTATTGCGGGGCGTTGCCGGTGCCGCCGGCCCGGTGAACGTACCATGGAACGGACGCGACAACACCGGCGCACCGTTCCCAGTCGGCAACTTCCTGGCCTCAGCAGCGATCCAAGGTGGCGAGGTTCACTTCCCATTCCTCGACGTGGAGAATAACGTCGATGGCGGCCCGGAAGTGGAACTGATCAATCCACCCGATACTAGCGGCGACGGCGTCGGCGATTGTCCGCCCTGGAACGGGGGCTGCTTCGGCACATTCTACGACGATCGCGGCTACCGGAGCGCCGAAGGCACCCTGGTCGGCACGGCAATAAACGGCCCGCTCTGCCTCGGTGATGCGGCGAACCCACGCGGCTTCGGCAACCCGCCGCTGATCAACGCCAGCGACCGGTTGTTGGGCTTCGACAGCCGCACCAATCAGCGCGCTTTCGGCTTCACGGTACCGGCAAATCCGTCTAGTATCTGCCTCCCCGACGGCGGCTTCGGCGACAAAAAAGGGCTCGATCTGTGGACCTACTACCCGAGTAATGTGCTCCAGACGCCGCTGAGGATCGTCAACCCAACAGCCGTAACCCTGCGCCGCTTTACTGCGGGCCTGGAAAACGGCCAACCGGTAGTGCGCTGGGAAACCGGTGTTGAAATCGGCGCTCAGGGTTTCCACATCTTGCGCAGTTCAAGCGGCGACCTGAGTGATGCGGTACGGCTCACAGCTACCCTGATCCCGGCCCGCGGCAGCGCCAGTCAAGGCGCCGCTTATCGTTGGACGGACGCATCAGCCCAACCTGGCAAAAACTACAGCTATTGGCTGGAAGAGCACGAAGTCGGCGGCGCAACCAACGTGTACGGCCCAGCGCAAGCCGCAGCCGCGCCGGTGGAACAAGTCTATCGCGTGAATCTGCCGTTGGTGATGCGCTAAAACGACATCTGCGCAAGCTGCCGTTGGTAATGCGCTAGAACGACGGCACCTGGCGCAACCCGATCACCCTGGCCGCCGCGAGCCTCAGCGTGCTGGGACTCCTGATCATGGTCTTCTGGTCGCCGCGCCAATTGCAAGCCGGCCTACATACGCGCGAAGCCCAGGTGCCGCGGGTATTCCTCTCGCTGCTCCTGATCGCTTCGGCGACGCTCAGCTTTGCGCTCAGCGGGTACGTCAATTCAGATGTACATGTTCTTTTGGACCGTACAGCAATGGTCGGTGCTGCTAAGCGGCCTGGCGCTGCTGCCGATCATCGTGGCGCCTGCACTCGTCATCCGCTGGGCGCTGCGCTTTAGTACCCAACAGTCGTATCTGGTAGTAATTGCCACCGGATTGTTCTTCATCGCCTCTGCTTTATTGCTTACGGCAATGCTGATGTCGTGGGCGCCTTATGTTGTACTCATTCCAGTGATGGGGCTATTTGGGGTTGGTTTCATGCTTGCATCAACATCATGGACGTACCTCTTCTTCAGTGCCCTACCCGGCGATCTGATCGGCGTCAGCGCCGCAATCAATCGGGCGGCGGCCCTGGTTGGCGGTGCATTGTCCGGCGCGATCCTCAGCACTGTGGTGCAAGTCACCGGCCTCTACGACTTCCAGCGCCGCCTGGCCAACGTAGGCTTAAATGAAGATCAGAAAGATCGCGCACTGCAGTTGCTCAACGAGGCGCTGCGCATGGGCGCCACCAACGATACCAGTGCGATTGGCGCAGCACTCGAACAGATCGGCCTGCTGGGCGCATACCGGGCGGCGTTTGGGGTAGGCATCGCCACAGCGTTCTTGATCGCCGCTGCCGTGTGTTTACTTAGTGGCTTCGTCGTCTGGATCTGGTTTCGCAACACAACCCGCACCGATCACCTGCTGGTGCGTGAGCCCACGCTTGTTGGGCCAACCGTCGGTGAGCAATAGCGAGCCACACCGTTCTGTGCCCTCAGCGGCTCAATCGTTTTGCTCAGTGCGATAAAGGAGGCCCGCCATGCCCATCGGCCCAGTCGAGTACATGCTGATTGCCTTTCCCGGCAACAAGTTCAACGGCCAGATCGTGCCTGCACTAAAGGAACTGGTCGCTAGCGGCACGGTCCACATCATCGACTTGTTATTCATCAAAAAAGACGCCGACGGGAACATGTTGACCGTCGAGTTGAGCACCCTCGACCCCGATGAAGCCCTGCCCTTTGACGATCTCGATGGTGAAGTGAGCGACCTGCTGAGCATGGAAGACATCGAACTGGCCGCCGCCGAACTGCCGCCGAACAGCTCAGCGGGGCTGATCGTCTGGGAAAACACCTGGGCGGCGCGTTTCGCCGACGCCGTGCGCAGCGCCAATGGCCAAGTCATCGCCAACGAACGCATCCCGCATGCCGTGATCGAAGCCGCCCGCGCGGCAATGGAAGCCGAGTAGCCGTACCCGTAAGGGCGCCCCGCGTCGGCGCCCGTGTCCCGCGTCGGCGCCCGTGTCCCGCGTCGGCGCCCGTGTCCCGCGCCCAAACCGGCGAGCGTTGCTTTAGCGAAACCGGCTTCTGCATCAGCGGCACGATCCGCGGGTATTGGGAGCAGAACGGCGGGCTGGCCGTCTTCGGCCTGCCGCTCGGCCCCGAGCAGTCGGTGATTGGCGAGGATGGCGTCGCCCGCCAGACCCAGTGGTTCGAGCGCCATCGGCTCGAAATCCACCCCGAGAATGCGCCGCCCTATAATGTGCTCCTTGGGCGCATCGGCGTGGATGTGCTGGCCCAGCAGGGCCGCGACTGGCAAGCCTTCCCGCCCTTCGACGAGAATCAGGCCGACGCCGAGAATTGTCGCTTCTTCCAGGAAACCCGCCGGCAGGTCTGCGGCGAATTCCTCACGGCATTCCGCGCATTTGGCCTGAACTTCCCAAACACGCCCGGCATCACCTTTGAAGAGAGCCTGGGCCTGTTTGGCCTGCCGATCTCCGACCCGATGGTTGAGGTGATCGAGGGCCGCGAGTACACCGTGCAGTGGTTCGAGCGCACGCGCTTCGAATTGCACCCTGCCAACGACCCGCCCTTTAATGTGCTCTTTGGGCGCCTGGGCGCTGAACTCCAGGGTACGGCTACACCGCCGCCGCCCGCAGCAACCGCGCTGACGCTCAACGGCCCCTGGGAACTGGTTTCGTTCGGCCCCGCCAACGCGCCGCAACCCGCCGCCGGCAGCGCCACGCTCGCTTTCGAAGGCGATCGGGTGAGCGGCAGCACCGGCTGCAACAGCTTCAACGGCGGCTACAGCGCCACCGCCGGCAATGTCACCTTCGAGCCGCTCGCCAGCACCCTGGCGCTCTGCACCGAAGCCGCGCTGGCCAACCAGGAACGCGCCATCTTTACCGCGCTCGACGGCACGGTGAACTACAGCGTCGCCGGCACCCGGCTCACAATCAGCTACAGCGGCGATCAGGCGCTGGTCTATCGCACGGCCGGCACGGCGGGGTTGGAGCGCGGCACATGGCAACTCGCCTCATTCGGGCCGGTTGAAGCACCGCAGGCGGCTTCCGGCAGCGCTACAATCGCCTTCGACGGCGCCCGCGCCAGCGGCACGACCGGCTGCAATAACTTCAACGGCGGCTACAGCGCCACGGCAAGCACAATCAGCTTCGAAGCCTTCCTGGTAACCGCCGCCGCCTGCACCGATGAAGCAATCACCAACCAGGAGCGGGCCGTTCTCGGCGCCCTCGCCGGCACGACGAACTACAGCATCGCCGGCGACCAGTTGCGGATCAGCTACGACAGTGGGCGGCAGGCGCTGACCTACCGCATCGCCGGCGCGCTGACCTTACAGACCGGGCGCTGGGTACTCAGTTCGTTCGGCGATGTCGCCGCGCCGCAGAGCGCCACCGGCGACGCCACGATCGCCTTCGACGGCACGCGAGTTACCGGCAGCACCGGCTGCAACAACTTCAACGGCGACTACACCACTACCGCCGACACGATCACCTTCAGCCCGCTGGCCACCACCCGCGCCGCATGCACCAGCGATGCCCTGTCGGCGCAGGAGCGCGCGATCTTTAATGCACTCCTGGGCGAAGTTGATTACACCATTACCGGCAATGAGCTACGGATCTTTTACGAGGCGGGGCGCCGTGCCCTCACCTATACCACTGTGTTGCGTTAACGAAGAAGGAGAGCAGACCGATGAGCGGGATACTGGCCACGCTTTCAAACCTGATCACGCCTGAGATGGTTGGCAACCTGGGGAAACAACTTGGCCTGAGTGATGAACTGACCCGCCAGGGTCTGACGATTACCAATGCGGTACTCGCTGGGGGGCTGGCCCGCGCCAGCAGTACGCCCGAAGGCTCCGCTGCGGTTGCGCAGCTGGTCGAGGGCGCCGACAGCAGTGTGCTCAGCAACCTGAGCGGCGTTGTGGCCAATGTTCTTGGCGGCTCGAAGACCGTCAGCGTCGGTAACGGCGCCGCCGGCCAACTCTTCGGCAGCAATCTGGAACTAGTCACCAGTGGCGTCAAGAAGGCCACCGGCATCGACATTGCGCCGATGCTGGCAATCTGTACGCCCGTTGTACTGGGCGTGGTAAAAAACATGGCCGCGCAACAGCAACTCGACGCCGACAGTCTAGCGAAAATGCTTCAGACTGAGGTGAAGGGATTGAGCCGCCGCGATGCGAACACCGGCAAAGTGCTCAAAGAGGTCTTCAAGCCGCTTGAAGCCCAGGACAAAGTGCGCGATGCCTTTAGCGCCGAAGAGTGGGCGCTGCTCCAGAAAGGCCCGCTGCACGCCGCTGGGTTGGTCATTTTGGCCGATCGCTCGGGCGGCGGCGGTGTGGACAAAGAGATCGAAGCGCTTCAGGCCACCCTCAACGAGGCTGCCGCCGCCGCCGGCCCGGCCGAACTGATCGGCCTGCTCTTCCGCGACCGCAGCGCCGTTGGCCCCATGGAAGATCTGGTCAAGGCGCAGCGCAAGACGGAAGCCGATGCGCTCCACACGGCGATGATCGGCCCGGTCAACGAAGCGTTGATCTTGGTCAAGGCCAAAGGCGCTCGCTCCGACGCAACGGCCTACCAGGGCCTGCTGATCAGCGTCGCCCAAAAAGTTGCCGGTGCAGCCAAAGAAGGCGGCTTCATGGGCATGGGCGGCGTCGATGTCAGCGACAAAGAGAAGGCCGCCATCGACACGCTTGCTGCAGCCGTGGCAGCGGCATAATCATCGCTATCTATCTACGTAGGTAATATAGGAAGGCCGACGCATCGACATCATTGATGCGTCGGCCCAATGAGAAGGAGACTCCACCATGGCAGGCACACTTACCGTCCTCAAATTCGCAAGCCCAGAAGGCGCCGACAAGATGCTGGCCTCGCTGGCCGAACTGCAAAAGCAACAGTTGATCACTGTTCTCGACGCGGCGACGGTTGTCTGGCCGGAGGGCAAGAAGAAGCCGAAGACGCGCCAGATGCATAACCTGGCCGCCGCCGGAACGCTGAGCGGCACCTTCTGGGGCATGCTCTTCGGTCTGATCTTCCTGATGCCGCTCTTCGGCGCTGCAATCGGCGCGATGACCGGCGCGCTCACCGGCTCAATGGCCGATGTGGGCATCGACGATCGCTTCATCAAGGACGTACGCGAGAAGGTCACGCCGGGTACCTCGGCGCTGTTCCTGCTCAGCAGCGGCGCCGTCGTCGATCGCATCGCCGAGGCCGTCAAGGGCCAGGACTTCGAACTGATCGCCAGCAACCTCTCGACCGAGCAGGAAAGCAAGCTGAAAGAATACTTCAGCGAAGAGGAGTAAGCTGTAAGGCCGCAGCATCGGCCCGGCTGATGCTGCGGTCCCGACAGGGAAGCGTCTATGACTGTTGCTGAGCAACGCCGGCAAGCCGGCACAATGTGGATCTGGATGTTGTCGAGCGGCATCCTGATGATCATTCTCGGCCTGATCGCCACCAGCGCGCTCGCTCTCAGCGGCGCTTTCTTTGTTTTGGTGTTGGGCTGGCTCGCGATTGGCGGCGGGGTTGTGCAGATTCTTGGCGCATTTGCGTTTCGGAACTTCAGCGGCTTCACCGCCGAGATCTTTTTTGGGATTATCAGCATCATGCTTGGCATTGTGATGCTCAGTTCACCGGTGATCGTCGGTAGCCTGCTCGCCCTGATCATCGTGGGCGGTTTTATGTTCGACGCTGTACTCAGCGGCATGCGCGCCTTCATGCAGCGCCACCCCGGCTGGATCATGGTGCTGTTGATCGCGCTGCTCAGCATTGTTCTCGGCATAGTGATCCTGTTTAACCCAACGCTATTGCTGGCGTTGCTTGGCCTGATTGTGGGCGCAAACCTGTTTGTGCGCGGTGTCGTGCTGATGCTTGCCGCGCTGGAAGTGCGCAGCCTGAGCCGGCGCTCGGCGTAAAACACGGATTATGTCGGCACGTTCAACTATCCGCAAACGCCCGCAACCCCGCCTGTCGTCCACCGATGGCTTCCTCGGACGCTTCATCGATCCAATCGATCGGTTAAGCGAGACGATCTATAGTGTGCTGATCCTGCTGACCTTTACGCTGGCGTATCGCATCATCAGGCTCGGCGCCGATCCGGTTACTCCGCCCAACTCGATTCAATACTCAAATGAATTACTCATTGCGGCAATAAGCGCGATTATCGCCTGGGGGCTGATCGATGGGCTGATGTATGTGCTGATGGAGGTGTTTCAGCGCGGCGAACGCCACCGACTGTTACACATGCTCCAGACGGCTGAAACTGAACGCGAGCGGATCGATGTGCTTGCCGCAGAACTTGATTACGTCCTTGAGCCAATCACCGACGAAACCGAGCGCCGCAACCTCTACCAGAGCGTACTGCCCCACCTGCGTACCGCCCGGGCCCGGCCGATCAGCTTTAAACGCGAGGATTTTACCGGCGCGCTCGGCACGCTGGTAGTGGCCATCTTTGCGGTGATCCCATCGCTCATTCCGCTGGTCTTACTGCGCAGCAACTACGATCTTGCAATTCGGGTTTCGAATGTTATATCATTCATCGTACTGTTCCACGCTGGCTACAATTGGGGCGCCTATACCGGCGCAAAGCCCTGGCGCACCGGGCTGATCCTCGTCGCTGCCGGGGTGATGATGGTGGCAATTGCAATTCCATTGGGCGGGTAGAGACGGCCCGGCGGGCCGTCTCTACGGCTCATCTGCTGCGCAATCTGCGGATCACGTATGCCTATCGACCAGCCAATCCTCATCTCAACCGGCCATTTGCCGCCCGCCGAACAGGTGCAGGCGCTTGTGGATGCGGCCTATGCGCAGTTCAAAGCCAATACTGCCGGCCAGAACGCACAGTACTACCCGGCGCTGGCCCGTGTGCCGCCCGACCTATTCGGGATCTGCATTGTCGGTGTTGACGGGGCCGTTTTTGCTGCGGGTGATCTTGCGCATCTCTTCACGATCATGAGCGTCTCGAAGCCGTTCGTCTTTGCGCTGGCCTGTCAGGCCCTCGGCGCCGAGGTGGTGCGCGAGCAGCTTGGCGTGAATAGCACCGGCCTGCCCTTCAACTCGGTGATGGCGCTCGACTTAAACGCCGCCGGTCGCACCAATCCGATGGTCAACTCCGGGGCGATCGCTACCACGAGCCTCGTGCCGGGCGCCACTGCGGATGCCAAGTGGGCCTTTATTCATGGCGGCCTGTCGCGCTTCGCCGGTCGCACGCTAACAATGAATGACGAAGTTTACGCCTCGGCAGCGGCGAGTAACCAGCGCAACCAGGGCATCGCCCGCATCCTAGCGAGCCACGGCCGGCTCGGCTGTGATCCAACCACAGCCGTCGATCTCTATACCCGCCAGTGCGCGCTCGATGTGACGGCGCACGATCTGGCCCTGATGGCCGCCACCCTGGCCGACGGCGGCGTCAACCCGGTAACCCGCGATCAAGTAATCGACGCTGATAGCTGTCGGCGGGTGCTGGCCGTGATGGCTACAGCCGGCCTCTACGAGACATCCGGCGACTGGCTGTACGCTATTGGGTTGCCGGGCAAAAGCGGGGTTGGCGGCGGGATCATCACTGTTGCACCGGGTAAAGGCGGCATGGGCACCTTTGCACCACCCCTCGACGACGCCGGCAACAGTATTAAAGGCCAGCTTACCGCCCGCTTTCTCTCCGCTCGGCTCGGGCTGAATGTGTTCGCTTCCCAACCAGTTGAACCACGAACATAGCCTATGTTTGAATTTTTACGCTACGTCTGGCTTGGCATTACCCGCTCGATGGCTCTGGATGTGCGCGTCGCCGAGTTCGTCGATCAGTACCCCGAAAGTCGCCTGATCGTCCTGGTGATCGCCATCCTCGGCGGCGCCGGGTTGTTGCTGGGCCAGAGTGTGATCTTGTTTGTTAATCGGGTGCGACCAAGTCGGTTCGCGCTCAGCCTGTTGATCAACGGCCTAGTGTTCGCGATCAGCCTGCTGATCTGGGGCATCGCAATCTGGGCAGTCGGCTCGCTCGTTTTTCCTACCGAACCAGGCCTGGGGTTGGTGTTGCGCCTCGTTGGCCTCAGCGCCGCGCCGTATGTCTTCGGCTTGCTGGTGCTGATCCCGTACCTGGGCGAATTTATCTACCGGGTGTTGAGCGTCTGGAGCTCGGTGATCGCCGCCGGCGTAACGGCCTACAGTTTTCAGGTAAGCTGGTGGCCGGCCTTTCTGGTGGTCGGGATTAGCTGGCTCGTGATCTGGGTTATGAGCAATACGATTGGCCGACCGGTGCTGGCGGCGCGCAATCGGCTCTGGCGGGCCGCCTCGGGAACACGCATGGATGCGACAGTGGCCGACATCCTGAACCAGTTTGCCGCCCCCGAAAGCGATCAGAGCAAGGAGCGTAAACCGTAATCAACCTGCTCAGCACCGCTCTGCTCGGCGCAATTATTCTGCTCTTCATTACGGCGGCCCTGGCGCCCTTCGAGAGTCTCGGCTGGTGGGCCGGCTGGTTCGGCGAAGGCAAAACGCCGCCCGTGCCCGGCCAGGCGCAGATGCGCACCACCGTCGCCGCCGAAAGCCCGCACAACCACTTCCTCGTGTACCTCTCCGGCATCGGCGCGATCGACGCACGGGCAATTCCCAAGGAAGAGATCGACTGGGGCTTGATGGCGATCAAACGGCTACCCCAAACAACTATCGTGCCCGATGTTTATCCCTACTCGGTAACAAATGCCGGCCTGACGAATGAGCGCCTGTTTACGCGCATGTGGGCCTACCTGGAGCGGCGCCGTCTGAAGAACCCCTACGATCTGCTCCAGTTTTTGATCAATGTGCGCAATATGTTCCAGGTTGCCATCTCAGCCGATCGGCGTTACGGTCCGATCTACAATCCCGGCGTGGCCAACGAAATTATTGCCGCTCTGGAACAGCGCGGCTACCGGGCGGGCAGCGGCAAACCCGTAACCATCGTCGGCTTCTCGGGTGGCGCGCAGGTTGCCCTGGGCACGGCAACCTTTCTCAAACCGCTGCTTAACGCGCCGATCCGGATCATCTCCGTGGGCGGCGTGATGAGCGACGACATCGGGGTGCAGAGCGTTACCAAGCTGTTCCACCTCTGGGGCGACGACGACCCGCTCCACGGCCTGGGCGCCGTGCTCTACGCCGGGCGCTGGAAACTGTTCCCCAACACGCCCTGGAACCAGGCCATGCGCAACGGCACGATCGAGTTTGTCAATGTCGGCAAGATGCACCACAATGGCGGCACGAACTACTTTTCGTGGACGGCATTCACCCCCGATGGACGGTCGCACGCCCTGGCCACGATGGATACCATTGGCGATCTGCTCGTGCGCGAGGGCCTGATCGACGCTGCTGCGCTGAAGGCAGCCCAGGCCGCCACCGAGGCCGAGGCCGAAGCCTACGCCGAAGCGCGCGTCGCTGAGGCCGCCGCCGCAAAACAGGCCAAGCGGAAGAGCGCCTGACAGTTAGAACCAGGGGCCGAAGACTAAGAACCAGGGACCAAAAACCAAAAACCTTCGTCCTCAGTCCTTGGTCATCCGTCCATCGTCGTCCATCGTCCATCGTCCATCGTCCATCGTCCATCGTCCGTCGTCTATCGTCTGTCGTCCATCGTCGTCCGTCGTCCATCGTCCGTCGTCCGTCGTCCGTCGTCCGTCGTCCGTCGTCCGTCGTCCGTCGTCCGTCGTCCGTCGTCTGTCGCCCGTCGTCCGTCGTCCAT
>JBBRUG010000200.1:0-11002 GCA_038247995.1 Chloroflexales bacterium | reverse complement strand
TGGGTCACCGGATCGCGCAGGAAGAGCGCCTGAAAACCACGCTGGCCCAGGTAGAGCGGCAGCGGCACCTGGCCGAACATCTGGCGGTAAATGGTGCGCACGGTGCGCAGATCGGGCACGGCTACCGTGGCGACAAACGGATCCCAATCGGCGCGCCCGCCGAGCATAGCGCCGCCTGGGTCGAGCAGAACGAGGCCGCAGGCGAGCTCGGGCGTCTCAAGGGCGAGGCGCGCGGCGATCCAACCACCGAGGGAGTTGCCGATCAGCAGCGCCGGGCCGCCGATCTGGCTGCGGATCAGCGTCTGCACCACGGCCACATGTTCGCTAATTGTTGCATAGCGCCGACCGGGCGGGTAACCGCTTAGGCCGAAGCCGGGCAGATCGATGGCATAGATCGGGCCGGCCCAGCGCGCCAAGCGCGGCAACAGAAACGCCCAGGTAAGCGCATTGTCGGCGATCCCGTGGATCAGCACAATCGGCACCGCCGATGTTGACTGCGGCGTTGGTGTGCGCTGGTAGAAGTGGGTCATAATGCCGGCGAAGATCGCATCGGCCTCAGTAACTCCACTGCGAAACCAGACCCGCCGGGTAAGGCCGTTCACCAGCGGGATCAGCGCATCGGAGAGTGGATCGGGCAGAGCTTGTAGTTTACGTTCGAGCGTGTAGAAGCGCATACCATCAACTCGGGGTTGCCCGCGAGACCCCCTCGCTCGGGCGGCAGACGAGAATGTTTGCCTTGCGACCAAGTTGGGTGCGGTATCCGGCGGTAACTTGTTCAATAAACGTTTCGACTGTGCCAACGCTGACCAGGTTCACCGTGCTGCCGCCGAAGCCGCCACCAGTGATGCGTGAGCCGTAGCAGCCGGGCACCGCGCGAGCCAGTTCGGTCAGCAGGTCGATCTCCGGCACACTCACTGCATAGTCGTCGCGGAGGCTAGCGTGCGACTCATTCATCAGTTGGCCAAAGGTCGTCAGTTCGCCGCGTTCGAGCGCAGCGGCGCCGGCGAGCGCGCGCTGGTTTTCGGTGACGACATGGCGGGCGCGGGGCAGAATAGCCGGCGGCAACAGATCGGCGTGGGCGGCAAGATCAGCGGGCGTAACATCGCGCAGGGCGCTGATCTGCGGCATGCGCGCTTTGAGTAGGCGCACGGCTTCCTGGCAGGCCGCCCGGCGCTCGTTATACTCCGAACCAACCAGCGTATGACGCACACCGCTGTCGCAGACCACAATCCGCACATCCGGCGGAATCGGCACAATCCGATAACTAAGGTCGCGGCAATCGAGCAGCATCGCGTGGCCGGCGCGCCCCAGCGCCGACACAAACTGATCCATAATTCCGCACTGCATCCCGACAAAACTATTTTCGGCGCCCTGGGCGAGCAACGCCAGTTCTTCGCCAAGCAAATTATGGTTATTCAGCAACTGGAAGGCATACCCGACGGCAACTTCAAGCGCCGCCGATGACGAGAGGCCGCCGCCGAGCGGTACATCGCTGTCGATCAGCAGATCGGCGCCGGTAAGGGCCAGATCGCGGGCGAGCAAGCCTTTGATCACGCCGCGGATATAGTTACTCCAAGGATGGCTTGGGCTGTGCTCGATCAGATCTAATTCAAAGCTATCTTCGGCTTGAAATTGGGCGCTATAGACGCGCACGGTGGTGTCGGGTCGGGCGCGTGCAGCCACATAGGTCGCCCGGTCGATCGCGATCGGGAAGACAAAACCTTCGTTATAGTCGGTATGTTCGCCGATCAGATTCACCCGGCCAGGGGCGCGCACAATCAGGCGTGGGCTGATGCCGAAGCGGACGGTGAATGCATCGCGGATGGCGTTCGGGTCGAGCATATCAACTCCGTTCTGCGGGCGTGGGTGCTGTAGGCTGTAGTCTACCACATCAGCGCGTGAGGCTTGCAATGACATCGTCGCGCATGCGTGCGGCGGCCGGCGTAAGCGCGCGCCCCTCGCGGGTTGCCAGGCCCATGGTGCGCTTAATCGGCGGGTTGGTAAGGGTGCGCACCGCCAGGGGTTCGCTGCCGGTAAGGGCGACCGGCGGAATGATCGCCACGCCCAGACCGGCGGCCACCAGGCGCAGCACAAGTTCGATCGAGCCGCTGTCGAGCACAATCTGGGGTACGAAGCCGGCCTGCCGACAGGCTTGCATTGTGGCCTCGCGTACATAACCAGCCGGCGAGTGAATCAGAAAGCGCTCACGGTTCAGATCACCGATTGTGAGCAGGCTGTTGGCGGCAAGCCGGTGATCCGGCGGCAGCACAATCACTAACTCTTCGCTGAAAAGCTGGATCACGCTGAGGCCGCGCTGCACAAGCGGCAACGTCACCACGGCCATATCGATGCTGCCGGTGTCGAGTTGATGCAGCAAACTTGCCGTATCGCCTTCAACGACGTGCAACTCAACATTAGGATGATCACGATGAAAGCGGCGCAGAATATGCGGGAGCAGGCGTTCGCCCACCGATGGCGGTGCACCGATGCCGACCCGCCCACCGCCGATGCCGCCCCGTTCGTGCATTTCGGCTCGCAGCGTATCAACCTGGGCTAGAACGATTCGGGCGTGGGTTAACAACACGCGTCCGGTTTCAGTCAGGCGTAGGCGCCGCCCAACCCGCTCGAACAGCTTGCCGCCTTCGAGCTCGCGTTCGAGATCTTTGAGCTGCTTCGTGATCGCCGGTTGAGCAACGGCCAACTCGATCGCCGCCCGCGAGACGTGCTCGTGGCGGGCCACAGCTTCGAAATAGATCAGATGCCGCAGTTCCATTGAGTGTAATCCGGCCTGTGGCTTCACGCGCGGTTGCGTGGATTGGCTTCGCCACCCACGCAACCGCGATCTTGTTAAACTTTCAAGTATCAATAGAGCATAAATGATATATTAGACATTTGCAAACCTACTTGTTATCCTAGTTTTAACCAATCGAGTGAGCCGCGCGATCGCAGTGTTGCGAACACCGTGCTCCAGGCAACGCAGCCGTAGCAAGTTGAAGGAGCGCCCCGTGACAATGCTGAGCGTGAGTGAGCCAAACGCGATTCGCCCGCTGCCCGGAAAGATTATCTATGTGATCGGTGAGAGCCTGCGCGGCCATCTTTCGCGCTTGCTCGGCGTCTACCTTGAAGCGAGCCATGTCGAGCGGGTTGTGTTGCTCACCGCAACGCCGGCGGCAGCGGCACAGATCGCCGAACCGTATGCGGCGCATCGTGAGGAAGGTCGCCTGGCGACGGTGCTCACCGGCGACGATCTCGAAAGTGCGCTTGCGGCAGCGCGACGCGGCTGGGGCGAACCGGACGTTGTGATCCACACACCGGTAACCGATCTGCCGATGGATGCGGCGGAGTGGACGCGGCGCACGCGATGCTAGTCCAACTCGGCGGAAGTTCGCCAGGGGTTATCTGACCAAGCCGCATTGCAGGTTCAAAATAAAGCGAGCTGACACATTTTGTGCCAGCTCGCTTTGTTGTTCGTTAGGCAAACCGGTTCGTGCCCGGGCAACCCTGGTTCCGTTACGAAACCGGGTTGTTGACCACAAAGTTGTTGAACGGCCCTTCATTCACAGAGTTCCACTGAATGATCTGGTCGCGGAACTCCTTCCACGGAGCGAACGTTTCCGCGAAGAGCGGGTTGCTGGCCGACTCTTCAGCGTAGATCTCAAACGCCGCCGTTTGGGCCGCACCCAGGATTTCATCGTTGTAGGTGGCCAATGTGGTGCCGCCGGCAACCATGCGCGCAAGCGCGGCACCGTTCAGGGCATCGTACTTGGCGATCATGTTCAGGTTCGATTCCCATGCGGCAACGGCGAAGATGCGCTGGTATTCAACCGGCAGGGCATCCCACTCGTTGAGGGCTACAATCGAGTGCAGCGTCGGGCCCGGCTCCCACCAACCCGGCGAGTAGTAGAAGTCGGCGGCTTCATTCAGGCCGAGCTTCTCATCGTCGTAGGGGCCGACCCACTCAGCGGCATCGACGGCGCCGGTCGAGAGGGCCTGGAAGATCTCACCGCCGGGCAGCGTCTGGGTAACGGCACCGAGGCGCTCCATCACGCGACCGCCGAGGCCGGGGATACGCACGCGCAGGCCGGAGATGTCGGAGACGCTGTTGAGCTCTTGACGCCACCAGCCGCCCATCTGAGCGCCAGTGTTGCCGGCGGCAAACGCTTTCACGCCGAACTCAGCGCCCATCTTATCGACGGCCTCGTTGCCGCCGCCGTGGTAGAGCCAGGCATTCTGCTGCGAAGCCGTGAGGCCGAAGGGCAGCGCTGTCGCGATCCCCCAGGCCGAGTTGAGGCCGATGTAGTAGTACATGGCCGAGTGGCCGGCGGCCACGGTGCCGTTCGACACGTTCTGCAGCACTTCCAGGCCGGGGAAAAGTTCGCCGGCGGGGAAGGGCGTGATCTGAAACATGCCGTCGGTGAGCGTTGCAACGCGCTCGGCGAGCACCGTCGCGCCGCCATAGATCGTGTCGAGCGAGACCGGCCAACTGGTACCCATCTGCCACTCGATTGCCGGCAGGGACGAACCCTGTGCCGGCGCCTGTGCATCAGCCGCTGTCGGCTCTGCTGCTACGGGCGCTGTCGTCGGCGCATCACCGCCTGCGGCGGGCGCCGTCGTTGGCGCTGCGGCCGGCGGTGCACCGGCACATGCCGCCAGTGTCATCCCGAGACCACCAAGGACACCGGCGGTGGCACCACGTAGAAACTCTCGTCGTTTCATGCTTGGCTCCTGAGAATCTGAACTTTGAACAAAGGGGGATATCCGTATACGTATTGTAAACGATAGCGGAAATTTGTGCAATAGGTGATGTGCAAAGACTGTGCGCGGGCGTGAATTCTCGCTCCTGCCTCACGCCCCACGCCTCATACGGATCAAGCGAGGAGGGCCAGCACAATTGTTAGCGTAACAATACTGGCTACATTGGAAAACAGCACCGTGGTGGTGACGAACTCGGGGAGTAGATCGTTTTCCATTGCGATAATGGAAACAAGCACGGCAGTGGGCATACTGGCCTGTAAAATGCCGACGCTACCCTCCAGCGGCGGCAGGGCGAACCAGCCCACGATGGCAAAGGCCAATACCGGGCCACTGATCAGGCGGATGCCGCTTGACATCAAGAGGTCGAGCGAGAGTTTGGGCAAGCCGGCGGCGGCAAGTTGGGCGCCCAACACAATCAGCATAGTCGGAATTAGCGCGCCGGCGAGCAGATCGATGGGTCGGCTGACAATGGCAGGGAGTTGAATATTGGCCCAACTGACAATCAGCGCCGGCACGAGGGCAATCAGGGCCGGCGTCCGAAAGACCTGGCCGGCCATGCTCAAGCTGAACCCGCGACTGAAATTGGCGGCTCCAACGCAGACAACAAAGGCCAGTACCAGGTTTGCCAGAAAGTAGACTGTTGCGGAGCCGAGCGCTTCGGGGCCTGCGGCAAATTGAATGATTGGCAGCCCGAAATTGCCGACATTGCCGAAGGCGGCGATCATGACATAGGCCGCCGTCATCTGGGCCGAACGGCGTAAGAGCCGGGCGACGACAAAGGCAATCAGGATCGATCCGAGATAGACAACGGTGATAAAGCCGATCATCCGCCCAGCTAGACCGGCTTCGATCCGGGTCTGGCTCAGGATCGAAAAGACGAAAGCCGGCGTCAGGATGAAATAGGCAAAGCGCGAGAGGGTGCGAGCCTCCAACTGGAGGCGTGGCCCGGCGAGATAGCCCAGCAAAACCAGCAAGAAGACCGGGGCAAGCACATTGAGAAAGATGCTCAGCAGCTGAGGCATAAACAGCAGGCTCCGCGACAGGAAGATGCCCGGCGTAAGCATCCGAAGAACAGCGGCGCCGTGGAACCTATCGTGCACTGCATCACATTGTACAGCAACATTGTAATGAGCCGGTATGCGCCTGATCGTTCCTCCGCCTCTTGCCCGCCCTGAAGCAGTGTGCTACAATTGCGGCGATCTTTTGACAAAGCTCAGGTGCCATGTAGCACCATGGCGCGCCGTGATCGGCGGCACATTCCAGGCAGCGGAGGCGCGTTACCTGGATCGAATGCGCCGATCAAAATTTCGTGTCGCGTCGGGAAGTGGATGCCCTGCAAGATGGCAGGCCTTTGATCGTTTGGATCTGTGAATATGGGCCTGACACATATGGGGTATTGTCGCGACGATAGCCTGCCATAGGTGAGTGAGGAGCCACGCGTATGCCCGATGTCTCTGGCCGCAATCCGGCGATTGTCCTGGTTGAGGACGAACCCGATATTTTGATCATCTTACACCGCCTGATGCGTGATCTGACGGGTGGTTATGATATTGTCACCGTTAACGGCGGCGCCGATGCGCTGGCGCAGATTGCTCTGCGCCCAGTGCCGCTGGTGATTACCGATTACAATATGCCCGGTATGAACGGCCTGCAACTTGCTGCGGCGATCAAAGAGACGTCGCCCGATACGCGGGTTGTGATGATCACTGCGTATGCCACGCCGGAGCTTGAAAAGCGCGCACGTGAGCAGCGGGTCGATTACTATTTGCCTAAACCGTTTCCCCTCGATCGCCTCGAACAGATTGTCCGCGACGTGCTGCAATAGGCCTGGCTCAGGGAATACTTGGCTTTCCCTGAGCTTCGCGCCAGCATCTCCTCACCCTGATCTCAGTCCATCTTCATTGCCGACTCGACGCCTGAACCGCTACGATGCAGCGGCTAGTACGCTAAAGCGTACGTCCGCCTCCGGCGGACGCTGGACTGTGGCGGGCGCAAACCCGCGTCCAACCCCTGGCGAACTTCCGCTGAGTTGGACTAGTAGGCTGTCCAGACGAGAGTATGCGTAAGGACGACGCACGAGTCGTTCTTTGCGCGGTCGGTAATAACGATGAGTGACCTTTTGCCGCATTTCCCCAGCATTTTGCTGATCTTAATGATCGTGATCACCTTAACCTTGCTGCCGCTGCTCAACGATGACGCTGCTCGCCGTGACGATACCCAACGGACGGACGAGATCCGGGCCGAGCAGGTTGGCGAGCGGTAGAACGGTAGAACGGTAAAGCGCAAAGCGCGATCACGGTTAAGCGGTGCGCAGCGGGGTTGCTTGCAGCGGCGGTTTGTGCGCTGTGGTGAGATAGTAGCCCCAAAGGTTGCGGCGCAGGGCCAGGTATTGATCGAAGTTGGCTCTGATCGCGTGGAGTTGGCGGTCGTTCTGAAGCCCTGCAACGTGAAGAACTGCCGCAGCGGGTAAACTGACGGCGGCGAGCAGGCCGAGAAACCGGAGCGCCGGCCATGCCTGGACGGTGATATCTTCCTGCCGGATGTACTGAAAGCCTGCCGTGGATAATTCGCTGCGTAGCTCAGATGCAGTCAGCAGATCGGGCATGGCCCAGTTGCTCAGCCAGCGCCATAACAGGTGTTCGGCAGCGGGTGGGTCGGGGCGTCGGCGGCGCAGGCGATCGGCGATGACAATCCGCCCGCCCGGTGCGAGTAACCGATACGCTTCGGCCAGCACTTCGGCGTGGTCGGCGGCATGGCACATGCTCTCCACCATCCACACGACATCAGCACTGCCGTCGGCCAGCGGCGCATGGTGATAATCGGCGCAGCAGAATGCAGCCCGTCGGCTGAGGCCGGCGCCATAAGCAAGATCCCGGGCCTGGAAGGCTTGCTGCGGCACGATTGTCAGGCCGATCGCCTGCACGCCATGTTCGGCGGCCAGCCAGAGCACACTACTACCCACCCCACACCCGGCGTCGATCACCCGCATCCCCGGCCTGATCGCGACCCGTGCGCTTAATTCCTGGTTCATGGCCTGTTGCGCTCGCGCCCCGCCGGCGCCAAACCCGGCATGCATCGAGGGCGATCCACGCAACCAGGCCAAAACGCGGAACATCCAATCCGTCTCGGTATAAAACGCGACAATGTCGTTTGCGCTCATGCTGTTGGGGCCTGTTTTCTCGTTCGCGGTTCGGTGTAGTTGCGAAACAGCAAGTAGGGGCCAAGCAGGGCCAGCGTGAACAGGAACAGGGCCAATCCGAGCAGGCCCGGCATCAGGTGCCACCAATATACGTACCCGATCGCCCAATGAACGCCGAGCGCGGCGATGAAGCCCGGCGTACCGGCAAACAGCAGCGTCCACCAGATCCAGCGCGCCCCGCGTCGAATGCCCCAGAGGCTCAATAATAACACCGCCAGTCCATTCGAAACCAGCGCGCCACCCAACCCGGCCCGATCATGGGCAACCAGGGCGACGAGTTGAGGATTGGCGCGTTCGAGCGCTGCGGCGGTCGTGCAAAGGTAGAGCAGATCTTCCGGTACGAAGACGTCGCTGACGCCAACACCGGCAATCGTGATACCCGCCCCAATCAGCCCGACGCCCAGGCCGACGGCGCCCAATTGCCCCCATTGCGCCATGCGCCAGTTCCGGTCGTTGTGTAGGTCGGGTAGGGGCACCAGCGGCGGCGCAGCGGCATGAGCGCGCAGACCGAGCAGAAAAAGCGGGAGCAGCAGCAGCGAAACATAGGCATGCAGTGGATCAAAATAGCCGTAACCCAAAAAGAGAAAGAAGCTCAGAAAGCCGGTGGCGGCTGAAACGGCGATGGTTGTGTGCGCCCAGTGGACGCGGAAGCGAACCGCATGGATGGCAAGTTGAGCGTAGAGCAGCCCGATCGCGATCATCGTGCCGGCCAGGGTGATCCGGTTGTGGGCCATATACGGCAGCAGACGTGGATTAAGCGCGGCTAACTGTTCGCGGCTCATGCCCACAAAGGCGAGATCGTAGGGCAGCACAACGCTGGTTGCGGCAATCAGCCAGGCGAGTACGCCGCCGACCCCCATGCCGATGCCCAGCAGCAGCATCCAGAGCCAGCCGGCGGTGAGCCAGGCCCTAATGTGGTGCGGAGTGTCGGCGGCGGGCGGCGGTTCAGCACGTGCCCGCAGCGCCTCGTTAATCCGTTTGGGCAGCCCCGGCCCAGCAAAGATAAGCCCAGTATCAAGTTGCACTAAATCGGCGCCGGCATCGAGCAGCGCCAGTGCCTCGGCCGGTTGATGTACTCCGCCGCCGGCAATGATGGGCCAGGTCGGGCCGTATGCTGCGCGAATTGCATGCACTGTGTTCAGCGCTGGTGCATGCGCGGGTGTGCCCAGCGTAATCGCTTCATCAGTCGTCTGCACCTGCCCGCTGATCATCACTCCGGCGAGTCCAATGGCGCAGGCTGGGCCGAGGCGCTGTTCAAGTTCAATGGGTTTTGTATCGGCGGCGAGACTCACCAGCAACGGGCGATTGCTCTGTTCGGCCGCCGCGTTAACCGCACTCAGATGCGCCTGCCACGCGGCAGCGCTCCACTCGGCGGGCGGCGGATCCAGCGTAAAGAGATCAATGTAGGGCGCGAGGCGCCTGATTAGCATAATTCGCTCGGTAGCGGCCGTGGCAGCGCCGGCTTGGGGATGATGGGCGAGCCGTACGGCGATCTGGGCCGGTAGCTTCGCGCTGCGCGCAAGCTGCGCCTCAAGGTCGGTGACGGCTGTTAGTGAGGGGCCTTGCAACGTAATTGTGCCATTGGCCGGATCGCGCACCATTGTTGCCGTCGCACTGGTAGCCGCTACCGGCCCCACTTCAACGCAGCCGACGCCGAAGCGGGCCAAGGCGCCCAGCGCCTGTTCGTTGCCGGCGATCTCGGCGGCAACCATAATTGGGGCGGCGATGGACAATCCGCAGAATGATCGCGCCAGGCTCGGTGCCGGATGGGTGTGGCCCATCAGCGCGATCAGTTGCGGCCCCAATTGGTGGGCGCCGAGGCAGCGCAACGTGCTCAGCGTCCAGGCGCGGGCGCGCTGCGGCACAAGTCGAAACAGCACCGGGCGCAAGAGGGTCTGATAGCTCCAGTCGGGCATTGGCAGCCTCCTTACGTGAATGCAAATGCAAAAAACTGCCGCGCTATTTAGTATGTGAAATGTATCACATAATTGAAGGGATGGCTAGACGTGGCTCACTGAATCACTGAAGCACTGAGGTGTTGAGCCACTGAATCACTGGCTCACTGAAGCATTGAGGTGTTGAGCCACTGAATCACTGATACCAACTGGAATAAGCGATTCCGCAAGCTCATCTGAGATTTTTGAAGAGCTGGTTTGGCATTCCAAAGCCAAGCGTATCTATCGAGATCAAACATATGAGCGGGAAAAGTTTGCGGAAGGTTCAACTCTATTTGGTATAAGGTTCAACTCTATTTGGTATGAGGTATTGAAGCGCGGAGGTTATTAAGGTAGCGGGTAGCGTGATACAATCGCTAGCGGGACGGTTAAATGACGGGATGCTTAACAGCGGGACGCTTACATGGGAAGGGTATATGAGCGAGTTGAAACCTGCCGCACAACGAGTACAGGCGGCCTTGGAACAGCTTGGCGTCGTTTGTCGGGTGGTTAGTTTGCCGGCGAGTACGCGTACGGCAGCTGAGGCAGCGGCAACGCTAGGCTATACAGTTGGTCAGATCGCCAAATCGCTGGTCTTTTGCACGACAGCGACCGCAACGCCGATCCTGGTGATCGCCAGCGGCGCGAACCGGGTTGATGAGCAGCGGCTCGGCAGCCTTGTTGGCGAGCCGCTTGGCAAGGCCGATGCGGCGTTTGTGCGTGCGCAGACCGGCTATGCGATTGGCGGTGTGCCGCCGGTTGGGCACCCGCAGCCGTTGCGCACTTTCATTGACGCTGATCTCATGCAATACGACACGATCTGGGCGGCTGCCGGTACGCCGAATAGCGTTTTTGCCCTTACGCCGGGTGATCTGGTGCGGATGACGGGCGGGGAAGTGGTGGCGGTGTGAGTGAGCGGCTTCGTGAGGCTCAGCTTGTAGGGAAGACACATACCAGGCGCTGAAGCGCCTGGTGCGGGCGTTGGGGCTGCCTTGCCGCTAAAGCGGCAGAGGCAGCCCAGATTGCGGCAGAGGCAGCCCAGATTGCGGCAGAGGCAGCCCAGATTGCGGCAGAGGCAGCCCAGATTGCGGCAGAGGCAGCCCAGATTGCGGCA
>JBBRUG010000199.1:0-11035 GCA_038247995.1 Chloroflexales bacterium | reverse complement strand
TCGTCAGGGTGTACCAGACTAGCTACAACTCCTGACCCGGCGTCGCTCAGTTGAGCGGGCGTGTACCCCAGGCTTGTCATACTGGCCTGGTTGAGATAGACAATTTTGTGTTGCACCAGATTGTAGACATAAATCATGTCGGGAGTAGTCTGGTTAATCCGATCAATAAAGTGTTCGCGTTCGCGCAAGGTGTCCAGCGTTGCCCACTGTTGCATAAACGAGGCGATCATATCGGCAGCGGTACGCAGAAAGTCGATTGTTGCCGCATCCCAGGTACGGGTCGGCTGGTCATCGCCGACGATGATCATGCCCCACCAGGTACCCTCAATATACACGGGCAGGAATAAAATGGCCGCGATTCCAACGGCGTGCAGTGCTGCACTTCCGGCGGGATCATCGGCAAAGAGCGTAGCGACGGCCCCACTACAGGGTTGGTCCTGCGCGAGGATTGTGCTGACCTGTGCCGGCAAACGGCAAGGTGTGGTCGAGTTGAAGGGGCAGGGTGGCATTGCGGGCAGGGCGTCTTCCGCGATTGGGAAGGTAATGCCTTCGCCTGCGGCACTAAGCCCGTTCTCACAGAGATCGATGCGCGGCGTGTTGATCGTGGCGCGGATCGCCCCCAGGGCCTGGGTAAGCACCTCGTTGCGCTGAGCGCCGGGCCGGATCTCACGCAGCAGCATCTGCGAACAGGCGGCCAGGGCGCGATTGTACTGCGCCTGGGTACGTAGGGCATTGGTCCAGCCGATGCGTTCGGTGCTGTCGCGCAACACGATCAGCCAGCCGAGTTGGCCGGCGCTCGTGAGTTGTAAGGGCGTCACCGTGACATCAAGAATGGTAACGCCGGCATTTTCCAGGTAAATGTCGCCCTGCTGGCGCTCGCTTGTCGTGGCGAGTGCGGCCAGGGCGGGCGGCAGATCGGCCAGTATGCGGCCAGGCAGTGTAGTAGCCGGGTAATGCAGCAGCGTGTGGGCCTGCGGATTTGCATCAATGATCCGACCGAATTGATCCACCACCAGTGTGCCGTCGAACATCTGGTCGATCAGGAGCGAGCGCGCAATCGGCATCAGGTCGAACAAGCCGGCCTTGCGGAACAAACTCCAGGCAATCAGCGGCCCGCTGATCGCAAATGTAAGCGGCGAGATATCGAGTCGCTCGGCGCCAACAATCGGTACGAGGCCGGAAACGGTGATCAGCCCGCCGAGGGTTGGAGCGCTGAAACCGACAACAAACGTCAGCACAATTGATCGATGAAGGCGGTTGCGGATTGCAAAGCGAATCAGAATCATCAACATGCCGCTGAGCAGCAAGTACGTGTAGACGATAAAAATCCAGAACCATGGCCCGTAGCCATAGACCAGGCTGATAGACTCGCCTACGCTATACAAGCGCGGTTCGCTGCGCAACAGATTGTGCTGCGGATCGCTCCAGACAATGAAGAGGTTCAGCAGTGGAAAGAGGGCCAGTTGGAGCGCTATCGGCTGGAGGCGCGTGATCCGCCCGGTATAGGCCAGGGCAAAGAGCAACCCGCCGGCTACGGCCAGGTCGATGCCAAAAAACTGTAGATTGTCCCAAAAAATTCGGCCGACCAACGTCGGCGCCCGGAGTTCCAGCAGATACCCGAAAGCCCAGATAAACCAGCCCGCCATTACGAGCGCAAAGGGGCCGGCGCCTGTAACGCTGCGCCGATTTAGGGCATAGAGCGTCAAGCTGAAGGAGATCAGCGTCGAGCAGATCAGCAACCACCAGAAAAGCGTAAAAAGAATCATGGGAATGGGTTAGGCCGTTCCGGTTGATTAAGCAATGGCTTGCCTTGAGGCCGGGTATAAAACGGGAGCGCTAAGGTAAAACATGAACCTGCGCCCGGTGCGCTCTGCACCGTAATATCGCCGCCGAGCAGATGCGCCAATTGACGGCTTAAGGCGAGGCCCAACCCCATGCCGCCATAACGTCGGGTGCTGGAACTATCGGCTTGCATAAAATTGCTGAAGAGTTGCGCGATCTCCGCTTCAGTCATCCCGATGCCGGTATCGCAGATCGTAATAACCAGCGGCGCATTAGTAATCGCTGGCTGATCCAGGGCCGCTCCCGGCGTAGCGCCTTCACGTTGCACCGTTACCATAATCTGGCCGGCATGGGTGAATTTGCAGGCATTCTGTAGCAAATACTGCACAATCTGCTGAAGTTTCAATCCATCGGTATAGATCAAGCCCAGATCGGCGCTTGATCCAAACTGCAAGATATTGCGATTCTTCTGGGCCAGGCTCTGGGTCGCATCAATCATGGCCTGCACCAGGATGATCGGATCAACGGGCTGATACTCGACCTGCATCTGGCCGGAAGCAATATGCGCAAGATCAAGCATGGTATCGACGAGGCTGAGCAGATGCCCGCCGGCGGATTTGATCTGCTCTAGATCGTGCGTAAGATTCGGTTGCTGCAGTTCAGCTAATTCATCGGCCAGAATATCGCTGTACCCGAGGATCGCCGTGAGCGGAGTGCGTAATTCATGGCTCATATTCGCAATAAAGGCGCTTTTGGCCCGGCTGGAAGCCTCGGCTTGCTCGGCGAGCGCGAGTTGGGTTTCATACATCTGCGCATTGCGTACCGAGAGGGCGATCTGATCGGCGGCGGCGGCCATCAGATCGGCGTGTTGGGCATGAAAGTGAGCGGTGGCGTGATGCGAAAGCGCGATCAGCCCAATCCCGCGCTCTTCAAAAGTAATCGGCACGGCAAGCGCCGAGCGCACCGGCGAGAACTGGAAGGCGGGCAGATCGATCCAGCGCGGATCGGTCTGCGTGTCGCCGATCACAATGAGCTGGCGTAATTCCAACACCCAGCGTGCCAGGCCTTCACGCAGCACCAATTGCGCCAGGGCAGCCTCTTGTTCAGGCGAAAGTGGGCCGCCCACGATAATGTTCTGCTGGAGAGTGCCATCGGGCGCGATCAGGAAGATACACCCTTGGGTAGCATTAGTCAGCTTGATTGTAGTATGCAAAATATTGCGCAGGGCGGCGCTGATCTGCATACGTTCGGTGCCGGCGCGCGCTACAGCCGCCACCCCGGCAAAGAGATCTTTTTGCATGCGCAGTTCCCGCTCGATGCGCTTACGCTCGGTCACATCGCGCAGCACAATCAAGAGGCCACGCTGCTGATGGCGGGTTGTCGTCAGCGGCGTTAGTTGAACCTCAAACGTCAAGTGGGTTTGCGCCAGATCGAGTTCGATCTCCTGCGTGATCAGCGTATGCTGCTGTTGGGCTGCTTGTACGACAGGCGCCAATGCCTGCAGCGGCGCATAGCTGGCGAGCGATTGGCCGATCAGGATCTGGGTTGGCGTGCCGAGCAGACTCTGGACGGAATGATTGGCATCAATGATCGTCCCCTGCGGATCGATCACAATCACGCTGTCGTGCATCTGCTCAACGAGCGTGTTGCGCGCTATAGGCACAATCGACAACAAGCGTGTCCGATAAATAGCCCAGGCGAAAAGCACGCCGGTAATGGTGAAAAAGAACGGCGTCAGATCAAGTGTGGTGATCGGGCCGATGCGGAGCAGATAGACAAGATTGCCGAACATCGGTGTCAGCGCACCGGTAATCAGCAAAAAGGCCTGCCGTCGATACAGGTTGCTCAGTTGCCAGGCAAAGCGGATCAAACATGCGCTGGCGCTGATAATTGTCGTATAGGCGGCCACGGTATGCACGATAAACCACGGCCCATAACTCACCTTGAGCATTTGCACGGCGCCTACAGTCTCGAGCGTCACCGTCGCCCAGATCAGGCCATGCCACTCATTCGTCCAGACGAGCACAAGGGTTATTGCGGCAAGGCCGAACAGCCCAAGCGGCACTAACTGCGCCAGGCGATGGGTAGTGTTGCTGTAGTGCAGGGCGAACAGCAGCCAGAGCGGAGGCACAAGCACAATACTAAGATACTGGGCTTTGCCCCAGAACAGCGCCGCTTCCAGGGTTGTGCTGTTTAATTCGAAGGTATAGGCAATTAGCCACCAACTGAGGGCGGCCATTAAGCCGGCGAATGCGCCGTTGCCGCGGATGGGTTGGCTGATTGCCCATGCGGAAGATACACTCGCCACCACGGCGGCGGTAATGAGTGGAAAGAAAAAGGCAAGCGCTGGCATGCGTTTATATAGTTGCTAGTGTAACGACCGGAAGGGTAAAATAGAAGGTCGTGCCTTGACGATAAACACTCTCGAACCAGATCCGGCCGCCATGCGCTTCGACTAACAGGCGCGTAATGCTGAGGCCAAGTCCGGTGCCGCGCTCCTGGCGCGCAAGTTCGTCATGAGCGCGAAAATAACGTTCAAATATGCGTTGCTGGTCGTCGGCGTGCATTCCGATGCCCGTATCGCTTACGGCAATTTCGAGCGTGGCCGGATCACGGGCATAGGCCTTAAGCGTAATTGTGCCACCGACAGGGGTGTATTTGCTGGCGTTACTAAGCAGGTTCGTGAGGATTTGGACGACCCGGATTGCATCAACGTGAGGTTGCGGCAAATCCGGGTCGATTGTGATTGTAAAGGGTTGGGCTTTTACGGAAATCGTG
Source organism: Chloroflexales bacterium (assembly GCA_038247995.1). Classification (GTDB taxonomy): domain Bacteria; phylum Chloroflexota; class Chloroflexia; order Chloroflexales; family Chloroflexaceae; genus JBBRUG01. Next base: position 6,475 of record JBBRUG010000199.1, on the reverse strand, counting down.
TTGTGAACAGCTTGTTGAGCGGTGTAAACCAGAGTGCCCAAATTCTGCGGCAGCCGATCAAGCTGTAGTTGCCCCGATTCGATCTGGGAAAGATCGCTCAGATCGCCAAGCATCTTGTCCATGGTCATGCTGAGCGCTCGGATCGTGCGAATATATTCTACATGTCTGGGATCGGCAGGCTGGAAGGTTTGGTGAAGCATCATATCGGCGTAGCCGCGAATCGCTGCAAGCGGGTTTTTTAACTCATGCGAAACCATCGAGATGAACTCACTCTTGGCATGATTGGCCTGAAGCACAGCTGCATAAGCCGCCTGCGCACGGTCGTGGAGCGCCTTCTGGGTTAGGCACGCCTGTAAACGGGCTTCGAGCAACACCCAATTTACCGGCTTGAACAAGAAGTCGGCGGCGCCAAGCGCGATGCAGCGGGCGACACTTTCCACTTCGTGCAGCGCCGAAATGACCACAACCGGCACGTAGGGTTGCTCATTACGCTCTTTCAGCGCGGCCAGCAGTTCATACCCATTCATCACCGGCATCATAATGTCAAGCAAGATCGTATCGACCTGCGCAGCGTCGAGGACTTCCAGCGCCTCGCTGCCGTTTGTGGCGGTGAGTACGTTGACGCCGCGTTTGCGCAGCATGCGCTCCAAGATCATGCGGTTGGCGGCAATATCGTCAACAATTAAAACCGTAGGTGTAGTAGGGATCATGGTTCAGGCTCAGGCTTCAGGATGCCGAATATAGAAGGCGAAAGCAATGATCCTACCACTATATACTACAACGTTGTTAACGCACGGGCGGGGGTAATTAGCTCATCGTTCAATTCCATGGCCCGAGCGAGCCGCGCCGACATCCGTGCGACGCGTTGGGTAGGCAAACTGATAGCTTCCTCGCGGCTCTCAGCGGCGCGGATGAGCTGCCAGCATAGACGAACCAAGCTGAAGCTTGACCGTTCGCGCTTAGCGCGGGAAGGATACCGGCTTAGCTCAGTGGCAGCGCCGGCGCACGCTCAATGGTGATGCTCAGTGCAGCAAGCACAGTATGCACCGAACGCCGATCCGTAGCAATACAGCCCTGCACGCGCACATCAACTGCTACAAAGCCAGATGACCGCATATGGCGCAATGTCCAGCGTTAGGGTGCCGTTGCCTGCGCTGCGGTAGCGCTCGCCAGTGATTATATTGACATAACCTCTTGATGCTTCAAGCTCCAGGGTAACGAGCTGTGCAGCGGCACGAACGCTGTGGAGACAGTAGATCGGCGCGCCGTGATCTGGGCGGCGTTCGAGGGCGAAGATGCCCGCGCCAAGTTCAAGCACGCGCTGGGGGCTGTTGGGATGGAAGGCCGGCTCGCTGCGGCGGGCGCTGATCAGGGCGCGCATGCGGCGCAATACGGCCCCGGCGCGCTGCTCTGGGTCGGCCAACAGTGCAGCGAGTTCGCCGCGCTCCCAGCGCCCGCGGTTGAGCGTACGGTTGTGGCCGGTGCGCGCAAAACCGGCCTGATCGTTGGGCGAGCCGATCAGGCTATGCACATAGATCCCCGGTATGCCTTGCAGGGCTAGCATGATTGCATATGAGGCCGTGAAGCGGGCGATTTGCAGATCGCTCGGCTCGGCGCTGGCCGGGTCGGAGAGCGCGTCGAACCAGGTGCAATTCAGTTCGTAGGGACTCTGGCTGCCGTCCGGGTTGGTTTTGTAAGAAACCCGCCCGCCGTGGCGCTCGATCTGCGCGCCGAGCGCTTGCACATCTTCGCCGCTGAGAATGCCCGTCGCCGGTACAACGCCGATGCCGTCGTGCGAGGCAAGGAAGTTGAAGAAGGCCGTGCGCGCCGAGGGCGGGGCGAGATCGCGCGCCCAGCCGGTGAGCGGGCCGGCGTCGCCGGTGGCGAAGGCGTGCAATACCAGCGGCGCGAGCGGGAACTGATAGACCATTTGGGCTTCGTTTGTGCCGTCGCCGAAGTAGCTGATGTTGTCGGCGTGAGGCACATTCGTCTCGGTGATCAGCAGCACATTAGGCGCAACCTGATCGAGCGCGGCGCGCCAGAGTTGCACTACCTTGTGCGCCTGCGGCAGGTGAATGCAGCGCGTTCCGGGTTCTTTCCACAGGTAACCGATTGCGTCGAGCCGGATCAGCCATGCGCCGCGTGCGACATACTCCAGCAGCACTTCAGTCATCTCCAGCAGCAGGTCGGGGTTCGCGTAGTTCAGGTCAATCTGGTCGGCGCTGAAGGTCGTCCAGATCTGCTGCACGCCGCTCGGCGTTTCAAACGGCGTCAGCAGCGGTGTGGTGCGCGGGCGGGTAACGCTGCGCAAATCGGTGGCCGGATCGATGCTGTGGAAGCGTCGTTCGGCGCCCGGCTCGCCGGCGAGGAAGCTCTGAAACCAGGCGCTGCTCGCCGAGATATGGTTGACGACAGCGTCGAACATCAGGCGGTGCTGTGTGTTAAGGCGCGCGATATCGTCCCAACTGCCCAGCGCCGGGTCAACGACGGTGTAATCGATCACCGAGAAGCCGTCATCGGAGGTGTACGGGTAGAACGGCAAAATATGCACCGTATTTATGGTGCCGCTGAAGGTCGTGGCGAGTACATCGGCGAGGGTCTGGAGGGGCGGTTGGCCCGCTGCGTGTACCTGGTCGCCATAGGTGATCAGCACCACATCGGCTTGGGTAAGCTGTTGTTCAGATGGGTTGCCGGGGCGGGCCGCGACCTGCCCGTGCTGCGCGGCAAAGGCGCTCAGTAGGGCCTGGAGCCGCTCAGCGGTGGCCGGGCCGGCTTCGGGGCCATAGATCTCGGTTAGCAGGCGGTGGATGGGGTTGGTGCTCATGCGTTACCTATATTGGGCCGAAGCACGCGCTGGGAGGCAACTTGGATCAGACGGGCGGCGGGCGGACCCATGGGTCTGCCCGCCCGCCACTGGCCCGCTGCCGTTTATTTTATACAATCCCGCGCAGGCGTCGATATTCGGGGATCTGGGTCATTGGCGGGCGTTCGTGGTCGCGCAGTTCGCGCAGTTCGAGGTGGTAGCCGCCCGCGGGCAGTTGCGTGATCAGTTTGAGGGTCTGGTTCAGGGCTTCCATCAGGCTTACCCGCTGGCGTTGTTCGACGCGCTGAAGAATGACCTGGGTAATCGAGAAGGCGATCCGTGAGCGCGGCGCCGGCTCCTGATTACGCTCGATCGGCTCGACCATATCCACCTGGGCGAGCGCATCCAGGCCATGCTGATCGAGCAGGTCGATCAGCATGCCGGCCTCCATCCCGTAGCTGGTGAAGAGCGGCACGTCTTCGAGGGCGCTGCGGCGTCCGGCGAACTCGCCCGCGAGTGGTTGGAGCATGCCGGCCAGTTCGGGATAAAAGAGATTCAGCAGCGGTCGCGCCGTCAGTTCGGTCAGCCGTCCGCCGCCGCTGACCACAATCGGCTCGCCAACTTCGATCGTGCGCTGATAAAAGCCCTTGCTATAGACAAGATTGCGCTTCTGCAGCAGCGGCCCGAGCACGCCGGTTACCAGGCGCGGATGGAAATTGCTTACCTTCGGGTCGCACCAGACAATAATGTCGCCATTAAGCACATAGAGGCTTTTCCAAAGCGCCTCGCCTTTGCCGCGAAAGCTGCCGTACTGCGGCAAGATCGCGGCGTGTTGGTGCACATGTACGCCATACGCTGCGGCAATCGCGGCGGTGCGATCCTGCGATCCGCCGTCGATCAGCACGATCTCGTCGAGTAATGGCACGGCATTTACCAATTGGTCTTGCAGTTGCCCAAGAATCGCTTCGAGTGTCGCCTCGGTATTCAGGGTCGGCATCACCAGGCTGATTGTAACGCCCTGCGCGCGTTTAAGCGTCAGCAAGCGTTGCGTGTCGGCGTAGTCGGCGGCGCTAAAGGTGTTCGCGGCAAACCAGTGATCGACGGTGGCCGAGAGCTCGTATTGTTGCTGCCAGATGTGCTGAGCCTGCTCTTCGGTAGGGGCCAGCGCGTGGCGCACCAGGATAATGCTGCGATCAACCTGGCGCAGTATGCGGTCGGCGAGCGGGCCGAGGGGCGCCTCTGGGTCGTCGGGCCGACCGGTTACGCCGAGCACAATCACTTCGTGATCAGGCGCTTCGGCGCGGATGGCCTGGTCAACGGCGATTGTGCGTTCAAGCCAGCGCGTAACGCGAGTCATGGTGCGCAAATCTTGCAGGCTTTCGCGCACAGCGGCATCGTCGGGGCGGCGCGGGTTGGCGGCATAGAGCACGCTGATCATCGCGTCGGAGTATTCGGCAAGGGCAACGGCGACATCGCAGGCGAGTGCAGTGTGCGGGCCACCGCGCACCGGCAAGAGCAGGCGTTGCCAGGGCGTATCGCCGCGCAGGCGGGCCACGATCACGTCGCAGGGCGGCTGGCGCAACAGGCTGTTGATCGGCTGGCCGAACAGGCGCTCCGACGACGACTGTTCCGCCTGCCAGCCGAGCAGCACGATATTGGCCTGATGTTCGGTGACAGCCGTGCGAATACCCTCGGTGAGATCGTGGGCGACGACCACGCTGCTGTGTACCGGCACGGGCGCAATGTCGTGGGTGAGCAGTGCGGCGTAACTGGCGCGCAGTTTAGCCACAGCTTCAGCGCTCGCATCAAGCGCTTGGCCGGCCGGCGCTTCCACAACGCCAAGCAACACAATCTGCCCATTGTTCTGTTGGGCCAGCGCGGCGGCCAGCGGCAGAAATTGGCGAATCTTTTCCGGTGTACGCGCCGGCAATAAGACGGTATAGGCGCCTGGTGGGCGCGAGAATGTTGGTTGGGTCATGCGGTTCCTCATTCGACGCCCGACGAAAGACGAAAGACGAACGCTGGATCCGTGCTCTGATGGTCATTGGTCTTTCGTCATTGGCCCTTCGTCATTGATAAGAGCGGAACAATAGCGCGCTGGAAGATCGCCTCCCAGGTGTAACCGGTACGCACCCGGCGGCGGAGTGCATAGCGCGGGTCGGCGGTGAGGGTCGCGTCGATGCGCCCGGCAATACTTTCGGGCGGTTCGTCCAGCCCGAATGGTGTGGCGGCGGCGCCGGCGGTGGCGAGCAGCGGCGGGATGGCGCTACAGAAGATCGGGATGCCCGCCAGCCCGGCTTCGAGCACCGGAATGCCGAAGCCCTCGTAGCGACTGGGGAAGAGCAAACCATCGGCCAGGCGGTACAGATCGGCGAGCATGGCATCGGACACCGGCAGTGGTTTGCCGTCCGCAGCGGTAAAAACTTCGTAGAGGAACAGAACGGCGTCGCCCAGGTTGTGCTGCGTGCGCAGGGCCATCAGTTCGGTGAGGTAGGCGGCATTGGCTGGGTTGTGCGGGCCGGGTGGGCCGGTGACGATCAGGCGGGCCGTCTGGCCGCGCTCGCGGAGCGCAGCGATGATTGTGATCGCCAGTTCGATATTCTTGCGCCGGGTAATGCGCGCGGGCAACAACAGCAGTGGGGCGGCGTTGAGCAGGTTGAAACGCTGGATCAGTTCAACCGTCGCCGGTTCTAGTTTCAGGAACCCAGCAAGATCTACGCCGGGGGTCACAACCGTGATCTGTTCAGGGGCGTACCCAAGCATTTCGGCCAGGATGGCCCGGCGATCTTCCGAGACGACGACATACTGCACACCCGGCCAGGGGTCGCGCAACAGGCTCCAGGGTGCGCCGGGGTGCAATACTGGGGTGTAGAGCGGGTCGCGCCAGGCGAAGTCGTGGCACCAGGCCAGCATACGCGGCAAGCGGTCGGCGTCGTGGAGGCGGCGCAGCGCGGCGGTGAAGGCCAGGTTCTTGTGCAAGCTGAGCACATTGTGCACCATCAAGGCGTCAACATCGGCGAGGGTATCGGCAAGCCAGCCGGCAAGCCGCTCGACGAGGGTCTGAAAAGTTTCGCTAACGACGCCCGCTGCCAATTCCTTGGCCAGTCCCTCGATCAGCGGGCCGCGTGAGCCAAGCTCGGGCAGCAAGCGCGTCGCGATGCCGGGCGCGTTTAGTCCGCCGCTGCCGGTGATGATCCGCGCGGTATGGCCGGCGGCGGCGATTGCTCTGGCGTGGGCAGCCATCGTCACCTCCACCCCGCCGATGTCGGGCGGGCCGGCATAATGCAGAATGGCGATGGTGCTCATGCAATCTCCCCCCGGCTCATGCGGATCGCCAGATCGATAAAGCACGCCGCCGACCAGCCGAACATCGGCGCAGCCTTGGGTGGCGGTGCACCGGTGCCGGGGTCATAGTACTCATAAATATCTTCCTGCCCCATCACCAGGCGCAGCGTACGCTCGGCCAGGTCGTGCGCCAGATCGTGCTGATTGATCCGCTGCAACCCCTCGACAAAAATATAGTTAATGTTGATCCAGACCGGGCCGCGCCACATCTGCTGCGAGTTGTAGTTCGGGTCGTTGATGGCGACAGTGGGCAGGGGATGGTTCGTCCAGAAGGTTTTTGGATTGCGCAGATGGTCGATCAGTTGATCGGTGATCTTCGTCGGCATG
>JBBRUG010000198.1:0-11056 GCA_038247995.1 Chloroflexales bacterium | reverse complement strand
TCGGCCGAGAGCGCGGCATAGGAGATCGGCTTATTCGGTCACGGTTCGTTTGCCTTTCCGAGGTGTTCTGCTAAAACACCCCCACACTGTAGTTATTGCAGTATATTATCGTATACAGTAATTACAGTAATATAAAGGAGTGACTTGATGGCTCGTGCAATCGTGACTCAGGAGGCCGTCGCCGATGCCGCCGCGCAGCTCGTCACCGCCGGCGAGGAGCCGAGCATCATCAACGTGCAGGCCCAGATCGGCGGGGGCAGCTTCTCCACTGTAAAGCGTTACCTGGATGCCTGGAAGGAAGCTCAGGCCGCAGCGCCGGCGCAGGTCGAGGCGCCGGCGGCGGTGCAGGAGCAGGCCGCAGCGTTCGGTCGGGCGGTCTGGCAGGCGGCATTGTCGTTGGCTGAGCAGCAAGTCGCCCAGGTACGTGCCGACGCTGAGCGCCAGGTCGCCCAGGCGCGGGCATCTGAAGCCGAGGCGATGCAGGCCGTGACGCGACTGGAAGCGCAGCTTGACGAGCTTGCACAGCACCGTGTGGTGGTAGAGCAGGAGCGCGATGCGGCGCGGGGGGCGCTCGATGAGGCAGTGCTGGCCGAACAACGCGCCCAGGTGCGCCTGGAGGAGCAGCGTGAACGCCTGACTGATCTGCACCGCCAGGTCGAGGCGCAGGCGACCGAGTTAGCCCAGACCCGCGCTGACCTGCTCGCTCAGGCGAAGATCGCCGGCGAGGTCGAGGCGCTGCGGCGTCAGCTTGCCGAGCGCGATGGTAACCGGCGCGGTGGTGCAATGGAGTAAAGGAAACGGATCATCTCCGCATCCGCACACGCTGGAGCGAACTTGCCCGTGTGTTCTGGTATACTTACGGCTATCTTTTTCGCACCGCGTTCGCTCCCGTGTCGTCGGATCGCAACGCCCCACCTCCGCACTGCTATGTCGCTCACATTCGTGTCGTCGTCCACCCCGCAGCCGCTTTCGGAGCACGTCACGGCGCAGTCGTTGCTTGATCTGCTGATCACGCGGCTTCCACTCCTGCTGCGCGCGTCCACGCCGCTTGACCTGGTCGATCAGACCGGGCAACGCATCGGCACGCTCCTGGCCTCCCAGCATCACGAACTCGGCCAGATTCAGGCCGCGTTTTCGGCTCACGTCTGGGCGGTTGCCGTGCCTGAAGCCCCGGATACACGGGCGCGGGCGCTGGCAATCGTCAGCCGTTTCGCTACTGGATGCGCCGACGGATTGGGGCATGCCCTGCGCACTGGGCCACCTCTGCTGCGCGACGCAGCGCCGGTGATCACCCCAATTGACCTCCGGGCGGTACAACGAACCGTGCTCGATACGACGTCAACACTGATTATGGTGTTGGACGGCCTGGGCCGCGTGGCGGTCTTCAATCAGGCGTGTGAGCGCGTGACGGGGGTTGCCGCTGCTGACATCATCGGCGGGTATCTCTGGGATGTCGGCCTCATCCCCGACGATGCACTGCACTATGTGCCGCAGATCCTAGCCGGCAATCTGGAGCACCTGCCGACGCACTATGTGAATGTCTGGAATGAGTCGGCGCTGGGCATGCGCCGGATCGCCTGGACGGTGCAGGTGGTGCGCGGCGTCGATGCTGCCTCCAGCGCGATTGTGTGTACCGGCACGGATACCACGGAACCCTGGCTGACCGATGCCGCACTGCGCGATGCGCGCCGGCGCCTTTCCGCGCAACACGATACCGCGCAACTGCGCCTGGCCCGGGATCTGCACGACGGCCCGCTGCAAGACCTCTACCAGGTGCAGGTCGCGCTCACAACACTGAACCAGGATAATCCCACGCGCCTGGTTGACGCGCTAACGACGATCGATACGGTGATGACGGCGCTGCGTATGCACTGTACGGATCTGCGTCCACTAGTATTGCAGCAGATCGGGGTCGCGGCGGCGATCGAAAGTCATCTGCTGCATCTGCGCGCGACCTATCCGGCCCTCATCATTCGGTCATACCTCCAGCCTGATTGTCCCGCACTGTCCGACGATGTGCAGCTCCATCTCTACCGGATCTACCAGGCGGCGGTGACGAATGTGTTGCGCCACGCCCGTGCGCAGACGCTGACGGTGCGCTTTGAGTGGGATGCCGAAGCGGTCGTGCTGGAGCTTGCCGATGACGGGATCGGCTGTGTATTGCCTGATGATTGGAACGCCCTGGCACTGACGGAGCACTACGGACTGGTGGGGATCTGGGAACGCGCCGACATCTGCGGCGGGCGCGTCACCCTGGAGACTGCGCCGGGGCAGGGCATGCGGGTGCGGGTGACGTTACCCGGCATCCGCGCGCCCGAACGAGAGGATTCATGCCAATGATCCGCGTGGTACTGGTCGATGATCATCCGGCGTTGCGCGCCGGTGTGGCGGCGATCCTCAATGCTGAGCCGGATGTGGAGGTCGTCGGCGCAACGGGCGATGGTCGGGCGGCGGTGGCGCTGATCGAATCACTCCGACCGGACGTGGTGCTGCTCGACATCGATCTGCCCGGAACGAGCGGGATGGTGATCGCGCAGCAGGTGCGCGCCATGGCGCCACAGACAGCAGTGATCGGGTTCAGCGCCCATGCTGACCCGGTCTATGTGCAGGCGTTGCTGGCTGCCGGTGCCGCCGGGTACCTCACCAAAGACGAGCCGCCCGAGCAGATCGGCAACGCGATCCGCGCGGTCGGCGCTGGGGAAACGGGCTGGCTCAGTCGCTCGGTGGTACGGCTGCTGATGGCTGCCCATCCGCAGGAACCGTCGGTACGTCCTATTCCCCTCACGGCGCGTGAGCAAGCGGTGCTGGCGCTGGTGGTGCAGGGGAAAACGAATGCCGAGATTGCGCAGGCGTTAGGCGTCGGCATGGGCACCGTGAAGAACCACGTGCATAACATCCTCAGCAAACTGCGCGTGCAGAACCGTAGCGAGGCCGTGGCCTGGGCGGTGCGCAACGGGATTGGTAGCATGTAAGGCCGAAGCCGCAGCTATGCTGATCCTTCGGCGCAACGATCCGGCTTACCCACCCTGACCTCCTTGTTGGGGTGTTTTCTTTTTGCGCATCAGAACGGCATGGAGGGCATAGCATAGACCGAACGGCCCATGCCGAACGGCCCATGCCGTTCAGTCGATATAGACCGAAGGATACATACCGAACGATGCATAGACGAAGCCCCGTTTTTTCGCTATGCTTGGCGCATCCAAGTGTGCTGTGTGGAAAGCAACGATCTCCAGCGGATGTCGCGTTGGGGCGGTGGTTGTGGCGTTCAGGGTGAGGGAGCGTGCTATGGGTCGGATTCGTCTGCTGATCGTGTCGTTGGTGCTGATCGTGGCGTTGCTTACTCCGCTCTTTCCGACGACCCCGGTGCTTGCCCAAGATCAGCCCATCCCCTTACAGGAAGAACCGACGCCCCCGCCGCAACCGGAGCCGGAATTGCCGCTCGAACCGGAGATCAGTGAGCCGCTGCCGGTCGATCCCGAGCTCCCCAGCCTCGCGCCGCGCCTGGTGGTGCTTCCGGAAGACTGGGTTGCTGTCGGTGAGGTGGTGACCGCCACGTTGACCCTGATTAATCAGGCGCCACACGCAGCCGAGGATCTGACGATCACACTGCCCCTTCCTGCTGCCGCCACGGTTGTGGAAGCCAAAGGCGCCACGCACGACAATCGCAGCGTACGCTGGACGCTTGGTACCCTGGCGGGCGAGGCAACGGCGGAGGTTACGGTTCTTCTGCGCGTGACGGCGCTCCCGGAAGGTGAGGCGCTGGTGCTGCGGGCCGAGATCACGGCGCGGGGCGTGCCGGGTTTCATCGGGGTGACCGGCGGCGCGCTGATCACGACCGAAGAACGTGTCGTTGCACCAACCGACGATGGGCAGCGTACGCCTGCCGAGGGAGCCACGGCGACCACGGATGTGGCGGAGCCCACGGCGACTGCCGATGTCACTACGACGCCAACCACCGCTTCGGAAACCGCCACCCCTGAAGCATCCCCGGCGACGCTGGACGAGACGGCAACGGCGGACGTAACGGCTACCTCCGAGGCGCCGACCATCACGCCTGAGGCCACCGCTGCTCCGGAAACGACGCCCGCTGAACCCGACGCAACTACGACGCCTGACGAAACGCTGGAGCCACGAGCGGCAACCGCGCCTACGCGTGCTCCCGATGCCACGGTGCAGGCCGCGCCGACAGCGCGCCCGCCGCAGACGGATCGCGGTCAATCACGGTATACGCCCGGCCAGGCGGCGGTGCTGCGCGGGCGGGACAACCGGGTGATCGTCGAGGTGCCGGCGAACGCCTTTGATGCGCCGCTGACGCTGGAGTACCTTTCATTTGACGATGTGCGCCCACGCCTGCGTGCGCGCGGCCAGGCGGAGCCGCCGGTGATCGCGGGCTACCGTCGTGGATTTGGCGCCTTCTTCCTCGAAGCGACTGATGACCAGGGGCGTGATATTCACCAGTTCAAGGCGCCACTGACGGTGACGATCCGCGTAACGCCGCAGCAGTTAGAGGTGCTAGGCATCGCCCCGGACGATCTGACGATCTTCTGGTTTGATGAAACCCTGGTCGGCACCGATGCTCAGGGTCGGGAACGGCGCGGTCAGTGGATTCCGCTGCGCACCGTCGTGGATCTGGCGGCCGGTACGGCCACCTTCCAGGTCGATCACTTCAGCGGATTCCAGCTCAGTGACGGCTCCTCGCCGTCGGCGGCCTTCCTGCCCTCGCTCCAGGGCTGGCAGGTCGGGCACTTCACGGGTGCCGCAAGCTTTTCCTACCCGATTGAGCTGCCGGCCGGGCCGAACGGCATCCGCCCGCAGCTTGCACTCACCTACAGCTCGGCAGCAACCGATGGCGTCGGCGGAATGCGAAAGACGGCGCAGTCGAGTTGGGTTGGTAAGGGCTGGAGCCTGGATACCGGCTTTGTGGCGCTGAATAAGATCGAGGTGTCGAGCGGGACGACCGTCCCGCACTACGCGCTGTCCTTCAACGGACGCTCGTACGACCTGATTCGTGGCGCGGCGAAGGTGGGAAATCCGGATGCGAACATTGCCGTGCATTGGAACTGGCACGCGGTTGACGAGAGCTTCATCCGGGTGGAGGTGGTGCAGAATGGCGTTTCGGCGCCGGGGTCGGCGAGTGCGCCGGGCATTGGCGCGATTGACTATAGCACGCTACGTCCGCGCTACAAGTGGGTGATCACCGATCCGAGCGGGATGAAGTATGAGTTTGCCGAAGATCTCTGGTGGGCGTGGGCGAACTGTAGCGGGAACGGCGCATTCTCCTATTTTGAGAATAACCGCTGGCTGCTCTCGAAGGTCACTGATACCAACAACAATGCGGTTCTCTATAACTACAGTCGCTCCAAGGCTTTCTTCTCGACCTGTCTCGGGCAGGCCGGCACCGTCGATTACGATGTTTGGCCCACCTCGATAACCTGGGCGAACGACCGCTACAAAGTCGAGTTTGTGAATACTGGGCGGTCGAATGATCTCCAGTTCGATTGGCCGGCGTATGTGGTCGGTGGGCCGGCGCGGGAAACCCGGCAGTTGCAACAGATCCGGGTGCTGAGCCGGCAGGGGGCGAGTTGGGATCTGGTGCGTGCGTATGTGTTGACCCAGGATTACAGCCTCTATTCGGATGCCCGGCGCTGTTCAGCCGGCGGTTGTACGATGGCTACCGGGTGGGAGCCCGAAACCGGGTATCAGAAGCTCACCCTGAAGAGCATTCAGCGGCGTGACAATACGGGCACGGGAGCGCTGCCGGCGCTGACCTTCACCTACAACACGAACGGCGGCGGCGCCTTCGATGCAGCCGGCGGCTGGAACCGTGTGACGGTGATGAACAACAACCAGGGTGGCACGCTGACGATGGCGTATGCCAATATTGCCGCAGCCGTCGCTGGTGACGATCACTTCCGCAACCGGCATCGGGTGACGACGCGGACACAGACCGATGGGCGCGGCAATAGTTATGTGTCGAGCTATGCATACGGATCGCCCATGGTCAATACCGTCGGCACGGTCTATGGCGACGATGTCGCCGGGAGCACCTATCCGACCTCGGCCAAGCTCTATTACAACGTTTTCTTGGACGGCGATAGCGATGATGACCAGGCGAACTGGCTGGTGCATCGCCAGTGGCAAGAGTTTCAGGGCCACGGCACCGTCGTTGAAACCCATCCCACCGGCGCCAAAACCCGCTATTCGTTTATTCAGGGCAGCGCAGGCTGTACACCGGCGCCAACGGCGCGCGGCAGTCATGCGGCGATTGTGGGGGATACCTGCTTCCAGAATATGCAGCGGCGAGAATTGCTCATGGGCCGGGCGTCCTTGGTCGAGCAGTTGACGAGCAGTGATGCGAAGCTTTCCGAAACAGCACATACCTGGCTGGTCGGGCCGGTCGATTACACCTGGGCGCCGCTCTCCGGGCTGTGGCGGGCCTTCCGCTACGAAGGCGCCACTGAGAGCCGCACCTATGAAGGTACCGGCACGGCCACGGTCAAGCGCGTCGAATACTACTACAACACGGACTGTAGCTGGACGGCGACGTTGAATCTCTACGGCAACCTGGGCTGTGTGATCGAGAAAGATCGTGGCACGGTCGTGCGCAAGACGCTCCACGCCTACGGAGCGAATACCTCGGCATACATTGTTGATCGCAACATTGCGACCAGTATTCTGGATAGCGCCGGGCGCTACCTGGCCCACAGTCAGCGCTTTTACGACAATAGCAATCAGGCCTTGGGCACCATCGGCGTGAACGGTAACCTTACGCGCGAGATCCAGGTTGCGAACATGCCGTTGAGCACCAGTATCACCAACGTGCAACTCAACGGGCGGGATCACACCTATAGCTACGACACGCGGGGCAACCCAACCCAGGTGCGCTCCTACACCGGCACTGGATGGGTGCAGTTCAACGGCAGCGCCTGGACGGCGAGCACGCCGGGCAATGGCAGCACGGCACGGGTGACCACAACGGCCTACGAAACAATCTTCCATACCTTCCCAACCCAAATCACCAACCCGCTCGGTCACATCGAGCGCGCGGCGTACGACTACCGGATGGGCACGCTGATTGAGATTGATGGGCCGAATGGAGCGAATGGCGGCGATAGCAGCCTGAGCTGTGCGAGCTTCTGGTCGGCGAATACGACCACGGTGATCGCCGATGATGTGAGCTGTGCGTACTACGATCCGTTTGGGCGCATGACGAAACTCGCCCGCCCCGGCGATAGCGCCGCGCATCCCACGCTCCTGGCGGTCTACAGCGATACGGCTTCACCGTTCCGCTACACCATCCATCAGCGCCATACCGCGAACAACACGGATGTACGGACGACACGGATGTACTACGATGGCCTGGGGCGGCAGATTGCCACCAAGGTCGAATCAAAGGGTACCGCGCCGTTCCAGAGCATTGCCACCTTCATGCGCTATGACGGTCTGGGCCAGGTGACCCATCAGAGCCAGCCGATGTACGTGACGGAGAGCGATCAGGCCGCCTTCGACGGCTACACGAACTGGTCGGCGCTGAGCGGGGTGCGCTGGACCACTAGCGCGTACGATGCCCTGGGCCGCGTCACTAGCGTCACGACGCCCGATTCGCAGGTCAGTCGCTCGTTCTACGGGCGCGACACCGTCACGGGGTTGCTCCTCCACGATACCGTTGATACCAACCGCCATCGTGTCCAGCGCCGCTTCGACACGCTGGGTCGGATGACCAACGTGCTCGAACTCACGGGCAACTGTGCTACGTACTGGGGCTACACCTGCGGCGGGGCAAACACGACGACCTGGGCGGTGGGCGCAACGACCAGCTACGCGTATAGTCCACTTGATCTGCTCACGACCGTCACTGATGCGAAGGCCAACCCGACGACGATGAGCTACGATTCGCTCGGGCGCAAGACGGCGATGACCGACCGCGATATGGGCTCATGGTCGTATGCCTACGACGCGAACGGCAACCTGACCCGTCAGACTGACGCGAAAGGGCAGCGGCTCTGCTTCTACTATGACGCACTTGACCGACTGACCGGGAAGCACAATCGAACGGACAACAATTGTCCGCAACCGGGGACGAGCCTGGCGGCCAGCTATCTCTACGATGCCGGTACGAACGGCAAGGGTCAGCGCACGAGCATGAGTACCAGCGACGGCACTGGCACGACCTGGACCTACACGGTGCGCGGGCAGATTGCGAGTGCCGTGCATACGGTCGGCGGGATGGCCGGTTCGTGGACGTTCGGCTGGCAGTATGACAGCGCCGACCGCTTGAAGCAGATCACCTACCCCACAGCGTCCAGTGGAACGGAAACCGTCGTCTATGGCTACGACGCGGCCTGGCGCCAGCAGAGCGTCTGTGTCAGCGGCAGCGGCGGGTGTTATGCGCAAGCCGGTACGTTTGACGCGCTGAACCAGCCGACGAGCCTGACGCTGGGCAACAATCTGCGCCACACGTTCACCTACAGCAACCCGATGGCGCGCCTGAGTCGGTTGCAGGTCGGCACGAGCACCGCCCTGGGCAGTATCTTCGACCGCAGCTACGGCTACGACAACGTGGCCAACGTCATCAGCATCACCGATAATCAGACCGGCGGCATCGCGGCACAGACCTACGGCTATGACGAGCGCGACCGGTTGACCCGCTGGACGCTGGGCAGCACGACACAGACCTATGCGTATGACACGATCGGGAACCTGACGAGCAAAGCTGGCGTGAGCATGACCTACGGCGCCGGCACCAACGGCACCGGCGCGGGGCCGCACCAGGCACGCAGTATCGGCGGGGCGACGCAGACCTACGATGCCAACGGCAACCTCACCAGTGGCATGGCACGGACGATCGCCTGGAACAACGAGAACCTGCCCAGCAGCGTCACCAGCGGCGGCGTGAGCGAGACCTACGGCTACAACGCCGATAGCCTGCGGGTGAAAAAGGTGCGCGGCACGGTCACGACGATCTACCTGGAAGGGCTGTGGGAGCAGACGAGCAGTGGGACGACGCGACGGTTCTACACCCTGAACGGCCAAGTCGTGGCCGTCCGAACCAACGCCGGCAGCACCAACACGGTGAGCTACCTGCACGGCGACCATCTGGGCAGCATCAGTGTGACGACAACCAGCACGGGGACGGCAGAGCCGCGCCAGGAATTCGACCCGTGGGGCAAGGTGCGCAGCGGCGGCATCACTGCGACCACGCGCAACTACACCGGCCAGATCCTGGACGACACCGGTCTCTTGTTCTACAATGCCCGGTATTATGACCCCGCCATCGGGCGGTTCATCTCGGGTGACACCGTGGTGCCCGGCACGCCGTCAGGCACGATGAACGGTGTCGCCGTCACCCCGCTGACGGTGAGCTTCCACGAGGGAGGATTCCGCAGCAAACTTAATAGAGAGAGCAAGGCGCCCTTCTGGTTTCAGATGGACAGCGATGCCAAGCAGCAGCACGGCTCACCGATGGGGCCGGCCAACCCGCAGGCGCTTAACCGTTACTCCTATGTGCAGAACAACCCGCTGAAGTACACCGATCCGACTGGGCATACTTTGTATACTGTTACACCAGCACAGATCGATGTTTGGTTAACTAGGTTGAATCACAAGAAAGACGATATCCTCTTTTGGATTGGTCTACTGGGAGCTGGCAGTTCTGCTGCTGCCGCCATTATCTGTTTACCTGCTGGGCCTTTAGCAGCACTCTGTGGTCTTGGCTCAGCAGCAGCCTATGCGGCTCTTGCAAAAACTGTTACAGATGGATACAATAATATTGCCTTTGTCCTTGAGATGGCTAAACTTGAGGCAGGTATTGACGATGAAATTACAGTTGAGGTGTTAGAGAACACAGTAATTGTTACAGTTTACGATAAAAATGGCAATATGAGATCCAGACGAATTGTGAGTAATGTTCCAGGGGTGTTAACTGATGCGATGGTAGATAGTGCTCGTGAGATAGGGATTAGGCCTGATCGAGCCGCAAAATCATCAATTGGAGGCCTTAGTGTAGGCTTCTCCAAAGCACCATCTAACTGGTTTGCCGCATCAAATATATTTCCGTAATAGTTTGAAGCCAATCAGAAACCAAGCAGATATTTAACCTTATCTGGTTTGGAGCGCGGTCAAAACTGCACTGATCATCACTTAGGCGCGGTCAGAAACGTACTTATCCTAATTTGGGTAGAGCGCTTTGGTAAGCAACAGCGGAGAAAGCGGGAAGTACACTCCTGACCACGACCGGATGTGTGGTTCACAAATCAGGCAGGACGGCTATAGCTTAGGTGATAACACTATATTAAAGGCCATTCTGATTTGTTTTGTCAAGTTGTAATTTAGCGCTTTAGAAAGAGCTTAATGTGATATAGAAGAATTTATGTGCTATCCTGAGTTTGCCGCTTTGTGATGCGGTGGTTCCATAAATCGGAACTGCCTTTATTTAATAGGAGCCTACACATGTTTATAAGAAACTCAAGAATGTCTATCGAGCAGGTAGAAAAATGGGGGCATACTCGCAAAATGGGCAAATTCAGATATGTTCTAATACATGGAATTTTTCGCCGAGGTCTGATATTTTTTCTATTAATATTGTTTGGTGTCGTTTTTGTGCGACCACCAATTTTGGAGACTATTATATTAGTGTGTGTTATAGGGTTATGCTCTAGCCTTATGGGATACTTAATTGGTGTATCGTACTGGAAGACCAACGAAAGACTCTATCAAGAACACGTAGAATAAGATCACTACCTTTGTACTTTTAACTATTCCGCTCAGACGTTCACCTGAGTTGCCGGGATCAATCAAGCTTTGTTCTATAATTAGAGTTGTGGTAAAGCGTGTCTGCGTGGCTGATCGAGTTTGCTTGCCCTGAAGAGACTGAGTGAAATCTTAGCGGGACATTCCGTATCATAATTTACCCACTTAAGGTATACCCTATCCTGACGTCAGGATGAACCCCAAAATGGCGTCAGGATAGGGTTCCTTTTTGTATTTTCTTGACAGACTACCTCTAGGGTTATAGACTTCTCCTGACACATTCCCCTTATCAGGAGCATTGCTATGC
>JBBRUG010000197.1:0-11098 GCA_038247995.1 Chloroflexales bacterium | reverse complement strand
ATCAGGACGCCGAATCTGCGGCGGCTCCCCCTGCTCCACGTGAGGGAGCAGGGGGCTGGGGGGATGCGGGGAATAGCGCATTGGGACGCGATCCTGTAAAAACCCTACACCTGCAAGGAGCGGGGTAGGGGGCGAGGGTGTTCGGCAGCCATTCGCCCGACGTTGCATCAGCCCTGCGAAACTTTCAGAATGATCTGGCGTGCAACCACAGAGGTTGGTATAATAAATATGTTCCCGTATTTCCCCTATCTGCGCCCCCCGCAGCGCCCTACCCTTCTGATGACTGTAAGCAACCAGAGAAAGGCTGCGCCGACATGCTCAATTCAATTGGCGATGTGCGCGACATGCTGGCTACTCAGCAATATATCGCGACCGACGAAATCAGCACTGCGCTGTTCCTGGCCGATAAACTCGGCAAGCCGTTGCTCACCGAAGGCCCGGCCGGCGTCGGGAAGACGGAGTTGGCCAAGGCGTGGGCCGGCGCCACCGGGCGCGAACTGATCCGCCTGCAGTGTTATGAGGGCCTCGATGAATCAAAGGCGCTCTATGAGTGGGAATATAGCAAGCAACTGCTCTACACCCAACTCTTGCGCGAAAAACTAACCGATCTGCTGGGCAGTGCCGGTTCGCTGAGCGAGGCCGCTGATCGGCTCTCCAGCGAAGAGGATGTCTTCTTCTCGGAGCGCTTTCTGCTGCCGCGCCCGCTGATGAAGGCGCTGACGAGCGAGAAGCCCGTCGTGCTGCTGATCGACGAAATCGACCGCGCCGATGCTGAGTTTGAGGCCTTCTTGCTTGAAGTGCTCTCCGATTTTCAGGTGAGTGTGCCCGAACTGGGTACGATCAAGGCCAAGCATATGCCGATCGTGCTGCTCACCTCGAATAACACACGCGAGCTCTCTGAGGCGCTCAAGCGACGCTGCCTTTACATTCATATCGGCTACCCCGACCTTGAGGCCGAGTTGCGGGTTGTGCAACTGAAGGTGCCTGGGATCGCGCCTAAGTTGGCCCGCCAGGCAGTGGAAATGGTTCAGCGCCTGCGCGAGATGGATCTGAAGAAGCACCCCAGCGTCAGCGAGACGCTCGATTGGGCGCGCGCGTTGACGATGCTCAACGCCAAAGCGCTCGATCCCGAGACGCTCAGCAATACGCTGAATGTGCTGCTCAAGTACGAGAGCGATATTCAGCGCGCCCGCCGGGCTGTGCAAGGCGGCGACCGCCCCGACCGTCCGGATCGGCCCGACCGCCCCAACCGCCCTGACCGTGGCGACCGCGGCGACCGCCGTGGCGGGTATCGCGGCGGCGAATGGAATAATTAACTGACTTGGCGGCTAGGGCTTCGGTTCGCCGGCCGCCATTGACTCGGCGGCTAGGGCTTCGGTTCGCCGGCCGCCATTGACTCGGCGGCCAGAACTTCAGTTCGCCGGCCGCCATTGACTCGGCGGCCAGAACTTCAGTTCGCCGGCCGCCGTCTATAAGATAGACCGCAACCTTCAGGTTGCGGTGCTGAGGAGCTACCAATGGATCGACGCATAACCGAGTTTATTGCCGGCCTGCGGGCGGCTGGCGTGCGCGTCTCGTTGGCTGAGAGCGCCGATGCATTGCGGGCGATCGAGCAGGCCGGCATCACCGATCGTAACCTGTTCCAGATGGCGCTCCAGGCGACGCTGGTGAAGGATCAGCGCGATGTCGCATCGTTTCGGGAGCTGTTTCCCCTGTACTTCAGTAAGGATGCGCCGCCGCCGATGCAGCAACCTGGCGGTGGTCAGCTCAGCGAAGAAGAACAGCAACAGATGCTGGAGCAGTTGCAGCAGATGCTGGCGATGATGTCGCCGCAGATGCTCGCCCAACTCTTTCAGGCGATGATGAGCGGTGAGCAACTGTCGAACCAGCAGATGCGCGGCATGCTCGGCCAGATCTCGCCGCCCCACGTCACCAATCAGCGCTACCGCGAGTGGATGGCGCGCCAAGCTATGCGTGAGTTGCAGTTTAACCAGCTCAACAAAGCGCTGCGCGACCTGCTCGACAAGCTCCGCGAGCAAGGTATGTCGGAAGAGGCGCTGCAAGCGATTGAACAGGCCGCGCGCGAGAATCAGCAGGCTCTCGCCGACCAGATCGGGCAGCAAGTGGCCCAGCAGATGGCCGAAATGGCTCAGGGCCAGGGGCAGGGTGAAGGCCAGCGCTCCGAGTCCGAACTGATGGATCGGCCCTTCGAGAACCTCGACGACAACGATGCTCAGGATATGCGCCGCATGGTCAATCGCCTGGCCGCCCGCTTGCGTTCGCGGCTCGCGTTGCGGCAGCGGCGCGGCAAGACGGGCACACTCGACGCCAAGGCGACCATTCGCGCCAATCAGCGTTATGGCGGCGTGCCGATCGATGTGCGTCACCGCAAGCGCCATCTGAAGCCCAAGCTGGTTGTGTTTTGCGACCGTAGCGTCAGCACCGAGAAGGTGATGACCTTTATGCTGCTGATGCTCTACTCGCTTCACGATCAGATCAGTCGCACGCGATCCTTCGCCTTCATCGACCAGCTTCACGACATGACGATGTACTTCGCCGAGTCGCGCCCTGAGCAGGCGATCGAGCAGGTGATGCAGAACATCCGGCCCACGCGCAGTTATTCAACCGATCTGGGCAATGCGCTCAACGAGTTTGTGCGCGATCATCTGGGCTGCATCGACAGCCGTACGACGGTGATTGTGCTGGGCGATGCACGCAACAACGAGAACGACCCCGGACTGGAGGCGTTTGACCAGATCCGGCGGCGCGCCCGGCGCACGATCTGGTTCGCGACGGAAGAACAGTGGAAATGGGGCGTCTACGATCCCGGCTCACTCAGCAGCGACATGTACAACTACGCGCCAATGTGCGACGCGCTCCACGAGGTGACCAACCTACGCCAGCTCGCCGATGCGATTGATCGGCTATTTGTGCGCGCGTGACTCAGTTGGGCAGTCGAGTATTCGGACAGTTCTCGGTTTGCTGACCAAAGACGAAAGACCAATAACCAAAGTCGGGCCAACCCGATTCACAAGCCTCGTCCTTCGTCCTTCGCCTATGCACTTCCAGATCACTGAACTCCACAACTTCGGCGGCTTTTTCGGCGGCGACACTGTGACGCTCAGCGGGGCGCCCTGGCGCGCTGCCGATGCCGACGAACAGACGCTTACCATCGACCAGGCGGCGCTCACCAATGTAGCCGATCGGCACACGCTCACCGTGGGCATGGTTCTGGAATTGGTCTTTGCCGGTGAGCGGGTCGAAGCCGCTACGCTGCTGGGCGCCGTTGAACCTGCGCAACTACGCACTGCTCAAGGCGATCCGGCCTTGCCGGATCGCCTTGAAGCTCCCCTCGTCCTGAGCCACGCCTGTCCTACTTGTGCGCTCTGGGTGCTCAGCGATCACGCTGATGTGCCGCCGACATGCCCGGTGTGTGGCGTCACTGCCCCAATGACTTAACTGCAAGCCCCGCCCTCCGCCCTCAACGCCTTCTCCCATTGACGTCTGCTTCCTAACGATGTATCTTAAAGTTAAGAGGAATTGTCAGGTATGGGCGTGCGGCGGCGCTGGCGTGCTCCGTAGGCGAAATGAGGCGAGTGGATGCGCATCTCAAGTAAAGGCGATTATGGCTTGCGGGCGTTGTTTGATCTGGCGCAGCACTATGGCGAGGGGCCGATTCAGAGTGAGTCGATTGCTACGCGTCAGGGTATCCCCGTGAACTATTTAAACCAGTTGTTGATCACAATGCGGCGCGCCGGGTTGATCGAGAGCCTGCGCGGCCCGCAAGGCGGCCATTTGCTGGCGCGCAAGCCCGATGCGATCAGCCTGCTGGAAGCACTG
This sequence comes from Chloroflexales bacterium, assembly GCA_038247995.1. Classification (GTDB taxonomy): domain Bacteria; phylum Chloroflexota; class Chloroflexia; order Chloroflexales; family Chloroflexaceae; genus JBBRUG01. The sequence goes on along the minus strand of JBBRUG010000197.1, from coordinate 7,258 downwards.
ACGGTATTGGAAGGGCCATTGTTGCCCGAAGAGGGCGCCCGCGAGGGTACTGGGCCAACCCATCCTGAGGATCGCAAGCTTGTCGACGGGGTCTGGGCCGACTTGCGGCAGCATCTGGAGCAGTACTTAGCTGGGTTGACGCTTGAGGATCTCTGCCAGCGCAAGCGCCAGCACAGCGGCGAGGTAATGTATTATATTTGATCTGTGTGTCAACGAAAGTCGTTGACACACAGATTGGATTCTAGAACACGAGCCCTTGCCCTTCGAGCCAGAAGCGCGCCCAACTCATACTGAGCAAGAGGATTAGGGTGGGAATGAGCGCTACCGTGGCCGGGCGGGCCAGTTGGCGCAAACTCGTCACCGTGCCTTCGTACCCCATAAATAGGCTGGTCAGCAGCAGGCAAACCACATAGAGCACGCCGGTGATGCCGAAGAAGGCCAGGAAGGCGAGCGGCCAGAAGGTGATGCTCAGGTTGCCGTAGATCGCCGCCAGGGCCAGGAAATTCACCAGCAGAATCCCCCCGAGTTCCCAGAAATTGCGCAGCACCGGCATGTGATCTTCTACATCGCGGCGTAACGTCACATTAAACACGAGCAAAAGCAAGACCGCGATCGAGACACCCATGCCCATGCCGGTGAGCGTGCGCAGCCAGTTCATTGGCGTGTAGAGGTTCGGCATGCCAATATCGACGAAGAACGAATTGAAGCCATCGACGGCCATGATCGCCACGAAGAGCAGCAGCACCACGCTGATCGGCCAAGGCGGCACGCGCCCGGCCCGCCCGCGCCCGATGGCGAACAGGTAGAGCAGGGTGAGCATAAAGCTCATATAGATCCCGCTGTTGCGGGCGCAGAGCGGAAATTGCAGGTCGCCCAGCAAAATATTGTGCTGCTGCGCGCACACGCCATGCACCACGGCATACATCTTCCATTCGAGAGGTGCGCCGGGACTAAAGAGCAGCCCCAGCATCAACACGCCAAAGGCGCTCAAAAAGAGCCAGCGCCACGGCGTTTCGCGTTTAGCACGCCCGCTTACCGCAGTGGCTTGACGGGCCGCGATCTGCTCCTGGGCCAGGCGAATAACTTCGTCGGGAGTCTTATCGCTCATTGCAAATCCTCAATCCGTTGTGCCAGGACTGTTTCAGAGATCGCGCCGAATTGGCGCACGGATACCGTCCCATCGCGGTTGATGAAGTAGGTGATCGGCAGGCTGGTTACACCGTAGCGGTCGCTAATGGCGCCGGCGCTATCGGCGATCAGCGGCAGGCGCACGCCGGTTTCGGCGGCATAGCCCTCAATGGCGGCAGGCGTTTCATTGCGGTTCACGGCGAGCACCACCAGGTCGTCTTCGCGAGCGAGCGCCGCCTCGAAGAGCGGCATCTCCTCGCGGCAGGGCAGGCACCAGGTGGCCCAGAAGTTGAGCACTACACGTTGGCCTTGCAGTTCGCTCAGGCGCACTGTGCTGCCGTCGGTTAAGGTATAGCTGAAGTCGGGGGCGATTTCGCCGGCGGCGGGAATACCGATGCCGCGATCAATCAGGCGGCTCGCCGGGGCGATCGGTGCGTTAACGCCTTCCAATGCCGGGGCGGTTGTGGATGGGCTTTGCGCCGCGCAGGCGCTGATCAGTGCGGCACAGATACTAATGGCGAGGGAACGCAGAACCGTGTTCATGGCATGATTGTACCATTTTGGCGGTGGGCGTGAGCGGTCCGCAGATTGCGCAGATGACGCAGATTAGGGTAGCGGGGCGGTAGTACAGACGCCCCGTCGGGGCGTCTGTACGGGGCGATTATTGCAGCGCCAGCGGGTGTAGTTCGCGGGCGGCAGCGTAAGCGGTGCGGGCGCAGGTGGCCAATGGGGCGAGCAGATTGGGTCGCCCGTACGGCGGGGCATCGGAGGCATCGGGGGCATGCAAGGCATCCGTAGGGGCAGCCGGGGCATCCGTAGGGGCAGCCCCGTGTGGCTGCCCGGTTGCAGAAAGGGCCAATTCGGCGGTGATCTGCGCGCCGGCGGCGTGGAGCCATGTGCGCAGCGGTGATGCGTCACCGTCGCCAAGAGTGACCAGCGCAGCGAAGCGCGATCGATTGTTGGCGGGCGTGGTGCGAGTGAGGGCAATGATCCGCGCCGGCAGGCGTCCAGCGATGAACGGCGTCACAATCAGCAACACCTCAGCGTCGGCGATGTCGGCCAGGATCGGTGTGGTAAGTGGGTCGTCCAGTGAAGGTAAACCGGTGCTGGTAAATACGTCGCCGAGGTAGGCGGCACGTTTGACCGGCGGCAGTGCGGCGAGCATCAGGTCAAGGCCGGCCGCAGTCGGCCCGCCTGCGCTGCCGGCGATCCCAAGCGTGAAGATGTAGCCGTCGTGCATGGGATTGTTGGAGGGGCGCGTCGTGACGCGCCCTTACATTGATAGAGTTATCATCGACGGGATCACCGGTTCGGAGAGCAAGGTGCGAAAGCGTTCGCGGCGATCACCTTGAGCGAGCCAGCGGCCAAGCAGTTCGCGCCCGCTGAAGTAGGTAAAGGTGTAGATGCGCCAGAGCGGTGTAGCAATAAAGCGGAGGCTCTGGCGAGCTTCGACTTCGCTGCGCAGGCCGTAGCGCATAATGTAGCGTACCACTTCCTCGGGATCGACGCCCTGTTCGTGGAGCAGCAGTGCTGCGTTGCCGCTGAGCGCACGCAGGTTCCACTGTGCGGCGGCGATCCGCATTTCGCGCTCCGGATCGCCCGCAATGCCGCCGAGCGGATAGACATGTTCCGCCGCCCAATGTGTTGTTTCGTCGCCGAAGATCGTATCGGCGGCGAGGGTGGCGATACCTTCGGAGATGACGCACTCGGCTACATTGATCAACTGAATGGCATATTCACCCCAGCCGCGTTGATGGTAGAGTAATTGCTCTTTCAGCGCATGTTCGGTGTGGTGGCCGGGGTAGGCTTCGTGACAGACCAGATCAAGCAGCGCGTTGGCGCGAATCGGCAGATCGGTGTTGATCTCGACCAGCGAGCGTCCGCCACCCAGGTACCAGTTGTAGCCGCTCCAGGGCTTGTCGTTCACGAGCTCAACGCGCACATCGTCATTCTCAGGCAGATCCACCAGTTCGGCGGTGCGTCGGCGGGCCTCAACGCTGATCACGTCGATCATCTGTCGGGCGACGGTGGGCGTCACTTCGAAGCGCTGACGCCACGCTGCACTGCGCTCGGCGAGGCTGCCGACGCCGGGCAGCAGCGCATGTAAATCGGCATTGGCAGCCTCGAAGACGGACTCGGGCGTAAAGACTGGCTCGATATCGAAGCAGGCGCGCACTTCGTCGCGATAGCTGATCGGTTCGCCGGTGAGTTTGTCCGCTGTGGTGGCCATACCGCGCAACTGCACATCGAGCACGTCGCGGCGGGCGGGCGGAAAATCGCTCTGTTGCACCTCGGCGCGCAACCCCGCCAGCGCGGCGGCGATTGCGCTTGGCTCCAAGGCCGGCGCCTGATCGCGCAGTTCAGCCGGGCCGGTGTAGGCGTCTACAAAGCCGGGGACGTGCTGTTCGAGCGCGAAGGCGAGCTGAATGTAGCGCGTGCTGATAGCGTCGATCATGCGGCAAGATCCGCTTCAACCACCGGTGCGAAGAAGCGTTCGAGCTGTTCGCACGCGGCGCTGATGCTGTTAGAGGTGTGTACGGCGACGCGCAACTGGGCACTGCCGGGTAACCCGACGACGAACTGACCCATCAGTTGCTTGATTTTGTTCAGCGCCAGGCGCTCGCCAAGATCTTCGGTGCAGAGCGCAGCGTAGCGGGTGAGAAACTCCAATTTATCGGCGGGAGTGGGCTGAAAGGGCGTTTCGCTGCGGCGGAGTTGGGCGATTTGGCGGAAGATCCAGGGGTTTTCCATGGCCCCGCGGCCGATCATCACCCCATCGGCGCCGCTGGTGCGCAGGCGGTCGAGCGCGTCGGCGGCGTTCTTCACATCGCCGCTGCCAATCACCGGAATGGTGACGGCGCGCTTCACGGCGGCAACGCGCTCCCAATCGGCGCTACCCTTGTAGCCCTGCTCGCGAGTGCGCGGGTGCAGCGCCAGGGCCGCAATGCCGATCTCTTCGGCCATGCGGGCCGTATCGAGGAAGTTCAGGCTGCTCTCGTCCCAGCCGGCGCGGAACTTCAGCGTAACCGGCACCTGCACCGCCGCCTGAACCGCCTCAAGCACCTTGCGCATCTTCGGTAAGTCGCGCAGGAGCGACGCGCCGTGGCCGCCGCCGGTGACTTTCGGCGAGGGGCAGCCGCAGTTAATGTCGATAATATCGGCGCCAAGTTGCTCGACCGTGCGCGCGGCGTTGGCGACCAGTTCCGGCTCGTTGCCGGAGAGTTGCATCGTCAGTGGGCGCTCTTCGGGGTAGAAGTCGAGCAGGCGATGGCGGCGCAGCGCCTTGGGGCTGACGCTGGCGGCGTTCGTCATCTCGGTGCTCACTAGGCCGCAGCCGCCGATGCGCAAGATCATGCGCCGGAAGACGCTGTCGGTGACGCCGGCCATGGGCGCCAGGGTGATATTTGGTTCGATGCGCAGATGCGCAACGTAATAGTTGGTTGGCAAGTCGGTATAACTCATACCTGCAATTATAACATGCAGTTTCCGGCAGGGCACGAACGGGAGTGATCCTACGCCTGGCGCGCAGCGCCCACTCCCCATGGCTTTCACGCCCGTATAACAAAGCCATCTAGCTGCTATAATAAGCTCCGTTTCCCCAACCTTGTTCAGTACCGACCGTGGCGCACTGATCCTATTCAGTGCTCTAGATGCGTGAAACCATCGGATCCAACCTACTTCTGGGGTGTGATTATCCTGCTGGTGACGATCATTGGCTGGATGATCCCGTTTGCCATGTTGTTTGTTGTGCCGGTGAACCGCAAGCCGTCGTCGGCGACGGCCTGATTGCTGCTGATCTTCGCTGTGCCCTGGTTTGGCTTGCTGATCTTCTTGCTGATGGGTTCGCCGAAGCTCTCACCGCATCGGCGCAAGTTGCAGCAAGAGACGAACGAGGCGATCAAGGCGTTTGTGGCCGAGGTGAAGCAAGACTCGCTGCACCGAGCGCTGATTGCGCCGGAGCTTGCCCCGCGCTACGAGCCGCTGGTTCAACTCAACACCAACCTGGGCGGTTTGCCGGCGATGACCGGTAATGCTGTAGAGGTTATTACCGACTATGCCGCCATGCTGGCGCGCATCGCTGCAGACATCGATGCGGCACAGCACTTTGTGCATATCGCGTTCTATATTCTGATTGCCGATGCCGAAACCGAGGCGTGTTTTCAGGCGATGGAACGCGCCGTGGCGCGAGGGGTGTCGGTGCGGGTGCTCTATGATCCGGTAGGCAGTCGGAAGTATCCAACCTACCGGGCGACCTTAAAACGTTTGCGGGCTGCCGGAATTGCGCACCAGCCAATGTTGCCGAGCATCCGCGGGAAAGATTTTAATCGGCCCGATCTACGTAACCATCGCAAAATTGTCGTGGTCGATGGCGAGATTGGATACACTGGCTCGCTGAATCTGATTGCGCGGGCCTATCACCGCAAAGACGACATCTACTACGACGAATTGGTGGCGCGGGTGTGCGGGCCGGCTACCAATGCGCTGGATGCGGTGTTTCGCACCGATTGGTTTTCCGAAACCGGTGAGAACTTGTCCGCGCGTAGTGGCCCGTAGAGCATGATCCTGCGTAAATACGGCGCTACACTCTGCCAGGTGTTGCCCAGCGGTTCGGCATTCGCCAACGAAAACAACCTCAAGCTGTTTGTGGCGCTGATCCACGCCAGTCGCAAAAAGCTGGTGATCTGCAACCCCTATTTTGTGCCCGACGATGCGCTGATGCTGGCGGTGGTGAGCGCCGCCCAACGCGGCGTGGATGTGACGCTGATAAACTCAGAAGCACACGATCAGTTTCTGGTGGCCTATGCGCAACGCTCGTATTATGAGCAACTGTTGCGCGCCGGCGTGAAGGTTCGGCTTTACCGCCCGCCGACGCTGTTGCATTCCAAGACGATGAGTATCGACGACGATATCGCCGTGATCGGCTCCAGTAACCTGGACATGCGCTCATTTCAGTTAAATCTGGAAGTGACGCTGGTTTGTTATGATCCAGGCGTCGTTGTCGATCTGCGTCAGGCGGAGGCCGAATACCTCACGCGCTCGCGCCTGATTACGCTGGAAGAATGGCAGTAACGCTCGCCGGTTAGTCGCCTGTTCGAGAACCTCACCCGGCTGATGTCGGCCTTGCTTTAGGAACAACGGAACAACCGAACAACGAGCCGTTCTACCGTTCTACCGCTCTACCGCTCTACCGCTTCACTGCTCCCATACATCCCCACCGTCTGCGGTGAGTGCATGCGCCCGTAGAGATAGTGCAAGAAGTTGGCGCGGCGCTCGGCGGGCACGCGTTGCCATACCGGTGTCACGCAGGCCTCACCCCACCAGTACGACCAGATCAGCACGCTGCGCTGCGGCGCGGCGATGAAGCCCATCCGGTTTGCTACCCAACCCTCGCCGCCGACGAGCGCATTGGCATGCAGCCAGTCGCGTACCTGATCGGCGGGCCAATTCAGCGCGTGCAGGCGCCACGCGGCAGCGGTGCCGATCCCGGCGCGGTAGCGCGTGATCAGTGCGCTCAGCCGGTCGTCGTCGCTCGTATTCCAGCCGAGCACGTGCAGACCGTTATCGGCGATGCCCTCGAACGGCGATGAACTGGCCGTATTCACCACTGAGAGCAGGCCGTCGGCGGGACTGGTGCCGGCGTGATAGCCAGCCTCGCGCAGTTTGAACTGGACATAATGTCCTGGATACCCCTCGTGGACGGCCAGGTGGCGTAGCCCTTCATAGGTGTAAATCGGGTCGATATTCAGCTCGATCGTACGGATGCTATAGTCGCAACGGGCGTTATACGGCACGCCGCGTACGGTTTCGACGCGCATGCCGTCGCTCTTGGGCGCCGGAATCGGCAAGATCGTGTTGGTACGATCCCACGCTTCGCTGAGCAGTTCGCTGAGTGTCGCCTGAACTTCATCGGCAGGCACGCGCCGCCGCGCTTCCCAGGCCGCCGCCTGCGCCGCCAGATCACCGCTATAGCCCATCTGGTTGAGCATGCTGCGCATTGCGCTGCGTAGTTCGTCGAGTTCGGCATCGCTCGCGGGCGCGGCGGGGACGTGCAAGAATGCGCTTAGTTGCTCCGTAAAAGGCAATTGGCCCTGTTGCCAGCGACAGACGGCCATTGTCGAGGCGCAGAGCT
>JBBRUG010000196.1:0-11100 GCA_038247995.1 Chloroflexales bacterium | reverse complement strand
TGCTCACCAATGAGACGATCTTCGAACTGCCCGCTGCGCCGCAGCATCTAGCGATTGTCGGCGGCGGGGTGATCGGCACCGAAATGGCCTTCGCCTTCCGTAAGCTCGGCAGCCGGATCACGGTGGTCGACACCGGGCCGCGGGTGCTCGCACCATACATCCCCGAGGTCTCTGCGGCGATCGCCGCCGCGATGGCCGCCAAGGGCATTACGCTGCTCACTAATAGCAATGTGCAGCGCTACGATGAGCGTGCGCGCACGCTCACGCTCACCCGCAACGGCGCCGAGGTTACGCTCGACGGCGTCGATTATGTGCTGGTTGCGGTCGGACGGCAGCGCAACCTAGACGGGTTGGGCCTCGATGCAATCGGGGTCGATGCCAGCCCCCGCGAGGGCATTCGCACCGATAGCTATGGACACACGAACATCCCCAACATCTATGCGATCGGCGATGTTACGCGCACGTCGGCCTTTACCCACTCGGCCAACGCCCAGGGCCGCCGCGTCGTGCAGCGGATCGCCTTTCCCGTGTTGCCCGCCCGTGCGCCGGAACCCTACTACCCGACCGCAACCTTCAGCGATCCCGAAGTCGCCTCGGCGGGCATGCGCCACCAGGACATCGCCAAAACGTATCACCCGGCCCTGATCAAGCGCATCCGCGTCGATCTCGTCACCCAGACCGATCGCGGCTATACCGACGGTATTGAGCAAGGCTTCATTATCGTTGATGCAGTGCGCCTCACCGGACGCATCCTGGGGGTCACAATCGTCGGGCCGCGTGCGTCAGAGATGATCTCGCTCTTCACCCTCGCCGTCAGCGAGAAACTGTCGCTCTACAAGCTCTACGGCATTGTCTACCCCTACCCGACCTTCTCCAGCGGCATTCAGAAGGTCGCCGACGCCTTCCTGCGCGAAACATTGCCGAACCTGAAACAGGAACTCGGCACCTACCTGCGTTACCGCTGGGCGAAGCCGCCGCGCTCCAAGTCGCCAAGCCCGCGCCCCGAACCGCGCCCCGCGGCCCAGTCGGAGCCGGCAGGCATCCCGCAACGATGACGACCAACTCGCAGCCATACCACTTTCAGCACAGCCGTTTGATCCTGGCAATCGGGATCTGGGCCGTGTTGATCGGCGGGTTACGGCTGCTTGCCGTGCGCCTCGACCTGACCATGGGCGAAGCGCTGATGGAAGTTGTTCATGTCTGCATGCTGCCCGGCTTCGGGCCGCTGATTTTCCTCGGCCTGTTTGCCCTCGCTCCCTTCGCCATGATCCCCGCCGCGTTGCTTGGCATCGTTGCCGGGGCGGCTTACGGGCCGATCATCGGCATCCTGCTTACGCTGGTGGGTTGTAATCTGGCGGCATGCATCGGCTATGCGCTTGGGCGCTGGTCGCATCAACCCCAACCCGCCGCCGGTCGCCTCGTGCGGCTGCGTAGTTGGCTCTGCAGCAACAGCTTCCGCGCCGTGCTGGTTGCACGTCTGACCTTTCTACCGTACGATGCAGTCAGTTTCCTCGCCGGTAGTCTACGCATCAAGTTCGGTCGTTTCCTCGCCGCCAATACCTTCGGCGTTTTGCCGGGTGTGGTCTTGGTCGTGCTTGGCATTGGCTGGCTTTTCTGAACAGGAGTGGGTAGCCCGCCCAAACCCACCCGGACCTAACGCAAGGAGTCTTGTATGCCGCTTCCGCTTCGCGCCCGCATCGCTGCCCTCGTGCTAACGCTGCTGATCGTGCTTGCCGCCTGTGGGGCGCAGCCCGCCGCCACGCCCGCCCAGTCCGCCGCCACGTCCGACGAGGCTGTCCCGGTTACAAATGCGCTTGATCTGGCCAATTGGGACAGTGTCGTCGCTGCCGCCCGCGGTCAGACCGTCAACTGGTATATCTGGGGCGGCTCGGAAAGCATCAACCGCTTCGTCGATGACTTCTACGGTGTGCCGCTGCGCGAGCAGTATGGGATCACGCTGAATCGCGTGCCGCTGGCCGATACGGTCGATGCGGTGAACCAGGTACTCAGCGAGAAGGAGGCCGGTGTTGATCCCGGTGCCGTCGATGTAATCTGGATCAATGGCGAAAACTTCCTCTCACTTAAGCAGGCTGAAATGCTCTACCCCGATTGGTCGCGCGAGCTTCCGAACGCGCAGTATGTCGATTGGGACAACCCGGCAATCTACCTCGACTTCGGCGAACCGGTCTTGGGGCTGGAGAGTCCCTGGTCCTCGGCGCAATTCCAGTTCATCTACGATTCGGCGCGCATGGAGGCCGACGAGTTGCCGCGTTCGTACGCCGAACTACTGGAGTGGGCCAAGGCCAATCCCGGCCGGTTTACCTACATTGCCCCAGGGCCGGGCGCGTTCCAGGGCACGCGCTTTGTGAAGGGCGCGCTGTTTGAACTGAGCGGCGGCGCCGACCAGTGGCTCAGCTTCGATCAGGCGCTCTGGGACGAGCACGCGCCGCAGTTGTGGGCCTATTTGAACGAACTGAAACCCTACCTTTGGCGCGCAGGCGAAACCTACCCCGCCGACGAGAATGAACTGCACAGCCTGTTTGCCAACAGCGAGGTCGATTTCAGCATCACCCAAGCGATCGCCGGCGCCGGGCCGCTGATCAGCGAGGGGTTGGTGCCGGAAACCGCGCGCGCCTTCGTCTTCGACGACTATATGATCGGCGACTTCAACTACCTGGCCATTGCAAAGAATGCGCCGAATAAGGCCGCCGCGCTGGTACTGGCCAACCTGATCCTTGAGCCGGAGCTTCAGGCGGCGCAGATCCTGCCTGAGAATGGCTTCGGCCTCGGCTATGCAATCGACGTCACGCGGGTAACCGATGCCGCGCAGCTTGCGGCGCTCAATGCTGCGCAGGCCCAACTCGGTGCAGCCGCCACGCCCGCCGAAGATCTCGCTCAGTCACTTGTCGGCGACTCGGCGGGCGAATATCAGTCGCTGGTTGAAGCAGGCTGGCGCGAAAATGTGTTGATCGGGGAGTAGTGCGCAATCCCTCCCTCCGCATCTGGCTTACACTCGCCCCGGCGCTGCTGGTCACCGGGGTGCTTTTTGGGGCGAGTGTCTTCTACGCCGTAGCCCAGAGTCTTGGCTATTTAAGCATTATTGGTGAAACGCGCCTGAGTTTTGCCGCCTACGGCAATGTGATCAACCAGGCGACGGTGGCCGGGCGCGAACTCTGGGCCGCGCTCGGCTTCTCGCTCTGGGTGAGCGGCGCGGCAACGCTGCTCTCGGCTACCGGCGCGCTTATATTGGCCGCAACCCTGAGCGGCAGCGCCACGCCGCCACGTCGTTCAACCCTGCTGGCGCTCAACGCCAACCTGGCTTTGCCGCACCTTGTCTGGGCGATTGCGCTGTTGCTCCTGTTCAGCCAGAGCGGCCTGCTGGCGCGGATTGCTGCGGCGTTGGGATTGATCGATCTGCCCGCCGAGTTTCCAGTGCTTGTGCGCGACCGCTACGGGATCGGGATCATCGTCCACTATGTGAGCAAGGAGATCCCGTTTCTGGCGCTGATCGTGCTGGCGATCTTGCGCACTCAGGGCAACACCTACACTGCAGTGGCCGCCACGCTGGGCGCGGGGCCGTGGGTGCGTTTGCGCCGAGTTACGCTGCCGCTGGTGCTGCCCGGTCTCGCTGCCGGGGCCTTACTCGTGTTCGCGTTCATTTTTAGCGCCTACGAAGTGCCGGCGCTGCTGGGCGTGAGCTATCCGCGTGCGCTGGCGGTGCTGGCGCTCGATTACTTCCTCAACCCCGATCTCAGCCGGCGCGCCGAAGGCATGGCGATCAGCCTGATCATGGCCCTCGTCGTTGTCGGGGTAGCCGGCCTGGGAAGGGTATTTGGCGAGCGGGAGTAAAACCACGGACGCAAGACGATCGACCACGGACGATGGTCAATGCCCCGTGAACATGAGCATGCAGACTCGAGCGATCCATTCCATCCGGCGCTACGCCTTTCATATAGCGCTCTTCTGCTTCCTCCTCGGCCCGGTCGCCGCGTTGCTGCTTTATGCCGGCTCGGTACGCTGGTTCTACCCCGCAATCCTGCCCAACGAATGGACACCTCAACCCTTTTTGCGTCAGATCGGCAACCCACGCACGCGCGACGCAATTGGGGCCAGCCTGACGATTGCCGGCATCACCACGGTGCTGGCGCTGCTGATCGGCCTGCCGGCTGCGCGCACGCTCGGCCTGCGCCGGTTTCGCGGGCGGCAACTCGTGTTGCTGCTGCTTTTCTTGCCCAATGTTGTGCCGCCGGTTGCGACCGGCATGGGCCTGAACATCCTCTTTTTGCGCCTGGGGTGGGCCGGCAGTTATCTCGGCGTGATCCTCGTGCATCTCATCCCGGTGCTACCCTACACCATCTTTGCCCTGCTCGGCGTCTTCGCCCGCTACGACGAAGGCTACGAACAGCAGGCGCGCACGCTCGGCGCTACGTGGCCCACCGTGTTCTGGCGCGTTGTACTGCCGCTGGCCGGGCCGGGCATCGCCGTCGCTGCGCTATTTGCTTTTCTGGTAAGCTGGAGCCAATATGTACTCACCTTACTGATTGGCGGCGGACGAGTGATCACCCTGCCGCTGCTGCTCTTCGCCGCTGTCGCTGGCGGCAACCCGGCCAGCATCGCTGTGCTGGCCCTGATCTTCGCCGCCCCGCCGCTGCTCGCCATCGCCCTGGCCGCCCGTGCCCTCACCGACCGCGAGCGCGTCGTGGTGCAGCAATACTGAGGCGTGCGCAGAGGACTGGCGGCAGGCGGCAGGCAGGGCAGCAATGTACGGGCGGACCCGCAGGTCCGCCCCCGCGCCGCCCCCGCGCCGCCCCCGGCAGCAATGCACGGGCGGACCCGCGGGTCCGCCCCCCCACACCCTCTGGCTCAACAGGATCATCATGGCCCGCATTGACATAACAAATCTCACCAAAACCTACCCCCGCCAACCCGCCCCAGCGCTGGCCGGCGTTTCCCTGGCCGTCGAACCGCATGCGTTGCTGGCGCTGCTCGGGCCGTCGGGGAGCGGAAAATCGACCGTCCTGAAGCTGATTGCGGGGATCGAACACCCCGATGCCGGCGCCATCCAGATCGATGAAACAGACATTCTCACCACCCCAGCCCATCGGCGTGGCGCGGTGCTGATGTTCCAGAAGGCCTACCTCTTCCCGTTCCTCAGCGTCGCCGAGAACATTGCATTTGGGTTGCGCGTGCAGGGCGTGCGCCGCGCAACGATCAACGCTGAGGTAAAGCGTATGCTCGATCTGGTCGAACTGCCCGGCATTGAGCGTAAGCGCCCGGCCCAACTCTCCGGCGGCGAACAACAACGCATCGCGCTGGCCCGCGCCCTGGTAACCCGGCCGCGGGTGTTACTGCTCGACGAACCCTTCAGCAGCCTCGATCCCGCCGTGCGTCAGACGCTCCAGGAAGCCGTGCGCCGCATTCAGGGCGAACTGGGCATTACGACGATTCTGGTTACGCATGATCGGGCCGAAGCGCTAACAATGGCCGACCAAGTTGCGCTGCTGGAGCAAGGCCAACTGATCGCCCACGCCCCACCGCGCACACTCTACCAGCACCCGCCGACGCGCCGCGCCGCCCGTCAGATGGGCGTAGACGCCTTTCTCTGCGGGAACGTAGACGGCACAACGTTGCAAAGCGATCTTGGCCCATTCGCCTTTTGCTGCAGCGTGCCGACTTCCGGCTCGGTAACCCTGGCGATCCGCCCCGAACATCTGCGTCTACTCGATCATCCCGCGCCGAATGCCGTACCCGCTGTCGTGCGGCAGCAATTTTTTAGGGGCGAACAGAGCGAATATCTGATCGCCGTAGGCGCAACCACGTTGCGAGTGCGCTCTTCCGCCGCGTGTGTGTATCAGCTCGGCGCGCAGCTATTTGTGCAGTTCCCGGCGGAACACCTCTTTGCGGTAATTGATGATCAATAGCGGCGAGGTGCAACATGTGGTGCACACTGTGCGTATCTATGATGCGTACCGACCACCACCCATCACCGGTGTAGGGCCGAAGCGGCGCCACCTGCGAGATTTGATCCGGATCCAGGGATTCATCGGTCACCCGCCGTCCATCATCGGTCATCGGTCATTCAGCGAAAGCGAGCCTCCTAATGCGTAACGCCGGCGCCCTTGCCGCTCTGGTTGCCATCCTGCTCGTCATCTGGCTTGTCTGGAGCCGCCTACGGATTGTGATCTGGATTCCGGTACCCTGGTGGGCCGCGCTGATCGGCGTGGTGGTGCTCTTTCTGGTTCTCCAACACCTGATCGCCAGCTTGCTCAAGCGGCGGCCATAAGCGAGTACAATACAGCACTGTATTTGTTCGCCGATAAGCTTTCTCAGGGAGAACTACGCCGCATGGCTACGAGCAATCAGCAGCAGTCTTTCGCGCCGGACTTTGATCGCACGACCCCGGAATATCTCTGGTGGAACGGTGAGCGCGTGCCCTGGGCGAGCGCCAATGTGCATCTGGCCAGTACGTTCTGGATGGGTGTGACCGCGATCTTCGAAGGGATCATGTCGTACTGGAATGAGGAGCAGGGCGAACTCTACGTTTGGCAACTCGACGCCCACCTCCAGCGCCTGCTCCGCTCGCAAAAGCTGATGCGCCAGGATTCGCCCTACAGCGTTGCGGAACTCACCACAGCCATCCGCGACCTGCTGCGCGCCCTCGACGCCCGCGAAGATACCTACATTTTCCCCTATTGTTATCCCCAGGGCGGCGGCAACTTCGAGAGCAGCACCACCGTCGAGCCGCAACCCGTCGATCTGGCGATCGTGGCCCGCCCCAACCCGTCGCACCTGGGCAAAGGGTGGGTGCGCAGCGCCTGCGTGTCGTCGTATACACGCATCTCCGACAATGTAATGCCGCCGCGCGTGAAGAATATTGCCAACTATCGCAACTCGAACCTGGCCATGGCCGAGGCCCGGATCGACGGTTATGATACTGCACTGATCTTAAACCCAACCGGTAAGGTGGCCGAAGGCCCCGGCTCATGCCTGGTGATGGTGCGCGACGGGATTCTGATTACGCCAAGCGGCACCGAGTCGATCCTGGAGAGTATCAGCCGTGCGTCGGTGCTCGAACTCGCCCGGCGCGAACTGGGCATGGAGATCGTCGAGCGGCCGGTTGATCGCACTGAACTGTATATTGCCGATGAGTTGTTTATGGTCGGCACCGCCGCCGAGATCCTGTCCATCGGCTCGGTCGATCGCTACACGATCGGCGACGGCGGCATAGGGCCGATCACTGCGCGCCTGGAGCAGATCTTTCATAACGTAGTGCGCGGCAAGCACCCCGCATATATGCACTGGCTGACGCCGGTGGGGCTACACTAGTCCAACTCGGCGGAAGTTCGCCAGGGGTTGTACGCGGGTTTGCGCCCGCCACAGTGCGGTGTCCGCCGGAGGCGGACGTACGCTTTAGCGTACTAGAGCCAGGTGTCAGCAGGCGCAACCTGCCGCCTCTTGACGCCTGATTTTCCCCTGCTCAGTTCTGAATTCTAACCTCTAAACTTTCTTCTTCTGACGCCTGAATTCCGACCCTTGGATTCTCATAAAAAGGTGCTTCTCAAAAGCAAATTTACCTTTATAATAATCCGGTTGCGGAGGAATGGTCTTCCGCATATCGCACTCTGCGCATGCAACGAAAGTACTTCCATGTCGCGCATCGCCCGTCTCATCACCGCTGTCTGGGTCGCTGTTGCCATCCTCACCCTCGCCGTGCCCGCCACCCCCGCCCGCGCACAGAACCGGCTTTGCTTCGCTGAAGTTCCCGATTGTATTGAAGGCCGGTTTGCCGAATATTGGCAGCAGAACGGTGGCCTGCCCGTCTTCGGTTTCCCCATTACGCCGGCCCGCATGGAAACCGTCGGCGGCGGGCAGTTCCTCGTGCAGGCGTTCGAGCGTAACCGCTTTGAACTCCACCCCGAAAACGCCCGTCCATATGATGTACTTCTCGGTCGCCTCGGCGACGATCGGCTCCGCCAGCTTGGCCGGCCCTGGGAGAATGAGCCGCGCGCCGGCACCACCAGCGAGGCGGGTTGCCAGTTTTTCGCCGAGACAAGCCATCTCGTCTGTAACGCTTTCCTGAGCTATTGGAGCAGCAATGGCCTGAATCTCGATGGCCGCGCCGGTTTTACCGCTGCCGAAAGCCTTGCGTTGTTTGGCCTGCCGCTCACCGAAGCGCGCATAGAACAGGGCAGTGACGGTAATACCTACCTGACCCAGTGGTTCGAGCGCGCACGCTTTGAACTGCATCCCGAAATTGGGCCGACAACGGTGCTCCTTGGCCTGCTTGGCCGCGAGACGAGCGCCCCGCCGAGCCAACCCGCCCCGCCGAGCCAACCCGCCCCGCCGAGCCAGCCCGCCCCGCCGACTGAGATCGTCGTTCCGCCGTCGCAGAATGCACGGGTTGCGCCGGATCGCGGCCCAGTCGGCACCACCTTTGAGGCCCAGGGGCTTGGTTTTGACGCCGGTGAAAATATCGGCGTCTATGTTACCGCCCCCGACCAGAGCGTAATTGGCGCGCCGTTCCAGGTGAACGCCGATGGTTCCGGTACTTCGGAAGTCGTAACCTTCGGCACCCAGGCCGGTTTTCCCGAGGGTGTCTATGCAATCACCTTCGAAGGTGTGCGCAGTGGTCGGATCGGCGTTGCCTACTTCGCCGTTACTCCCGCGCCCGCGCCGCCGCCCGCTAGCGACACCTCGGTGCCCGAGTCGGTGAATGCAATTGTCGAGCCTGAGAGCGGCCCGCGCGGTACCGTCTTTATTATGGTCGGCTTCGGCTTCGAACCCGGCGAGAGCGTTGGTGTGTACATCACCGCTCCCGATCAGACGGTGTACGGCGCGCCGTTCCAGGTTCCCGCCGACGGCGACGGCACCACTGAACTGGTCTTCTTCGAAACCAGCCGTAATACTCCGGTTGGCCTCTACGCAATGACGTTTGAGGGCGTGCGCAGCGGTCATAAGGCGATTGCCTACTTCCGCATCCTCCCCTAGAGCAGTAGCTGCTGAGCGGGCAGGTGTTGTAGCTAGTACAACACCTGCCCGCTTTTTTTGTAACATCCAGCGCCTCACGTTGACCGTATTGATGAAAGTATAGCGATCAGCTAGAGGAGTTCAATCGATGGCTAAGGCAATCTGGAATGGTGTTGTAATCGCCGAGAGTAACGACGGTGTTGTTGTCGAGGGCAATTATTATTTCCCCACCGCTGCGGTGAAGCCTGAGTATTTGCAGGACAGCACAACCAACAGCGTATGCCCCTGGAAGGGCACCGCCAGCTACTACAATGTCGTCGTTGATGGGCAAGTCAACGCCAATGCCGCCTGGTATTATCCCGATCCAAAGCCGGCTGCCGCCGAGATTAAGGATCGGATCGCCTTCTGGCGCGGCGTAAAAGTCGAGCAATAAGCTGGCGATCGCTTGTCTATAGCAGTGGGCACATCCACTGTGCCCCTGGTGGGCGTGCGGCGCGCCGCCCCACGCCAAGTGGACGGCTCAAGCGTTATGCTCGCCGCTGTAAGGGCGCGTGCGACACGTTCGTACGCGCTCTTATGCGTTGCCCAAGATCGCCCGAAAAGCCGGTAACGCTCGTGCATCGGCCAGGCTGAGCGGCGGTTCTGGCGCATTGAGCCGTTCCTGGAGTTCAAGCTGCCACCACCCGACGTCGCGCCAGACCCCAAACTTGAAGCCCACTTTGGCGTACCGGCCGACCAATTGGAAACCTAACGCCTCATGAAAGGCGACGCTTGTCTCATTTGGCAGCGTGATCCCGGCGTGCGCCGCATAAAACCCCTGTACGCGCAATAGTTCGAATAACATGCGGTAGAGCGCCGCGCCAACACCCAGGCGTTGAAAGTTGGGGTGCGTGTAGGCCGTCACATCGACCGACCACTGATAGGCTGCACGCTCACGATGTTTGCTGGCATAGACGTAGCCCGCGATCTGGTTGGCGTATTCGCATACTAACCAGGGCGCATAGGCCAGCGTCGCAGCGATCCGCTCAGCCATCTGCGTCGCTGTGGGCGGCTCTACTTCGAACGAAATAGCGGTCGTAGCAACAATCGGAGCGTAAATTGCGGCGCACGCCGCTCCATCAGTAGCCGTTGCCAAACGAATAGCGGGCTTGATCGGTGGGTTCACGTAATACCTCTGTAACATTTTGCGCCCAGGCGTGACTATTTGCGCAACGAGCGATTTCAGCACATGGAATCGTCAATCACAGAGGTTAGGATGAGCGCACCATTCGATAAAAATCCACCCGACACCGCTGCCGCAGATCTGCAGTGTCGTGAGTTAGTTGAATTAATTACCGCTTACCTGGAAGACGCTCTGCCGGCACCGACGCGGGCGCAATTCGATGCCCACATCCGCAATTGTCCAGATTGTTGTACGTATGTC
Source organism: Chloroflexales bacterium (assembly GCA_038247995.1). Taxonomy (GTDB): domain Bacteria; phylum Chloroflexota; class Chloroflexia; order Chloroflexales; family Chloroflexaceae; genus JBBRUG01. The sequence goes on along the minus strand of JBBRUG010000196.1, from coordinate 710 downwards.
TCCGATATGGTTCTGCTCGTGCAACGCATCGGCGATCTACGTGAGCAGTGGCCGCAAGCGCTTGATCGCGCCCGTTTGCGGACCCTTTTTCATAATTGGCGCAAGACAAGCTGACAGTCGAATCCATCGTCCGTAGGGGCGGCCCAACGTGTCCGCCCGAATGCCGTCGGAACGCCTCCAGACGGCGTCGCGACGCCCCCGGATCAACCCATGGGCATCGCTTAGTCGTCGGCGACCACGTTGGGTCGCCCCGCCAATTCGGACATTCGCCAACAATATCCTCACCGGGTCACCCGCTCACCTTCCACCAATCGCCCACCTCCTGTTGCAATCATTCGTCCATTGTGCATGATCGGCACGCCACGCCGGATGGTTTGGCGTACCTGACCGCGTAAGTTGCGCCCAAGGTAAGGGTTCAAGCGATGCCGGTCATGCAGATCGCCGGCGGCGAGGGTGCAGGAAGCGCCAAGATCGACCAGCGTCAGGTCGGCGTCCAATCCAACTCCAAGCGCGCCTTTGCGCCCATTCAGGCCGAAGCGTGCCGCCGGGTTGGTTGCCGTAAGTGCGGCAAGCGCTTCCAGTTGCAACCCACGCTGATGATAACCGGCGTCGAGCAGCAGGGTGAGTGTCGTCTGGACGCCGGCAATGCCACCCCAGAGCGTAAAAAACGACGCATCGGGATCGTGCGGCGTGCCGTCGGGGTTGAGGCC
>JBBRUG010000195.1:0-11397 GCA_038247995.1 Chloroflexales bacterium | reverse complement strand
GCCGTGGGAAGCGGTGCTGGGGTCTGAACGAGCGTAGTCGTCGGTCTGGGCGCGCCAATAACGACAACCGGAACGCCCTCCTCAGGCCCCTGGCCGGGATCAGGCGCACGCAGCGGCGGAGTGTCTTCGAGCGCGGCGTTCACCACCTCCTGAGGTGGTGGCGGCACAAACAGCACGCGTTCGAGGGGCCAGAAACTATAATCAACTTGCCTGCGGGTTGTTAGATCGCCGGTATACCAGGCCGCATCGGGGCGCGCAATGAAGATCGCCAGACGCGCAGAAAGCCCGACACCCAGCAGCGCGAGCAGCAGAGCGCCGAGCATGAGCCAGGGCAGCGGACGCTTCAGTGAGCGTCGATTAGGCAGCCGCAGCCATGCGGGTCTTCGATGTTTCAGGGCTTGGTGTATCATTAGCGTAGCGCAATGTAAAGCAGAATGTGCTGCCCTGACCTAGTGAGCTTTCAACCCAGATCGTACCGCCTTGCCGCTCGACCAGTTGTTTGCAGATCGCAAGCCCCAGGCCGATCCCACGTTCCGCTGAGTTGATCCCTTCGCTGATTCCATCGCCGCGAATAAAACGCTGAAACACTTGCTGTTGCATATCGGACGGAATGCCGCGCCCGGTATCATGTACCTCAACCCGCACGTGTTCGGCGCACGGCACAGCGTGGACTGCAATCTCACCGTCGTTGGTGTAGCGGCGGGCATTGTCGAGCAGTTGGTGCATCACCATGCGCACCTGATCGAAGTCGGCCAGCACGTGTGGCATCTCGTCGGGAAGATCGATCTTTAGGGTCAGGCCCTTGGCCTTGATCAGGCTTTGGAGCGGCCAGGCGGCCTCTTCGATTGGACGCTGTAGATTGAGTGGTTCGAGGTCGGTAGCCAGCGTGCCCGAGTCGAGGCCGGCGATCACGATCACATTGCTGATCAGGCCGGTCATACTGGAGGCATGCTGGCGGATCGAGTCGATGAAGACCCGCTGTTCGTCGTCCATCGGGCCGGCCAGACCGCGCAGCAGCAAGTCGGCATTGCCGCGAATGACGGTGAGCGGGGTGCGCAGTTCGTGGGAAATGGTGCCGATGAAGTTTGTCTTCGCCCGGTCGACGGCAACCTCTTCGGTCATATCTTGAAGGACGCAGACATACCCCGAGCGCAGCCCATTGACCCCAATGACGGGCGCGACTGAGGCGCGGACGACATATTCGCCCAGGCTGTAAAGATCCTGGGCGCGTTGGGTGCCGAAGCCGGGTACACCTGCGACGAGCTTGATCAGCGGGATATCGGCAAGGCGCGCCGGCATTGGTGCGTCGTCGACGATGCCAAGGAAGCGTCGGGTAGCGCGATTGGCCAGGCGAATCACGCCCTGGTCGTCGCAGACAATAATGCCGTCGGTAATACTCTCAACGATCGCGGCGCGCTGCGAGGCTTCGGCCTGCACCTGGGCGTAGAGCCGGATCAGATACTCGGTCATCTGGTTAAAGCGCTCGCCGAGTATACCGATCTCATCGTTCGAACGCACAGCAGCGCGCCGCGAAAGATCACCGGTGGTGACGGCGTGGGCGGTGTGGGTCAGTTCTTCGAGCGGGGCGGTAATGGCCTTGGCGATCCAGACCCCAACGAAAATAATCAATATGATCACTGCCGTAAAGGTAATGATGATCGGCCCGATTGTATCGCTCCAGGTGGACAGCACATATTTACGCGAAAGCGCTGGGGCGAGAATGCCTACATTGACGCCGCGGATCTCCAGCGGCACATAAGCAAACTGATACTCGTCGGCGCCGAGCGGCACGATGTGGAAGAGCGATTGAGCAATCGGGTTCGGATTGGCCTCGTACTCGCGAAGTAGTTCGAGGCTCATCGCCGGAACAGCGCCATCGACGCTTAAACTACTGGCGACAAGCCGGCCCGCCTGATCGTAGATCGTCATGCCGGCCGCCTGCGAGCGCGCCGTGAGTGCACTCAGCAGCGTGTCGAGGCGCATTGCTGCGATCAGACCGCCGACCACCGTGTCGCCGTCGCGCACGGGGGCGACAGTGACAAAATAGAGCGCGCCGGTATCGGCAAACTCCACCAGGCCGGCATATTTGTCGCCACGTGCGTCGGCAACGCCGCTGAGTACCCGTTGGGTAAACCAGACCTCAGCAATGTCGATCGACGCGTTCGCGACGTAGCCCTCAGCAGCGGTAGCCGAGCGTTCGAAGTCGACAACGGTGCGCCCCTGCTGATCAAAGGCGATCAGGCGGTCGATCCGTTCACTAGGTCGGTTGCTGCCAATGAGAAAGAAGGGCCTGAGCGCATCGGCAAGGCCGATAGCGTCGTCGTTGCTGAGCGCATCAACAACACTTGGCGCGCCGGTGCTGGGGTTCGGCTGGGCAAAGGCGATTTCTTGGAGCGCCTGGAGGTTGGCCTGTTCCTGGATCTGGAGTGCGCCATTGGCCGCCCGGGCGACAACGGCAAGCTGATTATCGAAGCGTTCTTGCAGCGAGCCGGCCACCATGTTAAAAATCGCAGCCGACCCCAACACGACGACCAGGATCGTCAGGAGCAGGAATGGGCCAATGATTTTATACTGGAGGTGGGAGGTAATCTCCCGGATAAACCGGCGCATCGCCTGTACCCTTCGCGACGTGGACGACAGTGAGTTCTGGTAAGATGCACGCTACAGATGGTACACGCCCCCCATTAACATTCAATTAATAACAGTATAGGTCGCCCGGCACCCCTAATCAAGGGCTAAAAGATTTAAACTCGCTGACAGTTTGTTTATGTCCAGCGCTAGGGTCGGAAATTCAGGTCATGAAAGCTATTATTGGGCGTCGTAATCACACATATTGTACTGGACTGCTATACGCACTGTTCAATACGCAGTAAAACGTAGGTTCGTAATCTGGATGGCGCTAAAAGGATCAGATGGCGCTATGTTATAATGACGGATAAGGTTCTTCACCCAAAAAAGTGGTATCTTTCTGCATGCAATTACGCTTTCTCGGCACAGGCACATCCATGGGCGTACCGGTCATCGGCTGTGCTTGTGGCGTCTGTACATCAACCGACCCGCGCAACCGGCGCACGCGCACTGCAGCGTTGTTGCGCATGGCGGAGCGCCAGATCTTGATCGACGCCGGCCCCGATTTCCGCACCCAGGCGCTTGCGGCCGGGATGAACCGGGTGGATGCGATACTGATTACGCATGCCCATTTTGACCATATTGCCGGCCTCGATGATCTACGCCCGTTAACGATGTATGGCGCCGCAATGCCGATCTATGGCAGCCCGCAGACCCTTGCCGCCGTGCGTGAGCGCTTTGCCTATGCTTTCGACGTGAGCAGTTCGCACGGTTCGACGCGGCCGGGTCTTGATCTGCTTCCTGTTGAAGCGCCCTTTCAGATCGGCGCTACAGCGATTGTGCCGTTTGATGTGTTGCACGGCACCTGGACGATTACCGGCTATCGGATCGGTGGGTTAGGTTATGTGACGGATGCCAGTGAGTTGCCCCCGGCAGCCTGGGCGCACCTGGAAAATCTCGATGTGCTCGTGCTGAATGCGCTGCGCCAGACACCGCATCCGACCCACCTGAGTATTCCGCAGGCCCTCGATGTGATCGCCCAACTGCGCCCACGCGAAGCTTACCTTGTGCATATGAACCACTCGATCGAGCACGCGGCAACGCAGGCCACATTACCCCCAAATGTCTTTTTGGCGTATGATGGGTTGGAAGTGGAGATTATGAACTAATGCAGAATGCAGAATGTAGCGTGCAGAGGGTCGTTATGTATGCCATCCTAAATCCTGAATCCTAAATCCTAAATTCTTATGCGTATTGGTATTGATGCACGCCTGAATGCGTATCGGCAGGGGGGGATTGCGCATTACACGCGCCAGTTACTGGGTGCGCTCGCGCCACTTGCGCCCAACGACACGTTTGTGGCCTTACAGCACTACCGCCAGCAGCGCCCGCTGGTGATGGCGTCGAATGTCGTGCGCGCCGGTTTGTTTACCCCGCCGCATCATCGTTTCGAGCAGATCGCGCTGCCGCTTGAGTTGTTGCCGCAACGGCTGAATGTGTTGCACAGCCCCGACTTTATTCCACCCTTGCGGCGCCCCTGTCCGGCGGTGATCACGGTTCACGACCTGGCGTTTCTGCGCTTTCCGGCTATTCTTGATGCAGCGGCGCGGCGCTATTATGGCCAGATCGAGCATGCCGTCGTTAACGCCGACGCGATTATTGCCGTTTCGGAGGCGACGCGCAACGATATTGTGGAACTGTTGGCCATACCGTCCGAGCGGATCGATGTGGTGCCCGAGGCGGCTGCGCCGAGCTTTGGCCCGCTCGGCTTGCCGCCCGACGCTCAGCGCACGATTAATGGCGTGCCGCTCCAGGCCCAGACGTTTATGCTCTTCGTCAGCACGATCGAGCCGCGCAAAAATATTGTCACGCTGTTGCGCGCGCTGCGGATCTGCCGTGATCGCCGCCCCAAAGCCGACTACCGACTGGTACTGGCGGGGGCGCGCGGCTGGCTGGCCGACCCGATCTATGCAATGGTGCATGAACTCGCCCTGGAAGATGCGGTGCATTTTCTGGGCGGCGTTGATCGCGCCAGTTTGCATTGGCTTTATAACGCCTGCCGGCTCTACGTCAATCCATCGCTTTACGAGGGTTTTGGGTTGCCGGTACTCGAGGCATTGGCCTGCGGCGCGCCAAGCCTGGTGGCCGACACCAGCAGCTTGCCGGAGGTGGCGGGCGATGCCGCGCAGCTCTTGCCGCCTACGGAGATTTCCGCCTGGGCTGACGCTATAACAGCGCTCTGGCAGGATGAAGCAGCGCGGGCCGATCTTGCGCGGCGTGGGCCGCTCCAGGCGGCTACGTTTTCCTGGGCGCGAGCGGCGGAAGAAACCCTGGCGATCTATCGACGGGTGGCGGCGTAGGGCGCGTCGCGTCGTTACGCCGTGCGGTCAATTCTGCATTTTTACGAGCTTCGGGTGGAGGTGGGTAGCGGCGAGCCATGCGTCGATGCCGGGATGCGTTTGAGTGCCCTGCTCGGTAACAATGCCGGAAAGCGCATCAAGCGGGGTGGCGTCGAAATAGTAATTCAGCACCTTCACCGTTGCGGGCGCCTCAGCCCAGACCTGTTCGATCGGCCAGACGGCCTGCGCCGGTGGAGTGTAGCCTGGGGGCAAGAATTTCTCACTGGAGCAAAGCGCATAGATCGGCACGCCGGCAGCACGGGCAGCGAGGGCGATGCCATAGGTGCCGACTTTGTTCACCAAGCCCTGGCTGGTCAGATGATCGGCGCCCACCAGCACCACCTGCGCCTGGCCAACCAGCGCAATCACGAGGGCGTCGATGGCCAGGCTCACTGGGATGCCACTCGCGGCCAACTCGGCGGCCATGCTGCGTCCCTCGCAGGCCGGTCGTCCCTCGGCACAGAGCACGCGAAAACGCCGCCCGGCGCGTTGGGCATAACGCAGCGCCGCACGCACCGTTGTGCTGCGCCCGTTAGTGATCACCTGCGCGTCTTCAGGGATGAGGCGTAATGCCGTTTCAGCAATGGCAGCTTCGTGAACCCGCAGTCGCCGCTTAAAATCACTTGCTGCCTCAAGCACGGCCCGCTGCGCCGTTGCACGATCGGTTGTATTGTCGAGCCGCAACAGCACCGCATTCACCAAATTTACCAACGGCGCCATGGTTGGATGGGCCTTGATCAACGCCCATCCCGTAGCAAGGATTGTCTGATACAGCTCCGCAGGATCAACCGGCTCAGACTGACGGGCCAGGCGGGCAAATACTTCAGCGCTCTTTTCGGCAATTTCAACGGCACCGGAGACATTATCCGCGGCAATTGCCGCGATCGACTGCGCATTAAACCGATCCACGGAGTTCCATCCTGTACTATATGCTCTGCTGAGTGCTGAAGCGCTCTTGATGCGCTCCGTGCTACTAAGAAGCGCAGTACTCACTAGGCGCATATTTCAGCGCGTTCTAATTTGCGCAGTGCATCTGGTAAACAGAATCAAAGTGACGAGCCATTTTGGCTCGTCACTACCATACCACAACTTTCCTCAGCGATTATTTGAGCCAATCGAACGCCGTTTGAGCAAACGTTGCAAGGTCTGCTCCAACTGGTCGATCGCAAAAGGCTTGGAGAGAAAGACTGCCTCGCCGCGATCGATCTGATCGCGGGTGTTGGAACTTAGCGTATCGCCGGTAATAAAAATCACCCGCTCGGCGAGATCGGGATCTTTGAGCCTGATGGCCGCAACAAGTTCAGAACCATTCATTCCGGGCATCTTCACATCAGTCAGGATCAGGTCAAAGGCCTGACCCTCGATGGCTTCAAGCGCTGCTGCGCCGCTTGTCACCGCTACTGAATGATGGCCCAGATCACGCAGTAGGCGGTTCAGCAAGCGCCCCACAGGCTCTTCATCGTCCACGACGAGCACATTGTATAACTGCTCGACCTCGTCGGTGGCGGGCTGCACAGTGATACTATCGACCGTTACAACCTGGCTACGAATGGGCAGCGTGACATAAACTCGGGTACCGACGCCGCGCTGGCTTTCGGCCCAGATCTGGCCCGCGTGCTCTTTGATGATGCCGAAGCAGATCGACAGACCCAGGCCGGTGCCGTGGCCAACGGATTTTGTCGTATAGAAAGGATTGAAAATCTTTTTCAGATCGGCTTCGGCGATCCCGATGCCTGTATCGCCGGTGACTACCTCGATTACAGGTTCGTCGGGCGCGCCATTCACGGCGCTCTCAGCGCCCTCGCGCCGCCCCGGCACCACGCGGGTGCGCAAGGTCAGCGTGCCGCGCGCGCCGCGCTCGATCATCGCATGGCGCGCGTTGGTGATCAGGTTCAGGAAGACTTGCTGTAATTGATGGGGATCGGCGGTTGTGAGCGGTAGATCGGGGTCTAAATCAAGCTGAATGGCGATATTATCGACGCGCAGTTGATACGATTGAAGGGCGAGGGTCGAGCGAATCACTTCGTTAATGCTCACCGTCATGCGTTCAGGCTTGTGTTCGCGGGCGAAAATCAACAGGTTGCGCACGATCTTCGCTGCCCGTTCGGCCTGGGTATGGATCTGCTCAACATCTTGACGTGATTCGTCGGCGAGGCTGGCATCGCGGAGCAACAACTGTGCGTAGCCGCTGACGCTGGTGAGCGGATTGTTCAGTTCGTGGGCAACGCCGGCGACCAGTTGGCCGATGGCCGAAAGCTTTTCCGACTGAATAAGTTGCTCTTCGAGGCGGCGGCGTTCGGTCAGGTTACGGGCAATACAATGCAGTCCACTGACCTGATCGCCATTTTGCATCACCTGCGCGCTTACTTCAAGGTAAAGCACTTCCTGATCCTGGCAGATAAACTCAAGTTCAAATGGCGGCATGCTCCGCCCGGCGAGCAGGGCGTTCAGATGCTCTTGCGCCATTGGCCAGGACTGCGGCGAGCAGAAGGCCCAGAGTGGCCGCCCCACGAATTCGGCGGCGTTATAGCCGCTAAGTTGGATGGCAGCGCGATTAATATTGGCAATCTGCAACCCGCGGTCGAGGCTGAAGATCAGATCGTTGGCTTTCTCGAACAGATCGCGGTAGCGCTGTTCCGAGAGCTTAATCTGCTCGTACAGGCGCGCATTTTCGATGGCGATTGCGGCATAATCGGCGAGGGCGGCCAACAGATACTGGTCGTTCTCGCTGAAGGTGCGGTCGACGGCGCGATTATCGACGGCGAGCACGCCGATCACCTGATCGCCGACAGTGAGCGGCACCTGGAGGATGGCGCGCACGAGGAAGCCGGTTTTCACTTTCAGCGCTGTGCCGGCGCTGACTTGATCGAGGCGCACGGGCTTGCCGGTACGCACCACCTGGCCAGCGAGGGTGTCGTCGATCGGCATGCGCAAGCTCTGGGCGCGTTGCTCGCCCAGGTTCTTCGCGGCGCGCAGGTAGAGTTCATCGTGCTGGGCGTCGCGCAGGAGCAGGAAGCCTTCTTCGGCCTGGGTGATATAGACGCCGGCCTCAACGATCCGTTCGAGCAGCTTGGCCTGATCCATCAGGCCGGTAACCGACTTGCCGATGCGATAGAGAACCGTCAGTTCCTGAACCCGCTGCTGAAGCGAGATGGTGAGCCGATCGCGGTCGCGGCGCAGGCGGCGCTCGCGTAGGGCCTGATCGATCACGGCCCGCGCTTCGGTATCGGAGAAGGGCTTGATCAGATAATTGCGCGCGCCGAGCCGAAACGCCTCCACCGCGATATTCTCGCTGCCGTGGGCGGTCATCAAAATAACCGGCACATCGTAACCCTCCTGCGCGATCAGGCGCAGCAGGTCGAGGCCGGAAATATCGGGCAGTTGCAGATCGAGCAGAATAAGGTCGGGTAGACCGGCTCGAAGATGTTGCAAGCCCTGGCGACCAGTATGGGCAACGATGGGGCGATAGCCAAGATCAGGCAAAACATAATTTGCCAGGAGATGGCAGATCTGCTCACTATCGTCGATAATCAGGATCTCTTCCATTGAAGGTACATCCGCCGCGCACGCTGTATTGAGTGGGTGTTCGTGCGCGCCCTACCGTACAGGCGCCGGAGCGACACTGCATGCGGCGAGGTTTGCCGATCGTAGTTGTAAATTGTACACTGAAGCTACACGAGTAGCAAGAACTGTTAGCAAGAACCGCTAATGAGCTGGGAAGGTTATGTCAGAGGAACAGCCCTTACAGATTGCCGTGATTGGCGATATCAATGTCGACTTGTCGTTCGCGCTGCCCTTTTTTCCGCAGGAGGGCGATGATGTGCCGGCCGGCGACTTGCGCTGGGGCAGTGGCGGTGCTGCCTTGAACATGGCGGTCGCGTTGAGCCGCCTCGGCGCGATCCCGCGTCTGGTTGGGCGCGTTGGGGTTGATCCGGCAGCCGCTGTCGCCCTGCGGATGGCGCGCAGCGCAGGAGTTGATCTGAGTGCGCTGCAAACCGACGCGCATGTCGCTACCGGCCTGTGCGGGGTAGTGGTGAGTCCGAATGGTCAGCGTACCTTTCTGAGCTTTCGCGGCGCCAATGTGCAAACCGACCCAGCCGCGATTCATGTCGGCGCGTTAACCGGCTGTGCGCAGGTGTTGATCGGCGGCCACAGCTTACTCGAAGATCCGCAGCGCACAACGGCGGTAAGCGCCGTAACATGGGCGGCCGAGCATGGCGTCCCGGTTGCACTCGACCTCTGCTTACCGGCGGTGCGTACGGCGCGCCGTTTGATCAGCGGGTTATTACCCCAACTCTGGTTGCTGACGATGAATGAAGCTGAGTTGCGGGCGTTGCTGCCGGGCCAGAGCATGAACCAGGCCTTAGAAACGTTACGCAGCGCTGGGCCGACGAATGTAGTGGTAAAACGCGGAGCGCAGGGGTGCAGTGTTATGAGCAATGATGGGCGGTTTGATGTGCTCCCGCCGGCAGTGATGGTTCTAGATACAAACGGCTGCGGCGACGCTTTTTCTGCCGGGTTCGCCTGGGCGTTGCTCGGCGGCGCCGATCCTTCCCAGGCGGCAGTGCTGGGCAATCTGTTGGGCGCGCTGACGGCAACGCAGCCCGGTTCGGCCGATGCGATCCCGGCGCGGAATGCGATCGCCGACCGGCTCGATTACGGATTGCATTATTTATTGCATTAAAGGAGCACAATATGGCCCCGGCATGGAAGACCCGGCTTGATGCGCTGCGGATCACCGATCTGCGAGCGTTGTTCGCTACCCCGAAACCGGTGATCGGCATGGTGCATCTGTGGCCGTTGCCCGGTGCGCCCGGCTATAGCGGCTACGGTATGGACACGATCGTCGAGCACGCGCTGCGCGATGCAAACGCCCTGGCCGAGGGCGGGTGCCACGGCCTGATTGTGGAAAACATGTGGGATATCCCGTTTCGCGCCGGGCCGCACATTCAGCCCGAGAGTATTGCCGCGCACGCCGTTGCGGCGGCGAAGGTGCGCGAGGCGTTCCCCGAGTTGCCGCTGGGGATCAACCTGGTGCATAACGGCGGCGTGGCGCTGCTGGGCATTGCGATCGCTACCGGAGCCAGTTTTATTCGGGTGTGTATGTTCACCGGCGCCGGTGTGTGGGATGCAGGCAGTTGGGATGAGGGCTGCGCCGCCGACCTGATGCGGCGACGCAAGGAGTTGGATGCCGAGCATGTCAAGCTCTTCGCCGACGTAGACAAGAAGCACTCGGTGCGCTTCCCCGGGATCGACCTGGCGACACATATCGAGTGGACGCGCTTTTTTGGCGCCGATAGCCTGATTATTTCCGGGCGCATGACCGGCGACGCGCCTGATCTGGAGAAGGTGCGCGCGGCGCGCCGCATGGCCGGCGATACGCCGATCCTGCTTGGCAGCGGCACAACCGAAGCAAATGTCGGTGCCTTTATGGAGGTGGCTGACGGGGTAATCGTCGGCAGTAGCGTGAAGCAGGGCGGTGAGATTGCCGAGCCAGTCGATCGCGAGCGCGTACGGCGTTTTGTCCAGGCGGCGCGGTGAAGCGGTGAAGCGGAGAGCGGCGAGCGGGCGAGCGGGAGCACCACAATGCCGAATGCGGTGCGGCTTCCCTGCTCCACGTAGATGGAGAAGAGGGCAGGGGAAGGTGAGGGGAAACTGGCGTTGGGACGCGATCTGCGCCCATTACAACGGAGTAGCGTCTGCATAGTGCGAGCTGATCGAGCCACCAGAGCAGCGACCGTCCTGGGTTCCTCGATTAAGCTGCCCCCTTTTCCCGTCACCGCCCCTGGTCAGTGGCGATAACGACGGGACCTTGCAGGGCCGGGCGCAGGCCCTTGATGTCGGTGTAGAACGCCCTGATGGCTTCAAAATCGGCCTGGATGTCGCTGCTTGGCGCGAAAACCGGGCCAAGCCCGATCAGCTTACGACGGTAGTCAGCATAGCCCATCACAATCGGGACGCGGGCGCCCAGCGCAATATAGTAAAAGCCGGTTTTCCAGTGGTTGGTTTTGCTGCGGGTGCCCTCGGGCGAGAGGGCAAGCATCAGCTTCTCGCTGCCGGCGAAGGCGGCCACCATTTGGGCCACAAAATCGCCGCCGCCCGTGCGCCGCACCGGCAACCCGCCGAGGGCGCGCAGCAGCATGCCGCCAGGGCCGCGAAACAGCGACTCTTTGCCGACCCACCGGAGCCTGAGACCTCCAGTAAGCATGAGCAGGAGGGTCAGCGGCAAATCCCAGTTCGAAGTGTGGGGGGCGCCGATCACGACGCAGCGGGGCGGCAACTGCGGGGGCACGATCACGCGCCAGCCCGCTGCAGCGGCGATCAGGTGGCCAATATGCTGAGCGGGGGTTCGTGACGGCATGAATGTACCACTAGGCGGCGGGCCGCTCGATCTCATTCACAGAAGGAAGATATTATATCCTCTTTTTTG
>JBBRUG010000194.1:0-11449 GCA_038247995.1 Chloroflexales bacterium | reverse complement strand
TCGCCGCGACGATAGTATGGTTCATTCGGCTGGACCCGCTCTTCAGTTTCAGTTGTCATCTCTGCCCATCCTTTTCTTCACCGCAAGATGCTGCGGCTGCGCTGCTGATCTGACGCACACACAGCGGCGACTGTTGCAGGCGTGGATGGGGAAGGCAAAACGCAAAACGCAAAACGCAAAAAATAGGCCCCGCTTTCCTCGCTATGCCGCTATGCCGCTATGCCGCTATGCCGCTATGCCGCTTTCCTCGCCTGAACTTGTACGCGCGCGAGGAAGAGTAGTTCAGCAATCACAATTGCAACGAGGATGAGCAGCAGACTCGCCCAGGAAAGTGCATTCAGCGAAGCCAGGGCGGCGGCGGCGAGGAACAGCCCGACCGCATAGGCTTGCCGGCGCACGCGGCGCTGGTCGAAGGCGCGGGCACGCTGCTGGAAAGAGCAAAGAGCCCTTTTTTGGCGCCGAAACCGTCAAAATCGCGCCAAAAACCGGGCGGCAAAAGTTGATGCCCGGTTAAATCAGCCGAATAGCGCACGCGTAGCCCCTAGGGCGATGGTAAGCTAGCTCAGTTCGGCGCAGAGGCGTCGGGTCGGGGAGGAAGACACGATGAAGCGGGGCATTTGGTACGCAGCGGGCGCGTATGTGGTGTGGGGCTTGTTGCCGATTTACTGGAAGGCGCTACAGGCGATCCCGGCGTTGGAGATTCTGGCGCATCGGATTGTCTGGGCCTGCGTGTTTACATTCTTGCTGGTGATCGTGCGCCGACAGTGGCGCCCCTTGGGCATTGCACTGCGCCAGCCAAAAATTCTTGCCGCATTTGCCGCTTCGGGGTTATTGCTCACCGCCAATTGGTACATCTATATCTGGGCGGTGAACGATGGGCATATTGTCGAGACGAGCCTGGGCTATTTTATTAATCCATTGGTGAATGTACTCCTCGGCGTGTTGTTCCTCAGCGAGCGGCTGCGCATGGGGCAAATTGTTGCCATCGGGATTGCGCTGCTCGGTGTGCTCGTGCTCGCCTTCCATTATGGATCGCCGCCCTGGATCGCGCTTTCCCTGGCCGGCACTTTCGGCCTGTATGGCCTGCTCCGCAAGACGGCCAGCCTCGACTCGTTGGTCGGTCTTGGTGTCGAAACCCTGTTAATTGTGCCGCTGGCCGTGGGTTATCTGTTCTGGTTAGGGCCGGCGGGCGCTTTTGGTCAGGTGGGCCTGGTGACGCAATTACTTGTGATCGGTACCGGGGTGATCACCGCGATCCCGCTACTGCTCTTTGCCGCCGGGGCGCGCAAAATCACCATGACCAGCCTGGGCATCCTTCAGTACATCGCCCCAACCCTCCAGTTTGCGATTGGCGTGCTGATCTACGGCGAACTGCTTACCCCCGCGCGTCTGGCGGGCTTCAGTTTGATCTGGTTGGCACTGGCGATCTATAGCCTGGAGAGCTTGTGGCGCTCGCGGCAAGCGCGTCAAGTAGGTAACCTGACGGTCTAATTGGTCTGACTGTTGTCTTTCATCGTCTGCCATGCTACATACTGCATGTTACGTTACCCCTGTTCACTTCGGTGGCTGAGCAAGGCGAGCAAGCCGAGGGTGCGCTGGCGCAGATCGTCGCGGACGCTGCGGAAAGTGACAAGGCGCTCGGCTTCACCCGGCACGGCTACCGGGTCGGGAATGCTCCAGTGCAGCCGGGTTGCGGCACGGATCCAGACGGCGCATTCTTCGCGAGCGATATCGCATACCGTGATGACGACATCGGGGCGAAGCGCGGCTAGCGTATCGACGTGCTTCGCCTGATGGTGGCCGATATCAATGCCAATCTCGGCCATGACCTGTATAGCCAGTGGATGCAGTGTAGCCGGTTGGGTACCGGCGCTGCGCACGACCACCCGCCCACTGCTGAGCGCGCGTAGCCAGCCTTCGGCCATCTGCGAGCGGGCGCTATTCGCACGGCACAGAAACACTACTGTTTGGGGCGCCAGCGCATTGGCCGGCGTCGGTGTGGGAATGGCCAGATCAGCGCCGATCTGACGGTACAGATCGCTCAGTGTCGCCAGGTCGATCCCGTAGTAGTTCGCCCGTGCATCGGCATCGCTGCGGTGCATATGGACCAGGCCGGCCTGGCGTAAAGCGCTCAGGTGGTAGGAAACGAGGTTCTGCGCCAGGCCGGTTTGCTCAACCAGTTCGCTCACCTGCATGTCACTGAAACGTAAAGCCTGCACCAGCCTCCAGCGCGTATCGTCGGCGAGTAGTTTGATCTGGTCGAGGGTGCTCGATGGGTGTTCTTCCATAAGGTTAGTCCCCAAGTTATGCGATGATGGACGCCGGACGATGTGACGCCCGTAGGGCCGAAGCAGCGCCATCTGAAGATCCCATACGAAGTGAAGGATTCATCTCGGAGCGCCGCTTCGGCCTTACACCGATGGTCGGATACGTGGGGCCACCCGTACGAGATCGTCCGGGCGATTTACATTAGTGAACGATCGCCCGTCCGGGTCGTAGCGCGCCCACCAGTGCGGGCCAAGCTCTTCGCGCCTGAGTGCAGCAAGGAGCGCGCTCAGGCGGCGTTCGCCCTGCGCCAAAAGCGTCTCGGCGACCGGGAGGCAATTGCGGTGGTACACCGCAAGCAACGGCTCGCGGCCGGTTGGCGGTTGGATCAGGCAGCGCACATCAGTTGTGAGCGGCGTAGCGACTAGGGCGGCGAGCAGTGTCGGTTCGAGCAGCGGCATATCACAGGCCAGAATGAGGGCAGCATCAGACGTAAGCGCTTGCATACCGCTTGCGAGCCCGCCTAGCGGTCCCGTGTCGGGATAGGCGTCGGGTATGCAACGAGCCGCAAGTTCAGGCCATGCCGCAGCATCGTTGAGCACCACCAACACTTCGGCGGATAATGGAGTCACAAGCGCGACGATCTGCTCGAGCAGGGTCGGCCCGGCGGCGCCCCAAAGGCGTAGCCTGCGTTTATCAGATCCTAGTCGGCGGCTCTGGCCACCGGCAAGAATAATAGTGCCGATCATTGTTGTGATTTTGAAGACGCCGATATGCCGAACATCTGGCGGCGAATCCAGGCCCACATCGTTCGGACACGGCGATCAACACTGAGTAACAGCAGACCTGCAGCAATTAAGGGCAGTGCCGGCCAAATCAGCGAGGCTGTTGTATCGTGGCGAAAGCTCGGAAGTTGGGCTACCAACCAGATACATAGCGAACCGACGTACCCCGCTCGGCCTGCTCGAACACCCACAAGCAGCGCCGTAGTGATTAGAGCGAGCGGCAACCCGGCAGGGTATTCGGGGAGTTGCCCGACAAGTACGGGCATGCCCAGCAGCGTCATGCCGCTTGTCGCCAAAACCACAGCAAGCATGCGCCGCCAACCACGCGGCGGTTCGAACAACTCTGGGTTAAATGGAGTTGGCTCAGGCGGCAATAACGCATCTAGATTAGTTGGAAGGCTAAAGTCGGTGGGCGTGTGCTGGATCGCCAGGGTTAACCCTGCGCGCTGAGCAAAGTGGCCCAGGCCTTGGAGCGCGGGGTCGTTGGCGAGGGTAGGAGGGAGCGTATGTAGATCGCCGGCGGCCATTGGGTGCTGACTGATCTGGGTTGGTGGGAGCTTCAGGCGCTCCATACTCACATCGGCGCAGAGCAAGCCATAGGCACGGGGGCCGCGTTCCGTATCGACCAGCAACGTGTCGCGGAGGGGCATAGCGCCCAACGCACGCTGCTCCCAGTCGAACAATATAGCATCGAGCTCGGCCCGTTGCGCCGGGCTGAGCCGCTGCCCCATCCGACCGCTGCGCAGATCAGTGCGCAACTGCTGCGGCGTTGTCGTACGCAGCAATTCAATAACGTGATCACGATTGTAGGCGACGAGGTACATTTGGTACAAGCGACGAGTGCTGAGTGACGATTGAAAAGCTAAGACCAAGGACCAAAGCCGAACATGCGGCATCTGACATTTGTCTCTTCGTCCTTCGGCGAACTGTCAGACGGTTCAACTGCCCGACTGCCATTCGGCCAGCAACGCCGGCAGATCTTCATAGATCATATCGGGGCGGATGGGCCCGGTGTCGGCCTCGGCGCGCGTGCTGACGCCGGTGAGTACAAGTAGGCTGGGCAGGCCGGCGTTGATCGCCCCGCCGATGTCGGTGTCGAGCCGATCACCGATCACCAGCGACGTAGCCGGTTCGCCGCCGAGTAGTTCGACGGCTACCTGAAACATCGTTGGGGCGGGCTTGCCGATCACCACTGGTTCGGCGTCGGTGGCGGCGACAAGGGCGGCCATGACTGCGCCGGCGCCGGGGATCAGCCCTTCCTCAGCGGGAAATGTCCGATCCGGGTTGGTGGCGATGTAGCGCGCGCCGCCTCGGATTGCCAGCGTTGCCACTTTGAGCCGGTCGTAGGTTAATGTGAAGTCGGCGCCCTGCACGACGAGTTCCGGCGCTGCTTCGTCCTCAACAAAATGGCCGTCGGCGAGCAGGGCCTCGCGCAAACCACCCATGCCGACAATTAATACTCGCGTGCCGCGCGGGTAGCGCTGCCGTAGGTAGTGAGCAGTTACCAGCGCCGAGGTCAGCACGAGCGCGGCGGACATTGGAATGCCCATCTTTGCCAGCTTGGTTTCATACTCGGCGGGCGTCAGCGAGGCATTATTGGTGATGCAGGCATAGCGGATGTCTTTTGCGTCGAGGAACGCCAACAGTTCACGCGCCCCCGGCAGCACCTGGTTGCCTCGGTAGAGCACGCCGTCCATATCGAGCAGCACCGTGCGGATTTTTTGCAGGTTGATCATACGGGCTTACATCCGTTCCGGCGCACGAATACCTAGCAGCGCCAGGCCGTTCTGGAGCGCCTGCGCCGTGCCTGCCACCAGGGCCAGGCGGGCGGCGCGCAGATCAGTGGTTTCCGCTTTGAGCACCGGGCATTGCTCGAAGAAGACGCCAAACTCGCGGGCGGTGGTATAACACCAGTCGGCAATCACGAAGGGCGCATAGCGGGCGGCGGCCTCGCGCACGGCTTCGGGTAAGCGTGCCAGGTGTTTGATCAGCCGCTGCTCCGATGGGTGCACAAGCCGGCTGAGATCTGCCGCCCCTGCGTTCTGCCCCCCGCCGCTGGCCTCCTCTTCAGCGCGGCGCAAGATCGAGCGGCAGCGCGCATAGGAATATTGTAGGTACGTCGCGCTGTTGCCCTCCGTGGCAAGCATGCGCTCCCAGTCGAGCGTGATATTACGCTTGGGGTCCTGGTACAGGTCATTATAAACCACTGCGCCCACCCCGACCGCTTCGGCGACGGCGGCCTTTTCTTCCTCAGGCAGGCCGACATTCTTCTGCTCGACGACGGCGCGGGCGCGTTGAATCGCTTCGTCGATCAAGCTTTCGAGGTAAATCATGTTGCCGCGGCGGGTCGAGAGCGGTTGGCCGGCGGCGTCGAACACGGTGCCGAACGGTATATGCATCAGTCCTACGCTCTCAGCGTGGCCCATAGCGCGCATAAGTGCGAAGAGTTGGCGCATGTGTAAGGTTTGCGGCTCGCCGATTACATAGACGATCTGGCTCGGATTGAATGCGTTGAGCCGGAAGAGCACCGTTGCGACGTCGCGAGTCATATAGAGCGTGCCGCCATCGCTGCGCTGGAGCAGGAAATTGGGCAGGTTGTCGAGATTTTCAACAACCACCGCTCCGCCCTCGTCGCGGTAGGCCACGCCCTTGTTCAGCGCTTCTTCGATCACGCCGGGCAGCATCGCCTCATAAAAGCTCTCGCCGTAGGCATGATCGATATGCACATTCAGCCGGTCATAGTTGCGCTGGTTGACGCTCATTGTCAGGTCGATCGACCACTGCCACAGATCACGCGCCTGTGCGTCGCCCTGTTCGAGGCGCAGCGACCACTCGCGGGCGTGTTCATCCAGCGCGGCATCTTCTTTGGCGGCGGCGCTGTAGCGCGCATACTGCGCTTCAAGTTCGGCGAGGGCGGCTTCGCCGGTGCCGCCTGGTTTGCCTTCGCGCTCTATCGCTGCTAGCACCACGCCGAACTGCTTGCCCCAGTCGCCCAAATGGTTATCGCCCACGACTGTATAGCCCAGCGCGCGGAAGATGTTCACCAGCGTCTGCCCGATGATCGTCGAGCGAATATGGCCGACATGCATGCGCTTGGCGATATTCGGCGCCGAATAGTCCACCACAATTGTCTTGCCCGCGCCGTCGGCGTGATGCCCATACGCCTCGCCGCTGCTGCTGATCTCGCTGATCACGGCGGCGGCGATTGCATCGGGGCGCAGGCTGAAATTGAGGAACGGGCCGGCGGCGCTAACTGCGCCGATCAGCCCGCTCGGCTCGATTGCGGCGGCCAATTCAGCAGCGAGTTGTGGCGCCGGCACGTTAAGCGCTTTGGCTGCCTTGAAAGCCGGCAAGGCCAGATCGGCCGGGATATTCGGGCGCGGCGTTGTCGTTTCGATCAGTTCCACCGGCACCTTGCCGGTGGCGGCAACAGCGGCATGAACCTCAGCAACGAAACGCGCGAGGGCGTAGTGCATAACAGTGCTCCCCACAAGTATCACCTCATTGCGCTCAGTATACAATAGAAACCAGGTATGGGGTTGTTTGACGGCGTAGCCGCCAAACAACCCCACGTTACGATGCAATGTAAGCACGCGTTAATCTCAGTGCATTGTTGCGTTCTGTTGCTCGTGTTACGATAATTTATAAACGTCTTTTAGACCATTACAACCTGTAGAAACGGCTGATCATGCGCCGCATCCGTTCCAGTATCCAACAGAAGGTCTTGCTCCTCTTGCTTAGTCTGGCGCTACCGCCGCTGGTGCTGGTCGGCTGGTTGGGCCTAGCCGGTTTGCAGCGCGCCCGCGAAACTGCGCGTCAGGAAGGCATTATTGCCCTCAGCCGGCAGGCTGAAACAGCCCTGGCGCTGCGTGCCCAGGACAAGGCCCGCTTCTACGACACCGCGCTGCAAAATGTCCAGCAGCAGGTCGAGGCGCTGGCGGCCTACGCCGAGGATCGGTATGCCGCGCCCGCCGCCCCGCTTAGCAGCGACGTGGTTTGGGTGGCGCCCGCGCCCAACCCGGCACTCGTTGCCCAGTATGAACGCCAGGTGGCGTATGCACAGGGCTTGATCCCGGTGCTGCGCTCGGCTGTTGCCGCAAACAGCCTGGTTAGCATCGGCTATATCGGTCTGGAAGAGGGCGGCATTATCGCCTTCAACGACCCGACTGTTGTTGATGTGCTGGCAACCTACGAGCGCTTCGACCCGCGTGAGCGGCCCTGGTATCGTCAGGCGCAGGCGGCGGGCGCCACGATCTGGACTGAGGCGTATGTCGATGCGAATACCGGCACGCTGGCGACAACTTGCGCCACGCCGCTCTACGATGCCCAGGGCGTTTTTCTGGGCGTGCTGGCCTTCGACTTGCTGCTGGCGACGATCCAGGACGACCTGCTGATGGTCGATTTCGCCCAGAGCGGTTACGCCTTTCTGGTTGGCGACGACGGCGGGGTGATTGTGCGCCCCGACGTGCTGACGACCGATGTGCGCTGGGATGAGCCGTTCCAGGCCGAGAACCTGCGCGACTCGCCGAGTGCCGAGTTGCGCGCGATTGCCGAGGCGATGATTGATCGCGGCCAGGGCGTGCAGCGGCTGGAAATCAACGCGCAGTCTTCATATATGGCCTACGCGCCGATTACGACTGCCGGCTGGAGCGTCGCGCTGGTGATTCCGGCGGCAGAAATTGTTGCACCGGCTGAAGCAACCGGGTTGCGGATTGCGGCTGCGCAGGATCAACTGCGGAACCAGTTGATCGCGTTACTTCTGGTGATGGCCGCCGCAATTGGGATTCTGGGCCTGTTACTCTCGCTTTCATTCAGCCGGCGGATTCAGACGGTGCGTTCGGGTGTGCAAGCCGCAGCCGGCGGCGATCTTGCGCGGCGCCTGCCTCCGGCCGGGCTCGACGAGATCGGTGAGCTCGCCGACGCATTTAACGGTATGGCTGCTACGCTACAGGAAAAGGTAGCCGAACTAGAACAGAATGCGCAACAGCTTGTCACGCTGAACAATGTCTCGAACGAACTCAAGGGCATGCTCGATCTTCAGGTCTTGCTCCAGCGCATCCCCGCCGTGATCTGTGAACGCTTCGGATTTGATCGGGCGGCGCTCTATCTGGTGTCCGGCCCGCAACTGCGCGTTGTTGGCGCCGCCTTCGGCCCCGACAGCGCTGCGCAGGCGCGCTACTTTATGGAGGTGGCCAACTCGGCGCCGCTGCGGATCGACGGCAGTTCCATCGAGGCCGACGTTGTGCGTAGTGGTAAGGCGATTATCGTCGATGATCCCTGGAATCATCCGGGCGTGCTTCAGCCCAAACAGGCCGCCTCGGCGAGCCACGCCTATGTGCAAGTGCCGATCTTTGGGCGCGAAGAGCGCGTGATTGGGCTGCTCTCGGCCGACTACAACCGTACGCAGCGACCGATCCAGGCCCAGGACGCGGCGCAGTTGTTCATGTTCGCCAGCATGGTTGGTCTGACGATCGAAAATGCGCGCCTCTACAGCGATCTGGAGCGTCAGGTAGCCGTACGCACCGAAGAGTTGCGCGCCGCGCTGGCCCAGGCCCAACTCGCCGATCAGCGCAAGAGCGACTTCCTGGCCAGCGTCTCACACGAACTACGCACACCGTTGAACGCGATTATCGGCTTCTCAACGGTTCTGCTCGACGACCTGGATGGCCCGCTCGCGCCGGCGCAGCGCGAGGACGTGCAGAGCATCAACCGCAATGGGCGCTTCTTGTTGCACCTGATCAACGACCTGCTCGACCTGGCGAAGATCGAAGCGGGCCATTTGAACCTGGAGCCGCGCAAAGTTGATCTGTGCCCGCTGACCGCTGAGGTGGTTGATACAGTGCAGGCGTTGCTGCGCAACCAGCGGATGAGTCTCCATAATGCGCTGCCGAGCAACTTGCCGTTGGTGTGCGCCGATGGCGACCGTGTGCGGCAAATTTTGCTGAATCTGCTGGCAAATGCAGTGAAGTTCACCAATCAGGGCACAATCACAATCAGCGGCGTGACGCTCGACGAGATCGATACCCACGGGAAGATCGGGCGCTGTGTGGCGATCAGTGTGGCCGATACCGGGATCGGGATTGCGTCCGAGCGCCACAAATCGATTTTTGAAGAATTTGTACAGGTACACGAACGCCGGCCGCAAGTGCGCGGTACCGGCCTGGGCCTGTCGATCGTGCGCAAGCTCGTTGAGGCGCATCATGGTCGGATCTGGCTGGAGAGCGCGCCGGGCCAGGGCAGCACCTTCACGTTTACCTTACCCGTTGCGGTGCCGGAGCATGTCACGTCGACTGCGTGTAATGGCCGCGCACCAGGCGCACATCCGTAAGGCCGAAGCAGCGCTTCGGACCGACTAACCTATGAACGACAACGCGAAAATCATCTATATCGAAGACAATCTCGACAATCAGCGGCTGGTGCAGCGCGTCCTCAGTGCGCGCGGTTACCAGGTGTTCATCGCTGAAGACGGGCCGGCAGGCATAGCGTTGGCGCGTGAAATTGTGCCCGCCCTCATCCTGGTTGATCTGGGAATTCCCGGCCTCGACGGCTTCGAGACGACCACTCGGCTGCGTTCGATCGCGCATCTGCGCGAGGTGCCGCTGATCGCGCTCACCGCCGATACGAGCACCGGCTCGCGTGAACGTGCCCTCGTAGCCGGCTGCGACGGCTATATGCTTAAGCCAATCGACGCACGCCAGTTACCGCAGCAGATCGCCGATTTTATTGCCGGAAAGCGCGAGCATGTCGCGCCTGAGGCAAACGAGACCGATCTTTTGCGCGCATACAACCAGCGCCTTGTCGAGCGCTTGGAGAGCCGGGTGCGCGAACTGATGGCGGCGAACGCCGAATTGCAGGAACTCGATCGGCTGAAGGCCCAGTTTCTCGCCACGCTCTCGCACGAATTGCGCACGCCGCTCACCGCATTGCTCGGTTACCTCGAACTGTTCGATCGCGGCCTGCTGGGCGAGTTGAATGTACAGCAACGCGAAGCGGTGACGGTGATGCGCCGCGGCGGCGAGACGCTGGCTCAACAACTAAATAACCTGCTCTATTTTCAGGAATTGCGCACGCGCGCGTTCACCTTTCGTGCCGTGCGCCCGTTGGCGGCGCTGCAGCCGATCTTCGCCCAGATGCGTGAACGCGCCGCTCATGAGGGCATTACGCTCGAATTACGTCTCACCGATGCTGCGCCGCTGCAAGCTGATCTGACGGCGCTGGAGCAACTGGCGCGTAACCTGCTCGACAACGCTCTGCGGCATACGCCGTCGGGCGGCACGGTGCGCTGTATGCTCCACGACGAGCCGGCGCGGGTGATTCTGCGTGTCGAAGATAGTGGTGAGGGCATCCCTGATGAACAGGTGGAAAAAATCTTCTTGCCGTTCTACCAGGTCGATGCTTCACTCGCGCGCGTCCGACCGGGAAGCGGCCTGGGCCTGGCGATTGTGCGCCATATTGTTGATGCCCACGGCGGACAGGTGACGGTGCGCAGCAGCCCCGGCAGAGGTGCGGCGTTCACTGTTGTGTTACCGCGATCCAGTGCCCGATAATTGCCGCAATTGTTTTGCGGCCTTCCCACAGGCGCGTGCGTGATAAATGACAGAATAGTCATCCGAGTTAAACCACTTTTTATCCACATCGCGGGCAACCAGGCGAACAACAACCTGGGCGACGGCATCGACATCGGCGGCGCGGGCCATACGATCCGCAACAACAGCGCCTCCAACAACCTGGCCTTCGGCATCAGCGGCTCGAAGAACACCTCAACGGCGCGGTACGCTTCGCCACACAGTTCCAGGACGGTGGCGACCAGAACGTCTACCCGCCGCCGCAACAGCTTGCGCCGAGCGACCCGCCGCTGGTCTACACGCTAAGCGACTACCAGCCGGGCGGCAACGCCGCCGTGGCCGCGCAGGCCGCCGGCCGCTACACCGTAGTAAACGGCGACTTTGAGGTGAGCGAGCCGACGACGCTGAACGGGCTCTACTACGTGACGGGGAACGCCGAACTGAGCGCGAGCGACGTGCGCGGCACGTTCACAATCGTGGCGGCGGGGCGGATCGAGGTGAGCGGCTCGCAGCACGATGTGCGCCCGTACGCCGATGGATTGATCTTCTTCGCCAACGCGCAAACGGGTGACGCTGAGGTGATCAAGTTGGCGGGGAGCAACAGCACGCTGCGGGGCGTGATCTACGGGCCGCGTGGGAAGATCACACTTTTCGGCAGCACCAACACAATCAGCGGCACGGTGCTGGGTGACACGCTCGAACTGAGCGGCTCCAAACTGCAAATCAGCTTCAACGCGGCGTACTGCCGAGTCGTCGTCGGGCCGGCGCCCGGGCCGTATCGTGCGTATCTGCCGCTTGTCATCGGGCCGTAAATCAGGAGGAAGGAGGCGCGGC
>JBBRUG010000193.1:0-11500 GCA_038247995.1 Chloroflexales bacterium | reverse complement strand
CGTTCGACCACCACATCAGTTCTTAATCTGCTCCGCTCCCCGATTGGGCGCGCAGCATGGAGATATTCGACTCGCGCTCGTGGAGCGAGCGGCGCAGGCGCCACTGGAGGGTGCTGATATCTTCCGAGATGCTGCGCAGTTGCTGCATCTCGCCCTCCAACTCCTCAAGCAACACGCGGGCGTGCAACCCGACGCTCGCGCTGGTGCGCTCGACAGACAGTTGGCCAACCCGATCCTGAATTGCGGCGAGCAGGCTCAGCAAGTTGGCCCAGGCCTCATTATCGCTCATGCCGGAGTTGCGTTGCACCCGGTTGCGCACGTCGAGCCAACTCTGGATCTGCGTCTGCATGGCGCCGATCCGCTCCTCAAGCTGACGAAGCGCAGCGGAATCAACCGTGGGTTCAGCTTGATCGCGCGGTGCAATTGTGACAAACTGCTCAATCTGACGTTGCAGTGTGTTGATCGCTGTGCTCAGTTGCGACTGGCGCAGCGTTACCGCTTCTTGCTCGCTCAGCATGTCGAGCAACATATTGCGCAGTTGCGCTGCTTCATCGGCGCTGCGCTGGGCCTGCTGTTGCAGCAGATGCGGCACAAACCAGAGCAGTAACGCCAACAAAGTGATCACTGCGATGCCAAGCGCGATAAATAATGCAGTCATACCCGTGCCTCCTGTACTGCTTCCAGTATAGGCAGAAGGCCTGCGGGCGATCCAGATATATGGATGACAGACCGATTACATGGGCCTCACGAATGGCCTGTGGTATACTACGGGAGGTCGTACCGAGCTGTACGATTGCCACTTCAGGGCCGCCGCGCCCGCGGCCCGGGTTTACAATTTCCCGACAATAACCCGATCCAATCCGGCGAGATCGCGCTCCACGCGCACCGAAGCGGTAGGAAATGCCGAATGCACCAATTCGGCGACGGCTTCACCTTGCCATGACCCAATTTCAAACAGAATAGCTCCGCCCGGACGCAGGTAACGCGGCGCCTGTGTTAACAGCCGCCGATAGACCGCTGTGCCGTCTGGGCCGCCTTCCAAGGCCAGCCACGGTTCGTGTTGGCGCACATTGGGCTGCACTTCAGCCAGAATGGTGTAGGGCGGGTTGCTCACAATCAGATCGACCGGCCCCGGCAATGGCGCGAGCAGATCACCGTGAAGCAGGGTGATTCGCTCAGTCAGGGCGTACTGCTGCACATTCTGCGCCGCAACGGCCAATGCGTCGGCTGAGAGATCAACGGCATAGATGTGGGCCTGAGGCAGGTGGGCAGCTAGAGCCACAGCGATTGCGCCGCTGCCGGTACCGATGTCGGCGATCTGGACTGGGTTGGAGGATTTGCGTGCAGCGGCAAGCGCTAATTCAACCAGCAGTTCGGTCTCGGGGCGAGGTACGAGGACGCGCCGATCAACGATAAAATCGAGGCCATAGAAGGCTTTCTTGCCGACAAGGTAGGCTACCGGCTCGCCGGTTGCTCGGCGATCAATGCAGCGATCGATCGCTGCAAGCTGATCGCGATTCAGCGCAAAGTCGCGTTCGGCAAGCACGCGGGTGCGCGACCAGCCGAGAACGTGGGCAATGATCAATTCAGCATCGAGGCGCGGTGTAGTTGAGGCGCTCGTGAGGCGTTCGGTAGCGGCGTGGAGGAAGCGGGCTATATCCATCGTATGAAGGGGCGGACACGTAGGTCCGCCCGTACAGAGGCGTGGCAGAAGCGCGGTCCGCCCGTACAGAGGCGCGGCAGAAGCGCGGTCCGCCCGTACAGAGGCGCGGCGAAAGAGCGGTTCGCCCGTACAGAGGCGTGGCAGAAGCGCGGTTCGCCCGTACAGAGGCGTGGCAGAAGCGCGGTTCGCCCGTACAGAGGCGCGGCAGAAGCGCGGTTCGCCCATACACAGGCGCGGCGAAAGAGCGATCCGCCCCTACGATGCGTCTGCCTGAAGCGCAGCCGCCAGGCTTTCGGCGATCCGGCCGAGGTGGGCGAAGGCAACCGGATACGGCTGCACTTCGCGCTCCGGCAGTTCGGGAGTCCAGCGGTAGCGCGTGAGGCTCGCTCCTGGCTCGCTATCGACGCGTAGCAGCACTTCCCAATAACTCAGTTCGCTTTCGTCGCGTTGGGGCGGGTTGGAGCGCACCTGGCTCACTCGCTCCGCAGCGTCGGATTCGACAACAGCCAGGGGTTCCTCAAGGTAATCGAGTTGGTCGATCAGCGCCTGGGCGATGGTGCTGAGTTGGGCCTGTGCGGCTTCAGCGTTTGTGATCGGTGCGAACGCGGCGCCAACTGTGATCCGGTGCAGCGCGGCGGAGTAACGATCCAGGTCGGTCACTTCCAGGCACACAGCAGGAAAGTCATCCATGGCGCCGAGGGTGATCGTGCGCACGCCGTCGGGTGAGGCTTGCTCAGCGCCCAGGCGGCGCAATTCGGTTGCAATCAGCTTGCTGAGGTTCATGTGTTGCTCCTGAGGGCGAACACGAGGGGCGGACACACTGGTTCGCCCGTACGGATTAGTCGATGCGGCGCTCGGTGAAGTCGCTGCCGTCGAAGGAGAGCAGGCGCTTTTTGTCGTCGATCAGCGTTTCGAGGTGAATGGGTCGGGTCCAGATCTTGTGCAGGTTACGCATTGTGTCGCGGGCGTAGTCCATCTTGAGGTCCACGCCTTCGTGGCGATGGCGCAAGTACATCTCGCCGCGATTGTTGTGGTTGCCGTCTTCGACGTAGATAAATGGCTGGCCGAAGTTGGTGAGCCGGAAAAGCAGTTTCTCCTTGATCTCCCGGAACTCGCGCGAGGCGATCTCGTAAATGTCGGTGTCGCGGTTGTAGCGGAAAGTAAAGAGCTTATTCTCGATCACGAACTCGGGCGTCAGGAACTCGTCGATGAAGGTAACATCATTGTAGAGCCGGCGGATCTCGAAGATCTTCTGGCGCCCCAGGCCGAGTTGACGATCCCAGTTGCGCTTCTCGGCAATATCGTCGCACTCGTCGTACTCTTTGCCGAACCGGCCCTTATTCCAGCGATCCTCCACATCACGTAGCAATTCCAGGCCCACTTTGTAGGGGTTATAGCGCCCAGATCCGGTGGCTACCACGCCCGAGTGCAGGTCGGCGAAGGAGATAATCTCGGCGGCCGAGGCGGCCTTCTGGGTCATGATCGTGGAATGCCAATAACTGGCCCAGCCCTCATTCAAGGTTTTGGTCATGCCCTGGGGGGCGAAGTAGTAGGCTTCGTCGCGGATGATTTCGAGCACCGTGTGCTGCCAACGCTCCAGCGGTGCGAAATTCATCAGGAAGAGCAGAATGTCTTTCTGCGGGTTTTCGGGGAAGCGGCGCTGTCTGGCGCGTTCTTCCTCGGCTTTGCGGCGCTGATCGGCCAGGTACTCAGGCGGGTTGATGTAGTCGCGCATGTAGTCGCGCTCAACGGGCAACCCTTCGACGGTGATCGGTTCGGCTTCACCGACAACGGGTTGGTACGACTGCGACTCGTGGCGTTTGATGTAGGGCGCGTGGTAGTCGATCAGGTTTTCGAGCGAGAGGCAGTTGTCGATGAAATCCTCAACCAGATCGTAGCCGATCCGCTCAATGATGCGCTGGATGCGTGTGGCATGGTTCGCCATCGCGTCGAGCATTTTGCGGTTCGTATGGGCGAACCACATATTGTGTTTAAAGAAATCTACGTGGCCGGTGACGTGGGCCATCACCATTTTCTGGGTCACGTCCTCGTTGCCTTCGAGCAGGTAAGCAAACGAGGGGTTGTTGTTGATCACCATCTCGTAGATGGTTGAGCCGGCCCAGATGTGGCCTTTGAGCAACTGGTCGAAGTCCATCCCGTAGCGCCAGTGCGGGTAGCGCGTGGGGAAGCCGCCGTAGGCGGCCGTCTCATAGAGGGTGCGGTAATCGAGCACCTCATAGATGATCGGGTAGAAGTCGAGGCCGTAATCGCGGGCATAGGCCTCGATTTGCTCACGCGCGGCCTCTAAATGGGCCGGAAGATTGGTTTTCTTCATAATCTTGTTTGCCCGCGACTAAAGCCGCGGGCTACAGAGTGCTCATCTCATACCTGGAAGGCACGACTATTTACCTTTGCCCAGGAAATCCTTGATCGTGTCGTAGATGTCGTCGCGCTCGGCGATCTCGCTGACCACGATCCGTTCGTCGCTGGCGAGGTACTCTTCGAGGTCGTGGGCAAAGCGTCCGGAGCCGTAGAGCGAGCGCACTTGGCCATAGCAGAACAGGTTTGCTTTGGGCAAAAGATCGCGCTTGAGGATCTCGATACACTCGCGGGTATCGCCGCCGCCCCAGTTGTCGCCGTCGGAGAAGTGGAACGGGTAGATATTCCACTCGGCTGAGGGGTAGCGCTCATCAATCAGGCGGTTGCAGAGCTTATAGGCCGACGAGATTTTGGTGCCGCCGCCCTCGCGAATGTGGTAAAACGTCTCCTGATCCACCTCTTTAGCTGCCGCGTCGTGAACGATATAGCGCATATCGATCGCTTTATACTGCGAACGCAGCCAGGTTTCGATCCAGAAGGCGGTGATCCGCACTAATTCTTTTTGCTCGGTGCCCATTGAGCCGGAGACATCCATCATATAGATGATCACCGCATTGCTCTCGGGCAGCATCGTCTCCTTCCACGAGCGATAGCGCATATCGTCGCGGATGGGTACGATAATCGGATCGTCGGCGTCGTAATCGCCGGCGGACACCTGGCGGCGCAGTGCTTCGCGGTAGGTGCGCTTGAAGTGGCGCAGCGAGTTTGGGCCGGTACGGCGAATGCCGGAGTACTTGTCTTTCTCGCTGACGATATTCTTCTGGCCCTTGGGCTGAATGTTGGGCAGTTGGAGTTCTTCACCGAGGATCGCGGCGAGCTCGTCGAGCGAGACATCGACTTCGAGCGCATGCTGGCCGGGTTCGGAGCCGGCCTGACCCTGGCCGGGTTGGCCATCGCCCTGACCGATCGGGTCGCCGACATCGCCGTCGCCCTGGCCGATTCCGCCGCCCTGCTTGGCGCCGTAGCGGAACTGCGGAATATCGATTTGCGGCACGGGGATGCTGACGAAGCGCTTACCCTGGCGCCCGATCATCTCGCCGTGCGACATATATTTGCGCAGATCTTTTTTGATCTTGCCGCGTACGATCTCGCGGAAGCGCCCGAGATCGCGGTCGACACGTTTCATTGACATAGGTGTATAACTGTCTATGCGGCGCGCGACACGTTGCACGCCGCACAGACCTAAAAACTAGTAGTTGCCGCGTGTATCGCCGCGGGCGAAGATCGACGCGACGTAGTTCAGTACATCGGTAGCCGACTGCTCGTTATAGCCGAAGTCGCGGATGAGCCGCGCCTTGACCACATCGATCTTCTCTTGGGTGTCCTTGTCGATCACCCGCGAGACGAGCGAGGTGAGCTTGATGCTATCCTTCTGATCCTCGAAGAGCTTGAGTTCGAGCGCCTTGTGCAGTCGTTCGTTGGTGCGGTAGTCGAACGTCTTGCCCTCGATCGCCAGCGCGCCGATGTAGTTCATAATCTCGCGCCGGAAATCGTCCTTGCGGCTCTCGGGAATGTCGATCTTCTCCTCGATGCTGCGCATCAGCCGCTCGTCGGGCTCTTCGTACTGACCGGTGTAGCGGTTACGCACCTTCTCGCGCTGGGTGTAGGCCTTGATATTGTCGATGTAGTTGCCACAGAGCCGCTTGATCGCCTCTTCGTCGGCGGAGATCGCGCGTTGCACCTCGTTCTTGACAATCTCGGTGTACTCTTCGCGCACGACGGCAAGCAGATCGCGGTAGCGCTTGCGGTCGTCCTCGTTAGTAACCAGCGCGTGGTTCTTCAGGCCGCTCTCCAATTCGTTGATCACCATGAAGGGGTTGATATAGCCCTCTTCCTGGTTCGAGACGAGTGCGTTGGAGATCTTGTCCTGAATATAGCGCGCCGAGATGCCTTCCATGCCCTCGCGCAGCGCCTCTTTGCGCAGTTCCTTGATGTTGTCTTCGGTGAAGCCGGGCAAACTCTTGCCATTGTAGAGTTTGAGCTTCTGGAGCAGGTTCAGGTTGGGCTTCTTCGGATCTTCAAGCCGGGTCAGCACGGCCCACATGGCAGCCACTTCGAGCGTATGTGGGGCGATATGCACGCGCACGCGCTTGCGGTTGAAGTCGCGGTTGTAGATCCGCTCTTCGTCGCGCAGACGGGTGACATACGGGATATCGATGCGCACCGTCCGGTCCTTGAGCGCCTCCATAAACTCGTTGTTTTCGAGGCGGCGATACTCGGGCTCGTTGGTGTGGCCGATGATCACTTCGTCGATATCGGTCTGGGCGAATTTCTTCGACTTGATTCGGTGCTCTTGCGAGGCGCCGAGCAGGTCGTAGAGGAAGGCTACATCGAGCTTGAGCATTTCGACGAACTCGATGATGCCGCGGTTCGCGATATTGAACTCGCCGTCGAAGTTAAAGGCGCGTGGGTCGCTGTCGGAGCCGTAGATTGCGATCTTGCGATAGTTGATATCGCCGGTAAGCTCGGTGCTGTCCTGGTTCTTCTCGTCTTTGGGTTGGAAGGTGCCGATACCGACGCGATCCTGCTCGCTGAAGACGAGGCGGCGGACGCGGATATGCGCGATCACCCTATTCCAGTCGCCGTCGTAGCGGCGCATCAGTTCACGGTAGTGGAAGCGGCAGACCGGGCACAAATCGCCGACGATCCGCACATGTTCCTCTTCGGGGCGGCCCTCGTTCATCTGGCTGAGGAACGCCTCACGCGCATCGAGCGGGATGAGGTGCAACGGCTCCTCGTGCATGGGGCACTTTTCCCAATCGGCCTCCGCCAAAGAACGCTGATCAAACGTAGCCGGATCGTCGATCGTGCCGAGATACCAATCATACGTATAGAGCGCGCCCTCATCGGTTTTTGAATATTGCTCCATGCCCTTCTTCAGGCGGCGCACGATCGTGGACTTGGATGAACCGACCGGCCCGTGGAGCAGGAGTACGCGCTTCTCGGTGCCGTAGCCCTTCGCAGCGCCTTTGAAGAAGTTCACCAGGCGCATGAGCGGGATCTCCAGGCCGAAGATCGCATCGTCACCGTCGAACGAATCATCAGAGAAGAATTTGTAGCGGATCAAGCGCTTCTTGGCGTCGATGAACTCCTCGGTGCCATACGAGATAACCATGTCATAGATGCGCTGGAAGGCATTCCGGGTGACCGTCGGGTCACTAGCGACGAGATCGAGATACTCGGCGAACGTGCCGTGCCAGTTCAACTGCTGGAAGTGCTTCCGATCCTGCAGCTGACCAAGGTAGCTCATGAGTGACGCGCCAGTTTTGGTGGTCATGTATTCCTCCTGCTGAGGCGCTGCGCTCCCGCCAGAAGTCGGTCGGGAGGGTACAGATACACTGTCGCACAGTGTGTGCGCCGGGTTTCCAATAAACGCGAGTTCGCGGCCAACAAACGAGTTGCTAACGTGCAGGCGGGCAGTGCGCTTACCCTTGCGATACGCCGGTCAGATATAGGAAAGCGACAGCACCAATGCGGTTTGCTGTGCGGCGTATCAGCTATACAGCTTTAGCTCTCAGGGGTCGTAATGAGGAGTGCCTGATGTTTCAGGTGTTGGCATTATAGCAAGGCTGTTAGGGCGCGTCAAGGATTTTATGTCTATCTCACCTCAGGTTCAGGCGAACAGGTGTGCGGGTTTACAGCTGCCGCATAGGGCGTGAAAAGAGCGGATCGGTTGTAACCAGACTCGTTCAGGATGCGTACAGCAACCTAGGAATCTACCAGCAGAGGAACAGCATGCAACCAAGCAATCACGTGCAGCCTGGGCAAACGAAACGGTCGAATGTGCGTCTGCGCTGACGGGCGCAGCAATGGGCGGATTGGTGGGCATGGGGGTTGGGGCAGGCAGTGTCATTGCTACTGGGATCATTCGCGCATTGCTGGAGCACTGATTGCCGGAGTGCTCAGCGAACCGGGTGATACGCTCTTGGACGCAGTGCGCTTGTTGCTGGCAATTGGAACGGCAGGTGCGATCGGCGGTGGCGTAGGCACCCTGGCGGCGCGCAGGTGATTTGATTGTATGGCGTGCCTTGTTGAACGGCGCTGGTTATGGCGTCAGATCAACTTCCGTGTGCGCACCTGCGAACACCTCCCCGATGATCGCCTCAATCGGCGGCTCGGAAATATTGATGTCGGCGACGGGCTGTTCGGCGAGCAGGCGCGCACCGATCCGGGTTGTGTCGATTCGGGGGACGCGAATTTCGGCCTCCAAGCCATCTAGGCGCAGAACCTCACCATAACGCGCCAAATCTGCGGCCGCCACCGGCGCGTTAAAGACGATATGGATCGTCTTATTGGGGGCGGTCTGCTCGATTAGGCGCTGGAGATTGCCGTCGTAGAGCAATGTACCGCGATTGATCACAATGATCCGCTTGCAGAGCGCCGTCACATCGGCCATGTAGTGGCTAGTGAGCAAAACGGTAGCGCCGTGGCGGCGGTTATACTCGCCGATGAAGTCGCGCACGCGGGCCTGCATCGTTACGTCCAGCCCAATTGTCGGCTCGTCGAGGAAGAGCACTTTGGGTTGGTGCAGCAGGGCTGCGGCAAGTTCGCACTTCATGCGCTCGCCCAGGCTGAGTTTGCGCACCTGCTTTTTGAGCAGATCGCCAAGTTCGAGCATCTCGGTCAGTTCGGCCAGCGTGCGCTTGTAGGCGTCGGCAGGCACCTCGTAGATCACCCGATTAACCTCAAACGTCTCTTGCGCCGGCAGATCCCAGAGCAGTTGTTGCTTCTGGCCCATCACCAGCGTAATTTGCTTGAGGAAGGCTGGATTGCGCTCGAAGGGTGTGAAGCCTAAGACTTGTACAGTGCCGCCTGAAGGGTAGAGCAGGCCGGCCATGGTTTTGAGCGAGGTGGTTTTTCCCGCGCCGTTAGGGCCGAGAAAACCGACGACCTCGCCCGGTTCGATCTGAAACGAGATCCCGTCGACAGCCTTCACCATTTCGTAGCGGCGGCGAACAAAGGCGCGCAACGAACCGGCCAGCCCCGGCTCTTTCTGGTGCACCTCGTAATATTTGCGCAAATCGGTGATGTTGATTGACATGGTTTATCGGAGCCAGGAGCCAGGAGTCAGGAGTCAGGAGTCAGGAGGGATGGTAGCACGGCTCGCCGGTTGGCGCAATCTGCGCGAGCATGTCCCTTATATACGTACGCAGCGGTTATGACCTGCGATCTTGATTGATCTGATTTGTACGGAAGGATTCGTAAAGGCGATTAACGTCTTTCTAATGCGTAATAAGCTTTATAGAATTGGCTAGGTGTGACAGAACCGTCATCACTATTCCGACAAACCATTCATTGCAAATTCATCGCCGACTGCGATACTGTGCCCGCTCGTACCCGGTGTCACAACGACGTGCACTGCCGCTTTTGCGGCTTTTTGCGCGCTAGGAACCGGGGCGGGGCGGGCAACGTTTGCAACGTTTATCTTGTCCTTCCAACTCAGCCGCTTCCTGCCATACCGGTTAGCTGTCCACACCGTTCAGGGAAGAGGCTGTCGTAACCCGTGGCATGTCTGCAAGGGGCAGGCGCGCACCATCGTTTCGGGGAAATGTATGCACACCGTTCGGCTAACCAACTCGACCCGCCTAAGTGTCATCCTGCTCTTGATCGCGGCCTTGCTCGCGCCGATCCTTGGCGTCTCGACGCCGGCGCGCGCCCAGAGCATTATGCGCGTCAACTTTCAGAGCTTCGGCGCGCCGGTGCCGATCAGCCCAGCGCGCTATCTGCGTGACTATGGCCTGGGTTACGGCTCGCGCACGCGAGGTGACGTGTCACTTGTCGGCGGCGTACTGGGTGATCCGTCAGGCTTCAGCTTCGGTTGGGTGGTGCCCGGTACCAGCACCCCGCGCGATCTGTCGCTCCCACCTCCACAAGGCCGCGACCGCAACATGGTGGCCGATCAGCGCTTTGACACGCTGATGCACATGCAGAATGGCGCGGCGATTGGTGCCTGGGAAATGGCGCTGACGAACGGCATCTATGATGTAACCGTCGCCGTCGGTGAGCCTGATCCGGCGGTCAACAACTCCAGCCACACCATCCGCTTCGAAGGGCAGACGGTGATCAACCAGTTTGTTACCTCGGCTGAGACGCGCGCGCAGGTGATCACGGCGCGGGTGAATGTGGCCGATGGTCGGCTGACGGTGGACGCTGAGGGCGGCACGAACACCAAAATCCACTACGTCGATATTATTCCAGTAGCGGACCCGGAGCAGCCCTACGTCGCTGCGGTCACGCCCACCGACGGCGCAAGCGATGTATTGCGCAATGTTGGTATTACGGCGGAAGTCTTCGTACCGACGGGCGGCATTCGTGCGGCGACGATCAATAACGACACCGTGCAACTGCGCCGCGCCAACGACAATACCCTGATTCCGGCGTCAGTCAATACCTCCGGCGGTGGTGATGTGATCACGCTCGTGCCGAGCGATTTCCTCGAACCGAGTACGCGCTACATCTTCTCCGTGTCGGACGGCGTCGAGGCTGGGGGCGGCAAGCAGTTCCGCCCGTTCAGCAGCAGCTTCACCACCGGCACCAGCGGCGGCCCCGGCGGTGGCGATGATGTGATCGCCTTCGATATGGTCGGCAACGTCGCCGCCGAAATGCAGTTCAGCAGCCTGGCGATCGGCCCCGACAATAAGCTCTACGCCGCATCGCTCGAAGGCTACATTTATCGCTACACGATCAACGCCAACGGCACGCTGAGCAATCGGCAGACGATTGAAACCGTGCGGGGCGGCGGGCGGGGCGATCGGGCGATCATCGGCCTGGTGTTCGACCCGGCTGCCACAGCCGATAACTTGATCCTCTGGATCAGCCACAATGGGCCGTATGTCCAGGAGGCCGCTCCGGATTGGACCGGCGCGATCGCACGCCTGAGCGGCGCGAACCTGCAGAACTTCCAGGACTATGTGATCAATTTGCCCCATTCGTACAAAGACCACATGTCGAATAGCATCGACTTTGGCCCCGATGGCAAACTCTATATCAGCATCGGCAGTAACAGCGCCATGGGCCGGATCGATAACGCCTGGGGCCAGCGTCCCGAGCGTCTGTTGACGGCGGCGGTGCTGCGCATCGATCAGACGGCGATCACCAACCCCAATCTGCCGCTTGATGTGAAGACCGAACGCGCCGAGAACGAGCCGGGTGGGATTTATAATCCGTTTGCGCCTGGTGCCCCGGTAACCATTTATGCAACCGGCGTGCGCAACGCCTACGACCTGCTCTGGCACTCGAACGGCCAGCTCTACTTGCCAACGAATGGCTCAGCCAAGGGCGGCAATTCGCCGAATACGCCGGGCACACTGCCGGCGGCGTGTGCCAACCGGATCAATGGCCAGCCCTACACCGGCCCGAGTGTGCCGGCTCAGTTTGGGATCGTCGCCCAGCGCGACTTCCTCTACCGCGTGCAACAAGGCGGCTACTCCGGCCACCCGAACCCAACCCGCTGCGAGT
>JBBRUG010000192.1:0-11545 GCA_038247995.1 Chloroflexales bacterium | reverse complement strand
CCAGCAGAGAGCTGTGTCCTTCAGGCGGGAGAACGGCGCGGCAAGGGCTTCAGCCTGCAGCCGCGTAGCTCCAAGCAGAGAGCTGTGTCCTTCAGGCGGGAGAACGGCGCGGCAAGGGCTTCAGCCTGCAGCCGCGTAGCTCCAAGCAGAGAGCTGTGTCCTTCAGGACGCAGCGGGCGGCAGAACGGCATTTCGTTTTCCCGTTTCCCGCTTTATCGTTCATGTGCTGCCCGCCAGACCTTCTCCGAGCGGAGCGGGATGTCTACGTGACGCACATTCAGGTGGCTTAGAGCGTCGATTACGGCATTGGCAATCGCCGGTGTCGAGCCGATTGTCGCCGCCTCGCCGATGCCCTTCACGCCGAGCGGGTTGAGCGGCGTGGGCGTTTCGGTCTTGTCGAGCGTGAAGGCCGGGAAGAGATCGGCGCGCGGGATGGCATAATCCATCAACGAGCCGCTGAGCAACTGGCCGTTCTCGTCGTAGACCACCTCTTCAAGCAGCGCCTGGGCAATGCCCTGGGCGAGCCCACCGTGAATCTGCCCAGCGACGATCATTGGGCTGATCCGTGGCCCGCAGTCGTCTACCGAGAAGTAGTTGCGCACGCGCACCACGCCGGTGTCGATATCTACTTCTACCACTGCTACGTGCGCGCCGAAGGGATAGATCAATTCGGCGGGTCGGAAGTAGTCGGTCGCCTCCAGTCCGGCGTCGATCTCCGTCGGCAGGTTGCGGCTATAGGCGCGGCGGGCGATCTCCGTCAGCGTGATTGCGCTGTCGGGAGCGCCGCGCACCTGGTACCTGCCTTCAGTCAGTTCCACATCGTCGAGGTTTGCTTCGAGCATATGCGCCGCAATCTGGCGCGCCTTCTCGCGCACCTTCGCCACGGCGCGCACCAGCGCCCCTCCGCCCACCGCCAGTGAGCGCGATCCCATTGTGCCCACGCCCATCGGTGTTGTGGCCGTGTCGCCGTGTTTCACCACGATCCGCCCAAAATCAGCGCCAAGCTGGTCGGCGACAATCTGCGCAAATGTCGTGCCGGTGCCCTGGCCGTGCGGCGAAATACCGGTTGTCACGGTAACACTGCCGCTCGGTTCCACCTTCACCTGGGCGCTCTCGTACGGCCCGAAGCCGCACATCTCCACGTAACAGGCCAAGCCGATACCGAGTAGAGACGACGAACCACTGACCACAGACGACGTCTGTCCGTCGTCGGTCGTCCGTCGCCGTTCGGCTTGCTCCTTACGCAATGCCTCATACCCCGCAATCTCCAACGCCTTCGTCAGTGCGCGATCATATTCGCCGCTGTCGTAGGTTAGCCCGGTGGGCGTTTTGTAGGGGAAGGCGTCGGGCGGGATGAAGTTCTTGCGCCGTATGACGGCCGGATCCATGTCCAGTTCGGCGGCGATGATGTTCATCATACGCTCGATATAGTAGGCCGCCTCGGGCCGGCCTGCGCCGCGATAAGCCGCCACCGGCGTGGTATGCGTGTAGACGCAAACCGCTTCCAGATCGATATTGGGAATGTGATATACGCCTGTCGCCATCGCGGTGGTTAGGTCGGGCAGGCCGGGCGCCAGCGGATACGCGCCCAGGTCGCCGATGACGCGCATGCGCAGCGCCGTGACGGTGCCGTCGGCCTCAACAGCGGCTTCCATGTCGCAGATCTGGCCGCGCCCGTGAGTGGTGGCCTGCACATGCTCCAGGCGATCCTCGACCCAGCGCAGCGGCGTAGCGAGCTTGCGCGAAAGCGCGGCGAGCAGCGGCTCTTCGGGGTAAATCCCGATCTTCACCCCAAAGCCGCCGCCCACATCGGGCGCGATCACGCGGATCTGGTTCTCTTCCATGCGGGCGACCTTGGCCACCTCGCTGCGGATCTGGTGCGGCGTCTGCGTGCTCGTCCAGAGCGTCACCCCGCCGGTAACCGGATCGGGCGTGGCGGCCACAGCGCGACCCTCCAGCGGCATCCCAAATACGCGCTGGTTGGCCATGCGCTGCTTCACGATGCGGTGGGCGGCGGCGAAGGCAGCCTCGGTGTCGCCCTTGCGGCGGGCGCGCCGATGGTCGATATTGTTCGCCATTCCGGCAAAGACGCGCGGCGCATCGTCTTCGAGCGTGCGCAGCATATCGCTGACGGCGGGCAGCGGTTGCCAGTCTACATCCACCGCAGCAGCGCCATCAATTGCGGCCTCGAAGTTGGTAGCGAGCACGGCCGCCACCGGCTCACCGACGTGACGCACAACGTCGGTGGCGAGCACATAGCGCACCCGCCCGGCATAATCCCCGCCACTGCCGCCGCCCTCGCCGGAACTGGCCAGCGGCATGGGATCGCAGAGATCGGCTAGATCAGCGGCGGTAAAGACGGCCGTCACACCGGGAACCGCCAGGGCCGCTGCAGTATCGATCGTGCCGATGTTAGCGTGGGCGTGCGGGCTGCGCACCAGAATGACATGGAGCATGCCCGGCAATTTCAGATCGCCGACATACGCGCCGGCGCCGCGAATCAAGCGCGGATCTTCGTTGCGTTTTACTTCGGCGCCGATCAGGGCAGCGTAAGCCATGGGAAACCTTTCATCAATGCAAAAGGCAAAAGAAACAACCCAAAATGGCGATCGCCCATAGGGGGCGCGGCGGATCGAAATGCTCGCCCAGAGTCTTTTTGGCAATCAGATAAACCAGATTACTCCATGGTACCCGCAATTGATAGATTTGGACAAATGCGAACAGGAGCATACGCGCAGCCAGCGCAACGCTGTGGACGCCTGCCTGTGCGGGCGCGACATGGGGAGTGCGTCACGAAACCTGTTTCAGACAGCCTCTTACCAAATGGCGCCTTCGGCCATAACCTCAGGATAGTATTGCGTAGCTTCCGCTCGATCACGCAGGCCGTAGTGGCGAAGAATGCGTACGATACGGCAGCGCAGCGTCGGGTCGGCCAGGGGCGCGATCCGCTCAGCGTACCAGGTGTCGGCTGCTGCGGCGTTTGTCCAGCCCAACAGGAAGGCCTGCTTGCCGCCGTCGGGGATGCGGCTGAACCCGGTGCTTTCCACCCAACCCGCCGGCGTAGCAGCGCCCGCCTGCGGTAGCGCAGCCCCCAACTGCTCGTACAGCGCCTCCGGCGCCTCAGCAGTGTCGAGCTCGATCACCAGGACTGCCTTTGCCGACCCTGCCTCCGTCGTATCGAGGCGCTGTTGCGGCAATGGCTGATCGCCGGGCCACGCTGTGTCGCTGATTACTTCGCCGACGCGCAACCGGTAATCGGTAAAAATGAGCGACCGGCCCTGTTCCTGCGCATCGTGATGCCGGGCGTGCGTGCGCCAACGGATCAGTGCTTTTTCATCTCCCCAGCTTGAGAGCGAAAGGATCTGCTCATTGTGCGCAATATTCTTGAAGCGCTCGTTCGCAATGAAGCCGCGGATCTGCTGGATCTCCGGGCGCAACAACCCGGCCACATGCAAATACGCATCCCAATGCGCCTGGTGCGGCGCAACATCAAAGATCACCATGAACATGCGGACTCTCCATGTGAATAGCTTGCACACTTCAG
Source organism: Chloroflexales bacterium (assembly GCA_038247995.1). Classification (GTDB taxonomy): domain Bacteria; phylum Chloroflexota; class Chloroflexia; order Chloroflexales; family Chloroflexaceae; genus JBBRUG01. Next base: position 8,001 of record JBBRUG010000192.1, on the reverse strand, counting down.
GGATCAAGTTTTGGGGTAAAGGCCAGTGCGGGAAGATCCCTAACGTGATCCGGATGGGGTTACGCTCCAAACGGCCCAGAGACTTAGTACACTGAGCAGCATGACTGAGCCGCAGAGGCCACTGAACCGGGTAGCGCGCTGCGCTCGCGCCTGGTTGTGTAAGTTCAATCGATCTGAGCAATGTAGTACACTGTCCGAGTTCTTTTGCTGGGTTCCCGCGTACACGGGGACGCCAAGCAATACCAACATTCCTCCGCGTCATGCCCGCGCAAGCGGGCATCCAGCACCAGGGTAGGGAACTACGCGCAATGCCTCAATCCAACGCGGATACTCGCAGTGCTCTGATTCCTTTAGTGCTTCAGTGCCACCCTTCAGTCAGATCGCCCAGGGCCGCTTGCGTGAAGCGGCGGCTGTGCGCCTCTTCCGCCAGCCCGCGGTTGATCCAGCGTCGGGTATCTTCATCCGTCGGTTCGGCAGCTATGCGCTTGTTGCGGCGCACCCCTGGGCGTGGCAACGGCAGCAGTTCGATCAGCACGGCGAAAACGGTGCTGAACATATACAGCACAACCGCGCGTAACCAGCTAATCGGGTTGCCCTGTGGGCGTAGGCGCGCCTCGCTCTCGAAGAGCCAGCCGATCAGCGCATAGCGAAAACGCCCCGACCCGATCGCGCCTTCGGCAGGCGCCGGCGGTTCAGGGCGGCGCGCAATTCCGGCGGCGGCTTCCCATGTGGCCGAGCGCGCGCCCAGGCCATCGAGGCCCAGTAGCGCTGTTCCCACGAACAGTCGCGTCAGCGCTTCAGTCGTTGGCGCTGCAGGTGCTGCGGGCGGAACAGCTTCATGGGCGTTCGGCGCTCCGGCTTGTTCGCGCTCTGCTGCACCGGCGAGCGCTGGTGCGCCAGGCAGTTGCGCTTCCGGCTGTGGAAGCGCTTGTGCCGGCGCGGCCTCTGCCGATGGCTCCGCCGCAGCGGTGGCCGCTAATTCTTGCAGCGCCGCATCAAGCTTGCGCATTGCTGCGCCAAACTGCTGATCACCTGCCATAGTGAGCCGCTTTCTCGCCCCGCGTCACGCGGCACTCGGTTCTTAGTTCTTGATTCTCGGTTTCGCCATCATAGCATATTCTCTGCGATGGCGGCATGGAGTTCGGTCGGGGTAAATGGCTTGCTCAGCAGTGGTTGGCCGGACGTTTCGAGGAAGCTGCGCGTCGCGGGGTTGGTCGTGTCGCCACTAATGAAAATCACATTCGTGGCCAGCAGCGGGTTGATCTGGAGCAGGCGCTCGTAGAACTCAGGCCCATTCATCACCGGCATCTTTAAGTCGCAGAGGATCAAATCAAACGGCTCAATCGTACACAACGTTAAGGCTTCCAGACCGTTATGCGCCACGCTGATCCGATTACTTCCGCTTAAAGAGCGGCGGATCATCGCCACAACCGCCGGATCGTCATCGACAACCAAGATCAACAGTCCCTGCGGCGCTACTACCTTTACTGAGGAAATACTGCTCTGGACACGCGCATCCGCCGTTGCCGCAGCACTTTCAGGCGCCGGGCGCACCGGCAACTCCATTACAAAGGTGGCGCCTGTGTCGCTCGGTGCCAGCCACAAGCGACCATCGTGATCAGTAACAATCTTTTGGCAAATGCTCAACCCCAGCCCCGTGCCGGCATGTGTCGGCTTGGTGCTGAAGAAGGGTTCAAAAATGCGCTCGCGGATCGTCGGCGCGACGCCGGGGCCGTTGTCCCTAAAGCTCACCTGAATGTATTGGGCTGGCGCATCGCCAACAACCTGACTCCGGATGCTGAGCAGGCGCGGCAGGGGTTGTTCGCGCAAAACATACTGTGCATTCCCGATCAGGTTGAGCAATACCTGGCTCAACGCGCCGCCGTCGGCCCAGAGCAACGGCAGATCTACAGCGTGCTTGTGGCGCACCATAACCTGATCGAGGGTAAACTCGCCGCGCTTGAGGGTTAAGGCTTGCTCGATCAGCAGGTTTAGGTCAACCAGACTGGCGCCGTTTTTCTGCTGGCGCGCAAAGAGTTGCAGGTTGCGCACAATCATCCGCACCCGCTCGGCGCCGGATTGGAGCTGGGCCAGCAGTTCCTGGCTTTCCTGATCAAGCCCCTTAAAGGCCAGGAAATCGGCATAACCAATCACGGCCGTCAGCGGGTTATTGATTTCGTGGGCAATACTGGCGATGAAGCGGCCCAGCGTTGCCAGCCGTTCGGCTTCAATGAGTTGGCTATTGGCCTGGCGCACCTGTTCAAGCAGTTCGGCCTGCTCGATCAATGTTCCAGCCTGATCGGCAAAGAGCTGGGCCAGGGTGCGGGCCTTCGCCGGAAATGGGGCGTAGCTGCGTAAGTTATCGAGCACCAGCGTGCCGTAGAAGCGCCCACTCACCAGAATACTCGTCACCAACGACGAGCGAATCGCCTCGATATTGCCGTGTTCGCGCAGGATCGCAACCGTCTTCGCATCCAGGTTCGCGGCGTCCCATTCAGTGTAATCATAGACCTGGACGCTACGCTTGCAATGGAGTACCGTGGTATAAATCAGGTCGGCGGGCATGCCCACCGGGCGCAACTGCTCCAGGTCATAGCCTACAGTTGCGCGATAGCGGAGTTGATTATCGGCTACCACCATCAAGCTGCCGCGTTGCGCACCCGGTACGCAATGGAGTGCTGTGGCGAGGATTGCCTGCAGGAGATCGTCGATCGGGCGGGGTGTGCGCAGGAGTTGATACAGTTCGCTCAAAGCATCGAGCAGCTTGCGGGTTGACCATTCACCTGGTTGCCACGGGCGTCGCGCCCGTCTGAACTTTGCCATACGATTTTACAGATTGTTCTCAAGCGACTATGTCATATGGGCGGTAGGAACGCAACCTGCTGCAATCCTACCGCGCCTGCCACCTGCTCCCTGTCACCTGCCGCCTACGGATGCGTCATGCGTACATCAAGCACCCTAGCGACAACCGGTGCCAGGAGCGTTTGCAGCTCTTCCGGGGTCAGGCCGGTCACTTTACAGGTCACATTGCTGGTTGCCGGCGTTTCGCCGGCAAACGTGCCCAGCGCAATAATATTGCCGCCGGCGCCGGCAATCGCCTGCGTAAGCTGTGCCAGTTGCCCCGGTTCGTCGGCCAGTCGCACTTCGGCCCGCACGCCGGCGGAACGTGCGCCCATCAGTTCGAGGAAGATCTTGAACAGGTCGGTCTCCGTGATTATCCCCACCAGATCGCCTTGCCGCAGTACCGGCAGCCCGCCGATCCGCTTGTCGGCCATCATTCGCGCCGCCTCTTCGATCGGCGTGTCCTCAGTAACCGAAAAGACTGCCTTGGTCATAATCGGTTCAACCGTTAACTTGCTCAACAAGTAGTTCAACTCCCAGACGCTGAGCGATGTGGCCTGGGAAGGGGCGGCATTCAACAGATCTTTCATCGAGACGATGCCCACCAGCCGCCCATGGTTGATCACTGGGGCGCGCCGAATGCGCTCGCTGCGCATCAGGTGCAAGGCGTCGTTTACCGGCGTCTCCGGGGCGACGCTGATCACCGGGCGCGACATACGTTCGCCGACGAACATACGCTACCTCCTTGTAGCTTCACGCTCCTACGTTGCAACTGCAACGATATACCGCTACTATAGCACGGCCCGCTCTTGCGCACGGTAAAGGCAAGGCAACCCGACGCAATAATCAGGCATCATCTATAATGAAGGCTGTCAGCCCTCAGCCCTCAGCCTTCAGCCTTCAGCCTTCAGAAGGAGTTCCTATGGACGATATCGTTATTCTCAGCGCTGTACGCACGCCGATCGGGCGGTTTGGCGGCGGATTTGGCGCTGTACCGGCCCCGGAGCTTGGCGCTGTTGCTGTACGCGCCGCCGTTGCCCGCGCCGGTATTGATCCCGCGACCGTCGATGAGTGCATTCTGGGCAATGTTGTCGGCGCCGGCCTCGGGCAAGCGCCCGCCCGCCAGGCTGCCCTTGCCGGTGGGTTGCCGCCTAGCGTCGGCGCGCTCACAATCAACAAAGTCTGCGGCAGTGGCCTGAAAGCGGCAATGCTCGGCGCCGCGCTGATTCGCGCCGGCGAGGCGACAACGCTCGTCGTCGGTGGCATGGAGTCGATGAGCCGCGCACCGTATCTGCTGCCCAATGCGCGCCGCGGCTACCGCCTCGGCAATGGCGAACTCGTCGATGCGCTCGTCCACGATGGGCTCTGGTGCGCGTTCGAGCAGCATCATATGGGCAACTCCGCCGAGTGGATTGCGCGCAACCATCACGTCACCCGCGAACAGCAGGACGCCTTTGCGCTGCAGTCGCACCTGCGCGCGGTTGCCGCCCAGGATGCCGGCGCGTTCGACGCGGAATTGGTTGCCGTTGATGCCCCCGGCCCCAAGGGCCAACTGCTTATCGTCGCCGCCGACGAAAGCCCGCGCCGCGACACTAACGCCGCAGCGCTGGCCACATTGCGTCCCGCCTTCGATCCGCAGGGCAGCGTAACTGCCGGTAATGCGCCCGGCATCACCGACGGCGCCGCCGCGCTCGTGATCACCGGCGGTGCGTATGCCGCCGCGCATAACCTCACCCCGCTCGCTCGGATCACCCATACCGCCCAGGCTGCCGTGCCGCCGCTCGAATTGTTCACCGCGCCCAGTTTTGCCATTCAGCGCCTGATGGAGCGCGCCGGCACCACCGTCGACGACTACGATCTGTTCGAGATCAACGAGGCTTTTGCCGCTCAGGTTGTCGCCAACATCCGCGCCCTCAACCTCGACCCCGATCGGGTCAACGTGCATGGCGGCGCGATCGCGCTCGGCCACCCGATTGGCGCCAGCGGCGCGCGCGTTCTCGTCACCCTGATCTACGCCCTGCGCCAGCGCGGCGGTCGGCGTGGCATCGCCGCGCTGTGCCTTGGTGGCGGTGAAGCTGTGGCCCTGGCTGTGGAAATCGTCTAGCAGGAGCGCAGCGCAGCCGTAGCTCTAACCGAAGAGTTGGAGTGAATGTGGCGCGGCGCGAGGCTTCAGCCCGCTCGCCGCGCTCCTGCACGGGGCGCGTCCTTTAGGGCGCGTCCTTTAGGGCGCACCCACAAACCCTATGTCCCACCCTACTCCTCACTCACTCACCCGCTACGCCTGGCTCAGCATCGCTGCTGCCTGCGCTACCATCGGGCTCAAAACCTGGGCCTACCTGATCACCGGCTCAGTGAGCTTGCTTTCCGATGCGCTCGAGTCGGTCGTCAATCTGGCGGCTGCCATCGTGGCCCTCGTTGTCCTGATCATTGCTATACGCCCGCCCGACGAAGATCACGCCTATGGCCATACCAAGGCCGAGTATTTCTCCAGCGGCGTCGAGGGCACGCTCATCCTGATCGCCGCGCTCACGATCGGCTATACTGCCATCGGGCGGCTGCTCAATCCCCAGCCGGTCGAAGCGGTTGGCATCGGCATGGCGATCTCATTTGGCGCCGCGCTGATCAACCTGTTCGTCGCCCGCATCCTCTTCCGCGCCGGTCGGCACTATCGCTCCATCACGCTCGAAGCCGACGCGCAGCACCTCATGACCGATGTCTGGACGTCGGTAGGCGTGATCATTGGCCTCGCTGCTGTGGCGCTTACCGGCTGGCAACGCCTCGACCCGATCATCGCCCTCGTGGTAGCCGCAAACATTATCTGGTCGGGCTGGAAACTGCTCACCCGGTCGGCCTTGGGCTTGCTCGATACAGCTTTACCGCTGGACGAACGGCAGCTTGTGCAGCGCATCCTCGACGGCTACTGCGGGCGCGAGGCGATCGCCTACCACGCGCTGCGCACCCGGCAGTCCGGCGCGCGCCGTTTTGTATCGGTACACATCCTCGTCCCCGGCGGCTGGTCGGTGCGCCACGGTCACGCCATCCTCGAACAGATCGAGCACGATGTTCGTGCGGCGCTTCCCGGCACCACCCTCTTCACTCACCTCGAACCGATCGACGACCCGGCCTCCTTCGCCGACCAGCAACTTGACCGCCCTTCTGAAGGCTGAGGGCCGCCTGCCGCCTGCGGACTGCGGACTGCGGACTGCGGACTGCCGCCTGCCGCCTGCCGCCTGCGGACTGCGGACTGCCACCTGCGGACTGCCACCTGCGGACTGCCGCCTGCGGACTGCCACCTGCGGACTGCGGACTGCCGCCTGCGGACTGCGGACTGCGGACTGCGGACTGCCGCCTGCGGACTGCGGACTGCCGCCTGCGGACTGCGGACTGCGGACTGCCGCCTGCCGCCTGTTCTCCGCTCTATCGCTCTACCGCTCTCCGCAGCGCCGTCAGAAAACACCCCACCTCCGCATAATTCAGTAGGCGCGCATCATAGCTCAACGTCAGCGTTGCGAGGGGCCGCACAGCAATCCGGTCGCCCGGCAGCACTACTGCTCGCTGCGTCGGCGCGCCAATCGCCAGCAATGCGCCCGTTCCCGGCAGCGGCGGCATTGCACTATAACCGTTTGCCACCGGTAAGCTCAGCAGCGCAAACGTACAATCACCGGTTGGCGGCGCGCTGCGCAATGCTCTGGCCATGCCGCGCAACGTTAGATCGCCGGCATGGGTGACATACGCCCAGTGCAGCCCGTCACATCCCAGCGACCCCACGGCCAGGTGTACGCTCCGCCGCCGTATGATCCCGCTGGCGCTATATGCCGCGTTGAACAATGGGTAATGCGGGAGTAGTTCAGCCATGGCCTGCGCCACCACTGCAGTCAGCGAAGCTTCCAGGCCTACCCGCGCAAACGCCGCCTTCTGCGCCGCAACCAGCGCCAGCGCCTCACTCACATCAACGTCAACCATTGCCGTCGCAATCGGCTGTGCCTCTGTGGCGGCGCCAAGCAGGGGTGCGCTTGGGGGCGATCCATGGGTCAACCCGTACTCCGCGCCCGCCACGTCCCCCTGTTCCTCTGTTCCTTTGTTCCTCTGTTCCTTTGTTCCTCTGTTCCTTTGTTCCTCTGTCGCCCTGTCGCCCTGTCGCCCTGTTCCCCTGTCGCCAGGTCTTTCGTCCTTCGTTTTTCGTTGTTCGTCCTTCGTCTTCGCAGCAAGCACATCCGCCTTCACCACCCGCCCATCGGCGCCCGAGCCGGTGAGGATGTTCAGATCAATGTTGTTCAGCAGCGCGATCTGCCGTGCCGTAGGTGTGGCGCGTTGCGCAGCAGGCGGCGGCGCCGGTTCTGCCAAATGTTGTTCAGGCGACGTATGCGCGGCGCCGTTAATCTGCGCCAGCACCGCCCCTGGCTCAAGCGTTGCGCCAACTTTCGCCAATTCCGCCACATGGCCGGCCGTTGGCATAGGCAACGCTACCTCTACCTGATTGGTGCGCACAATCACCAGTGGTGCGCCGGCAGCCACTTTCGCCCCAGACGTAACCAACCAGCGCAGCACCGTTGCCGCGCCGCCGGGCAGTTCCGGCAGATCGATGTTCGTCGTTGAAGTGCTCATGCCTCAAGTGTAGCATATGGATACGCCTCGCCCCCGCCGTGTATGGACGCCCTAACGTGGTCGCCCTCCTATACTCGCCGCACGACATGAATTAAATACTCTTTCCAATTCAGCGGGTTATGATCCGTGCGCTGGCGCACCGGGATCGGGCCGCTCACCGGATCGTAACGCTCGAATGTACTCTCCAGCACGCCCTCGCCTCGGCTCAGTCCCGGCAATAACCCATGCAATTCGTGGATCTGTGCCGCCGGAATCACGCCCGTCAGTCGGCACATGGCTCCCCGTAACACCGGCGGTTCCGGCACGGCGCGCAGTCGCCCCAGCACTGGCGTAACTCGTCCTAATGCATCGGTTGGGATCTCCAGTTCAAAGCGGTGCATCGGCTCATACACTTGCGTTTCGGCCTGCTTCAGTGCATCCATCACCACCAGCGGCGTGAGGTTGCGGTAATCGCCCGCTGTGCTGCTCACACTATTGTATGCGGCGTGGGTCAGCGTTATGCTGCAATCAGTCACCTGCCAGCCATAGAGCCCCTGTTGGAGCGTTTCGGATACT
>JBBRUG010000191.1:0-11553 GCA_038247995.1 Chloroflexales bacterium | reverse complement strand
GCTGCCCAGGCCGCCAAACTCCTCGGCACCCGCGTCATTCTCACCGGCATTCGCGCCGAAGTTGCGCAAACGCTGGTTGGCCTCGGCGCCGATATGAGCAGCATCAACACCGCTGCCACTCTGCAAGACGGCGTCGCCCTCGCACTTCACGCTGAAGTCTAGTACGCTAGAGCACTGCGCACCATGCGTGAGCCACTGCGGCCACTGAACCGGGTGGCGCGCTGCGCTCGCGCCATTGGACGCAGGCGCAAGCGATCTGAGCAATGCGGTAAAGCGTACGTTCGCCTACGGCGGATGCCGCACTGTGGCGGGCGCAAACCCGCGTCCAACCCCTGGCGAACTTCTGCCAAGTTGGACTAGCCGCTGCGCAAGATCTGAATCGATGCGACCTGCAAAGCCCCCGCACGCGGAGGTCGCACCCGTAATGACCGCAGACCAATGACCGCAGACCAATGAGCAAAGCTGCACACCCTGTCCTTCGTCCTTCGTCCTTCGTCCTTTGTTCCCCTGTCATTCGTCCCCTGTCCCCTTGGCCCCCACTGCATACTCCTGAAGCGCCAGATACACCGCGCGCGGCGTGCCGTTCGGGGCAACGAAGTTCCAGGCGTCGGGGTATGATCGTGTTGCGAAGGGCGTACTGAACTGCCACAGGCCAACTGCTTCCAGCCAGGGGTAGTTCTGGGCCAATTCGTACGTGGCAATCGTCCAGCGAATCCGATCGGCCGGGCGCACCGCCGCACTCCAGCGCGGGTGATCGTTGTAACCACCCTCAGTGATGATGATCGATTTGGCGCTGTCGCCGAAGCTGTCGAGCATTGCACGCACGAGTTCAACCCGCCGAAAATTGACCCGCTCCGGCGCTGGTTCCTCTTCCGGCGGTGCCTGCCCGCCATACGCATGCACGGCCCAACTATCGAAGAACGGGCCGGCTTCGGCATCGTAGAGCGAAGCCAGGTACTGCATGTCGTCCATGCGCGCCTGACCAGCTTCGAGCGACGGGCCGGGCGAGAGCGCGCCGGCAATCACGATCGCATCCGGCACCACCGCCTTCACCGTCGGGTAGACCACCTTGAGCAGCGCAGCATACGCGCCGGGATCGGGTGGACGCTCGCCCCACTCGAAGCGCAAATTCGGCTCATTCCAGATGATCAGGTGGCGCACACCCAACGGCCGGTAGCGTTCAGCGAAGGCCGCTACATAGTTCGCGTAATCCTGATAGTGCGCCGGGTCGAGGTAACGGTCGGTGGTGCGCGGCGGGCGCGCCCACTCCGGCACCAAGTCGAGCCGGGCGACAACGGTAAGACCTTGCCGACGGGCGTGCTCAATCACCAGATCGGCGCCCTGCCAGTCGTAGCCGTAGCGCGAACGCGGCTGCACATAGGCCCACGGAAATAAATCGACAATCCACGTCGCGCCCATTGCGCGCACCTGTTCCAGGTTCGTCCGAATATAGGCTTCGTCGCCGATCCCCGTAAGCCGGGTATGCACGCCGATCTTCGGGTTGCTGGTGGTCACTGTCTGCGGCGGCGGCAGATCCAACTCGCGGGGTATCCGCGGCCCAACAGCCTGGAAGATGATCAGCGCTGCAGTAATGAGCATGAGGGTTATGCGGATCATATGCGTGTTGCGTACAGTTTGGCGCAAAGAGAACCCCAGTTTTGTTGCGTATCACGTTTTGCGTGTTGCGTGTTGCGCACCCTGCTCCCTGGATCCGCAACACGTAATCCGTAATCCCGCAGGTAAACGTCTGATGATCTAATGATCTGATGTTTCGTTCCGCTGAACGGCGAACTGCTAGATTGACCGCCGCCGCATTTCCTTGCGCCGGATCAGCAACCGTGCTATAAAAGTTAAGGTGTCCATTGTCTGCATAACAGTATAGAGAGAGTTCCACATGCGTGTGATCATAGCTGGCGCCGGCCCGGCCGGTATGGTGGTAGCTCGTACGCTCGCCGAGCGCGGGCACGAAGTTGTTGTACTGGAAAAGCGCGACGTTCCGGGCGGGAAGGTTTCGGCCTGGCAAGACGCCGACGGCGATTGGATTGAAAGTGGCCTGCACGTCTTCTTTGGAGCCTACCACAACTTACTGGGTTTTCTCAAGCACGTCGGCCTAGACGATACGTTCAACTGGAAGCCTGCCGAGATGACCTTCGCCTCCGAGCAGCACGGCCTCGCCGGAATCCAGTTTGTGCCCTGGCTACCCACACCGCTCAACGGTCTCGCCGGGGTGGTTAAATTCAAGCCGCTTACGCTGGGCGATAAGCTGCGCATGGGCCTCGGCCTGATCCGCCCGATCTTCGGCGATCAGAGTTATGTTGATCAGCAGGACAACGAAACCTACGCCTCGTGGCATCTGCGCCACGGCATGGGGCAGCGCTCGCTCGACGAGGTGATGCACACCATGGCTCTCGCGCTCAATTTCCAGCGCGCCGACAAGGTTTCGGCCAAGCTGGCGCTAACGGCTATGCTGCACTTCGCCCACGAAAAGCAGGCCCCGATGATGGCGCTGGTGAAGGGTTCGCCCGATATTAACATCTGGCGGCCGCTGATCGGGCAAATCGAAGCCCTGGGCGGGCGGGTCGAACTTGGCCGCAAGGTAACCATGATCGAGCATGATCCGCTCTCCAATCAGGTCACCGGCTTCCGCCTCGACGACGGCAGCCTGATCACCGGTGATGCGTATGTCTCGGCGATGCCTGTCCACAATCTGCGCAAGGTTATTCCCGACAGCCTGCGGGAGTACGACTATTTTGCGAATCTGAAACAGCTCAAGGGTTCGCCGGTGATCACGCTGCAACTCTTCTTCGACCGCCAGATCGCCGGCGTCGATAACCTGCTCTTCAGCGCCGGGACGCACCTGAGCGTCTACGCCGATATGGCGATGGTGGCGCCGGAGTACCATAACGGCGGCAAGAGCATTATGCAGTTCGTAGTTGCCCCGGCCGACGAGTTGATCAAGCTCCCCGACGCTGAACTGGTGGCGTTTGTGATGGAGGAGTTCCGCCGCTTGCACCCAATTGCGCGCGAGGCGCAGCTGCTGAAGCACACGATTGTGCGCATCCCGAACTCGGTCTATCAGGCGCTGCCCGGCGTCGATAAGTATCGCCCCGATCAGGCCAGCCCGGTACCGAACCTGTTCCTTGCCGGCGACTTCACCCAGCAGCACTTCCTGGCTTCGATTGAAGGGGCGACGATCAGCGCTAAGCGCTGTGTTGATCGAATCACCGACGCCCTTGCCCGCGGTGAACTGGCCCCAACTGTCGAAGCGTTTGGGGCATACTAGTTAGAACCACGGAACGTTTCGGTGGGGTGGGGTTTGGGGGGTGGGCTTCGCCCTCTCCGCGCCCCACCACATCCTGAATCCTGGTTCCACGAGGTTTGCATGCTCGCTCCCGATTCGATCCTGCATGACCACTACCGGATCACCTATGTTGTCGATGAGCGCCCCGACAGCATTATTTATCGCGCGATCGATCAGCGCGAGTCGTTGCGTGTCCTGGTGGCGGAATTGCCGCAGCCCAACGAAGCGGTGCTGCGCGATGTGCAACTCCTCGCCGAGCAGATCGCCCAGGTGAACACGCCGAGCCTGCTAACCTTGCGCGATCATTTTGCCCGCGGGATGACCTATGTGCTGATCTGCGACGACCCGGGCGGACAAGATCTCGAACGCCTCGCCCGCGATCGCGGCGGCCCGCTCGCCGAGAATGAGGTCCTGAATTATGTCGAACGGCTGTTGGGCGCGATCGATGCCGTCCACAGCCGTTCGCCGGTGCTCTACCTCTGCGATCTGCGCTCGACCGATCTCTGGTCGTCTTTGGATGGCGGCCTGTTCATGACGCCCTTCACGCTGGCGCGGCATATCGGCGCCGAACCTTCACCATACCGCGCGCCGGAACTGCTCGATACAACCAGCGAACCGACGACGGCTAGCGACATTTACGCCCTGGGCGCAGTGCTTTATCAACTGCTCACCGGCTGGGCGCCCCCGACGGCAACCCAGCGCCAGGAGGGTATGCCGATCAATTCGCCGCGGATCCTCAATGCACGGGTGTCGCCGCTGGCTGAACAACTCGTACTGCGCGCCCTGGAGTTGAAGCCGGCCAATCGCTACCAGCGCGCCCGCGAGATGCGCAGCGCCGTCGAGACAGTGCGCCTGATGGCCGGGCGCCCGCTTGGCGCAACAGCGCCGCTCGACCCCTCGCTCCCCGACTCGGCGCAGCCGGGAATGCAGCCCCAACCTAGAATTGGCAATGTGGCCGGCCCACCGCAAGCGCTGCCGCCGGGGTACAACCCGCCACCGGCGGAATATGCCCCAGCCCAATCAGGGTATGCGCCGCAACCACCGGCAAGCTACCCGCCGCAGCCGCAAACGCCCCAGCCGAGTTACGCACCGCAACCACAAAGCGGATATGCACCGCACCCACAAGCGGCCCAAACACCGGCATCGCCGACAAGCCGGATCACTAATGGCTGCCTGATCGGGCTGGTTGGTGTGCTGGCCGTGCTCGCACTAGGCATCTGCCTAGTCGGTTTGTGGATCGGTTGGCTGGTGATGAACAACGGTACGGCCGCGCTCCCATTCATCGGTGATGGAATGGCGCGTGCGACTACCGTACCGACTGCGCCGGCCACTGCGCCGACGGCGCTTGCCCCGGCTGCCGCCAGTTCGCCATTCGCCGCCTCGGCCACGCTGACTGTTACCCAAGCGCTCGACGAAGACGCCGTCGGTTCGGTGCTCTACGCCCCCGACGGCGAGCGCCTGGCGGTAGCGCTCGGCACAACAGTCCAACTCCGCAATGGAACCAGCCTCGATCCCGGCCCCACGCTGGCCGGGCATACGGGCAATGTCGGTGCGCTCGCCTTTAACCCCAACGGAAGTTTGCTGGCCTCCGGCGCGCAGGATGATCGCCAGATCCGGATCTGGGATACCGCCACCGGGCGTGAAGTGCAATTGCTCAGCGGCCATACCGATTGGATCCGTTCGCTCGCCTTCAGCCCCGACGGCGCCCTGCTTGCCTCCGGCGCCGCCGATCTGACGTTACGGCTTTGGGACACGGACACCTGGCAGGAGGTGGCGGTGCTGGAAGGCCATACAGACCTGATCGGCAATATTGTTTTTAGCCCCGATGGAGCCAGCCTCGCTTCGGCATCGCGGGACGGCACGGTTCGGCTCTGGGATGTCGCCCGTCGCGCTGAGCGCGACGGTTTTCAATTTACGGCTCCGCTTAATCCGCAAACTCAAGCGCCATATTGGCTTACCGGCATCGACTTCAGCCCCGATGGTCGCCGCATCGCTGTTGGCTCGGTAAGTAACAACGTCTACCTGCTCGATGCACGCAACGGCGACCTCCAACGTGAGTTACGCGGCCACGACGACTGGGTAGTGCTGCGCGGCATCGCCTTCAGCCCGGAGGGCGACACAATCGCCAGCGCGAGCCTCGATGGCTCGGTGCGGATCTGGAGTGTGGTTACGGGCGTGGAGCGCGCCGAGCTGCAACAGCAACGCTTACGCCTGATCGCCGTTGCCTGGCATCCCGATGGTGATCGGGTGGTGACCAGCAGCGATACCGGCGGCAGCGTAACCGTCTGGAATGTGGCCGACGAAGCGGTGGCGCAGAGTGTGCAATTGGCGCAGGGGACGGTCACCAGCCTAGCCTACTCGGTGAATGGCACGGTGCTCGCCACCGGCGGCGCCAATGGTACGGTGCGCCTGCACAGCCTCGCCGAGAACCGCTCGCGCACGCTCAGCGGCGGCAGTTCAACAAACCAGTACCTGGGCTTTCTCAGCGAAACGCAGTTTCTGGCGCTTAGCGACACCGGCGCAACCGTGCTGCTGGATCTTGCCGGCCAGAGTGAGCCGCGCCCGCTCGCAGGGCTGGATGGTTTTGCCCTGAACATGACGATCAGCCGCGACCGCCGCCTGATCGCTGCCGGCAATGAGCGCGGCGAGGTGGCGATCTGGGATGCGCAGAGCCTGGAGCTTGTGCGGACGCTGCGTGGTATGGAAGGCGCGGTGTATGGCCTGGATTTCAGCCGCGACGGAGCACAGATTGCCGCTGTCTCGAATCAGCCGCCAACCGCGCCGACGATTACCGTCTGGGATGCGACGAACGGCAACCGCCTGACGACGATTCGCGGCCTGAGTGAGCCGATCACGGCGATTGCGATGCTTCCCGGCGAAGGTGCCGTGGCGGGCGCCAGCGCCGACGGTGTGTTACACATCTGGAATGTGCGCGATGGGGTTGAGTTGCGCAGCATCGCCGCCGCCGCCGAAGAGGGTTGGTTCAGCAGCCTAGCGGTTTCGCCTGACGGCTCGATCATGGCTACCGGCTCGGTCGCCGGCACGGTTGAGATTTGGGAGATCGCCAGCGGCCGCCGGCTCAATAGCCTCGCCCTAGAGGGCGGCACAATCATTGCTCTGACCTTCCGCAACGACGGTGCGCAATTGGCGGCGAGCACCAGTCTGGCCGGCGTTTTTGTGATCGAGCCGGTAGCGTAGAGGCCGTAGCCCTGAAGCGGCGCGTCGGAGCGCCCATGCCCGCGTGCATCAACCATGACAACATCGAAGGCCGGCGCAAGCGCCTCGGCCACCGTAGTCCAGCACAAGCCGTCATCGCTCACACCGTGGGCCAGCACAAGCGGCGGCAACCCGCCGCCGGTGCGCGTGTAGTGTAAACGCAGGCCGTGAACCGCGGCGTAGCCAGATGCCCAGGTAGCCATCGGGTCTCCTTAGGGCATTGAGCAGAATGATTGACCCACTGAGGACACTGAACCTTGTAGCTCGCTGCGCTTGCACTGCCATCGTTGCGGCTCAATTGATCTGAGAAATGCTCTAGGGTAGCTATGAAACTTCACGCCGTTCGTGCAGCCTTTGGGCGTACGACATGTGGCAACGCCCTCTACGCCGTGCACGCTGTACAACCGAATGAAACCGTACATGTCGTTATGGAGCTTCGTACAGGGCAGCCGCCACGGCGCCGATCCGATCAAGCGCTGCCTGAACTTTTTCCGGCTCGTAGCCCACGGTAATGCGTAGATGCTGCTCAGCGCCCAACGCCACGCCGGGCGCTACCAGCACCGACGCCTGCTCACGAATGCGTTCGGCCAGGGCATACGAGCCGAGCGGGAGATCGTAGCGCACAAAGGCGATGCACGTGGCCGCACTCGGCTGCATGCTGAAGCGGCCGTGTTGCTGTGCGATCCAGCCCTCCAGCACCGCTCGGCCGGCCACCGTGATTGCGCGCTGGCGTTCGAGCAGAAACTGGCGCTTCGCCGGCTGCAAGGCGATCGCGGCCAAGGTCATGCTTGGCGCGGCGGCAGCGATCACGGCGTACTCGTGCCGCCGCCAGAGTTCTTCAGCCATTTCGCGCGGCGCCACCGCCCAGCCGATCCGCAGGCCGGCCAGTCCGTAAGCTTTCGAGAGACTATTGGTGCAGATCACGCGGTCGTACATACCCCAGAAACTCGGCGTTTCGGCCGCACCTGTAGGCTCGGTGCCGCAGTAGACCTCATCGGCGTGCAGCCAGGCGCCCACCCGCGCACAGGCAGCCACAATGCGCTGCATCTCCAGCGGGCTGAGAATCGTGCCGGTGGGGTTATTCGGGTTCACGACCGCTACGAGCCGGGTGCGCGAATTCACCAGCGTGTCGAGCGCGTCCAAATCGAGCCGCCAGCCGGCGTCAGCGCGCAACGGCAATTCGTGTACGACACAGCCCATATTCTGGGCCAAGCCCCAGACCTGCCGATAGCCTGGTGTTAAGACTATTACTTCGTCGCCGGGCTGCAACAGCGCAGCGCAAACCATGCTGTTCGCCTGGGCCGCGCCGACCGTCACCAGCACCTGATCGGAATGCATAGCGGGGTACAGCGCCGCAATGCGCTCACGCAGCCGCGTTGTACCATTCACCTCGGGGTAAAACAACCCCGTGTCCAACAGTTCAGCAAGCTCGGCGTCGTTTAACCACTCACGGGTGGCAGAAAAACACTTTACACTGCTGTCGGCCAGATTGTATTCAACCGTGCGCTCATAGAGCGACTGATAATGCTCCAACTCGAACGGGATAAAGGGCTGCGTTGCGGCCATAAACCTGATTCCTCTGCTACGCTGGGTCGCCCCTACGGTCCGAACATGCCCGCCATTCGCCAACACTGGGTCGCCCCTACGGTCCGAACATGCCCGCCATTCGCCAACATTGATAAGGACGTTGGGCATGCTCTGATGCCTTATCCTACGCGCACCCCACTACCGCCGATACGCCACCTTGCCGTCCACAATCGTTATGTCCACCTTCAGCGCTAAAATTTCTTCCTCAGCGCAACTGAAATAATCGCCGTCAAGCACGATCAGGTCGGCAAGGAAGCCGGGGGCCAGCGGGCCTTTGAACTGCTCGTCGCGGGTGAGCCAGGCGCCGGCCACTGTGTAAGCATAGAGCGCTTCTTCACGGCTCACGGCTTCTTGCGGCGCGATCGGGGTACCCTTGTGGCTGCGCCGAGTTACCAGGCTGTACAGCCCGACAAACGGGTTGAAATGCACCGTGCTCGGAATATCGCTGGTGGCGATCACCCGAATCCCCCGATCCAGGTAGGTGCGCATTGGCTTGTAGCGTTCGGCCAGTTCCGGCCCCACATCGCGGAAGAGGTCGTCGCCTTCGAAATAAATGAAGGTGGGCTGGATCACGGCGGCCAGGCCGTAGTGGGCCATCTGCGCTAAACTTTCCTCAGTGGCGAAGTAGGCGTGAATGAGGTTGTGCCGATAATCGCCGCCGCCGGGGCGATTCGGATCGGCTGTGGCGAGCGTGTCGGCGAAGGCCGCCGCCGCTTCGTGATGCGCCCGGTCGCCGATTGCGTGAATGCCGATGTCCCAGCCCTGAGCATGGCCGCGCGCGAAAAACTCGCGCAGATCTTCGGGGTCGAGCCGGTTGTAATCGTGTACTTTGTCTTCGCCGATGAAGGGCTGAAACATCCATGCGGTATGTGATGTCGTGCCGCCATCAATCGCCATCTTCAGGGCGCCGATGCGCAACCATGCATCGCCCAGGCCGCTGAAGACGCCCAGCGCTGCCGAGCGCGCGTCACACTCGGCGTCGGTTTCGTCGTCGCGGAAGCCGTGCCAGGAAGGCATGAGGTTGGCTCGCAGCAGCAGTTTGCCGCGCCGCCGCGCCTCCAGGTAGGCGCGCATCTCCCAGGGCCGCAGGCCCGGATCGAGAATGCTGGTGATGCCGTGAGCCAGATACTCGCGCCCGGCAGCTTCCAGCGCCGTGACACAACTCTCCAGGCTCGGATCGGGTAAGAGCAGGCGGCAGAGATCCTTCGCCGCAGCACGTAGGATGCCGTTGGGCGCCCCATCGGCGGCGCGCTCGATCTTACCGCCCTGCGGATCAGGCGTAGCAACGCCGACGCGGGCCAAATCCAGCGCATGGCTGTTCGCCACGTCCATATTGAAGAAGCGTTTGAGGATCACCGGGTGCGCCGTCGTGGCCGCATCGAGGTCGTGGCGCGTCGGCAGGCGCCCCGCAGCGAAGTTCGACTCATTCCAGCCCTCGCCGATGATCCACTGGCCGGCGGGCGTTGTGGCGGCGGCAGCGCGTACGCGCTCGACCATCTCGGCGATCGAGGTGCAATCGTCGAGGCCGATCCGGCCCAACTTGAGGCCCAACTCGAGCATATGATTATGCGCGTCGTTAAAGCCGGGCAGCACTGTGCGCCCGCCTACATCAAGCTGTTCGGTGGTTGGGCCGGCCAGCGCCAGCACCTCGGCGTCGGCGCCGATTGCTACCACCCGCCCATCTTTGCAGGCGAGGGCGCTACACTGCGGTAATCCGTCGTAGAGCGTATGAATGAGGCCATTGTAGATAATCAGATCGGGGGCCAGTTCACGTACGATCATATAGGGAGATCTCCTTGTAGGACGCAGCACGCTGCGTCCCAACAACACACGCGGCACTCAGCACGCGGCACCCTTCGCTACGGCCTGCGGCCTCCTCAGCCTTCAGCCCTCAATAAATAAACCCGTTGGCGATCCAGCCGCCGTCCACCACCAGCGTCTCGCCGATCACAAAGGCGGCTTCGGCAGAGGCGAGGAAGATCGCCGGGCCGACGATGTCGTCCACCTCACCGACGCGCCGCGCCGGGGTGCGGCTGATGATCGGCGCACGATCAAGCTTGCCGGCGGCAACCAGTTCATCCTGGAGCGGTGTACGGATCCAGCCCGGCGCGATCGCATTCACCCGCACGCCATTCGGCGCCCATTCAACGGCGAGCGCTTTGGTGAGTTGGATCACGCCGCCCTTACTGGCGGCATAGGCCGCCCGCTGCGGAAAGCCTTGAAACGAGGTCAGCGAACCGATATTAATAATCGCGCCGCTGCCGGCGGGAACCATCGCCCGCCCGGCGGCTTGCGCCCAGATGAAGGAGCCGGTGAGGTTGATGTCGATCGCGCGCTGCCAATTCTCCAATGTAAGTTCAGTGCTTGGCGCGACCATCGGAATTCCGGCGGCGTTCACGAGAATGTCCAGGCGGTCAAAGCGGGCCTGGGCCTGCGCAACGGCATCGGCGGCAAGCGCCGGATCACGCACATCGCCCGTAACAACGATCGCCGAGCGCCCGAGCGCGCCAATTTCCTCGGCGACGAGATGTAATTCGGCAGCCGTACGGCTCACCAGCACAACATCGGCGCCTTCGCGGGCGTACCCAAGCGCTACGCCGCGTCCGATGCCTCGCCCGGCTCCAGTAATAATCGCCACTTGATCAGTAAGACGGGACATAGAATAGTGCTCCTTATGCATCAATCTGCCGCGCCCTGAAGGACGCGGCTCAGGCCGGCGAGCGCGGCAGCGCCCTGAAGGGCGCGCCGCGCTCTTGCCGCCTGCCGCCTGCGTCGATCACTCATTTAGCGCATCAGGGTAGTTCCAAACCCGTGTTGCAACGCCCAGAGCAAGAGGCCGACAATGGCGACCAGGACGGCCAGTGCTGCGCCAAGCATGGCCATGCCGACGGCGACCACCGGAATGACCAGTAGAACAGCGCCCAACATGAATACCAGCAAGAATAACACGGCTACGTAGTGTTGCAGCAGCACGCTCGGACGCAGGGTACATCAACATCGGGATTGGCAATGTCGCCCACCAGGCGCAGCAGCGGCACGATGGCGCCAGCACAGCGCGCCACACCTTTCAGTGGCCGCAGTGGCTCAATCATGGTGCGCAGTGCTCTAGAATGGCGGCTCCTCTTCAGCGTCGGCAGATGGACGCTCGACGAGGCGCACGGCGCTTACGGCAGCATCGATGGTGAGTTCGCCGTGATCGGGAAAGATTACGACCAGGATCTCCTGATCGGCAGTAACCCGGCTGCGCCGCACTTCGCCTTCCCCATATGGCGTGGCGTAAATCCGGTCGCCAGGCTGGAAGCGTGGCTCGATCAATTCATCGGCCGGCTCGGTAGCGTTGCGCCTTCCTGGTACGGGTGAAGTGCTGCCGGTACGCTGCTCGCGCTGTTCACGCATCCGCCGCAGGCGCTCGACCATCGCCGCTGCATCGGGCAATGGTTCGGGGGAGG
>JBBRUG010000190.1:0-11657 GCA_038247995.1 Chloroflexales bacterium | reverse complement strand
CGCACCAGCAGCAGGGCGCACCATATTGGCGCCCGGGCGGCTAATCCTCCAGCCTGGTGGGGTGGCGTTGAACTTTCCGGCGGCTGACGAAGCGGTGATCGGGCGCGCCGACCCGGTGAGCAATTTTATGCCTACCCTCGACCTTGGCCCGTATGGCGCGCTCGAAAATGGCATCAGACGACGCCACGTACGGATCTTTTTGCAGAATGGCCAAGTGCAAGTCGAAGATCTCGACAGCACCAACGGCAGCTTCCTGAACAATACGCGCTTGGCGCCTCGGCAGGCCCAACCGCTGCGCAATGGCGACGAACTACGCATCGGGACGCTCAAGGTGCGCGTGGAGATCTAGGCGTACGACGCGCGGCGCATGCGCCACGCGTCGTACGTGACACCCTATAGCTACGGACAGCAGCATGGAGCCGCAACCCTGGACGTGCGCGTGCAGCGCGCTCCAGAATTCAGTGTCCTCGGTAGGTCAATCATTCTGCTCAGTGCTCTAATTAGCCTGAATCTGCTCAAAGCTCAGAGCATAATTCCGCGAGGGAATGCTGCCCAGGCCGTCGGGCCAGTGGCCGGTAATGGCCCGGATGATCTTGCCGGCATGCTCGTGGCAATTCTCGATGAAGAGCGTGTAGCGCTGCTGAACGCCCGCAGCGACTGTCCCCGCGAGGAACACGCCCGGCACATTTGTCTCTAGGGTCTCGGCATCACATTCGGGCACCCGATTCGGCCCATGCATCCGCACGCCAACCTGCTCCAGCAAGCGCTGATCACCGCGAAAACCGGTATTGAGCAGCACAAAATCGGTGGCATGGCGCAGGCGCGGCCCATCGGCGGGCGTGCCGGCGGGGTTGGCCGGCGCTAACTCAACGCCAGCGGGATAAATCGCTGTTGGCACACTAGCGGGCAAGAACCCGATCGCGCCGGCAGCGATTTGTGCTTCCAGGTCAGGCAGAATCCAGTGCTTGACCCGATTGGGGTCGAAGTTAGGCTGGCGATAGCTAATTGTGACCTGGGCGCCGGCGCGCCAACAGCGTAATGCAGCTTCGGCAGCCGAGTTTTTACCGCCGACGATCAACAGGCGGCGCCGAAAATAGTCGTGCGGGTCGCGAAAGTAGTGGCTAACGTGGGGCAGATCTTCGCCGGGGATGTTCAGCCGGTGCGGCCAGTGCATATCGCCAATGGCCAACACCACCCGGCGGGCATTGTAGCGCCGCAAACCAGTGATCGGCGTACTCTCCAATGCGAAGCCGTCCGGCGTCGGCGTGAGCGCCGTGATCGGCTCGTAGCTATTAATCGCCAGATCAAATTGCTCGACGATTCCGCGCAGGTAAGCCAGATACTCTTCGCCGGTGATGCGATTCTGGTGATTATTCTGGATCGGCACGCCGGCAATTGCCAGGCGCTCAGTCGTGCTGAAAAAACTAGTATTACGCGGCCACCAGGTAAGCGAGTGACCGATCTGGCCGGCGTCGAAATGGATGTATGAAACACCGGCGCGCTTCAGGCAAACCGCCAGTTCCAGGCCGATCGGCCCGGCACCGATAATGGCGACGTCGTGGATAGGTTCGTGAGCCATGAGTTTGTGTTATGGTTGACAGTAATTGGGGCGGACACGTGGGTCCGCCCTTACGCTAGCTCCTCTCTATTATTGTACCTGAGTTGGGGCGGACACGTGGGTCCGCCCTTACGCTAGCTCCTCTCTATTATTGTACCTGAGTTGGGGCGGACACGTGGGTCCGCCCTTACGCTAGCTCCACGCCTCCACGCCTTCCGACGCCTCACGCCTGATCGGCAGCGTAGCGCAGGCCCCAGGGCGCACGCAGATCGTCGAGCGTACGCATAATTGCGAGCGTTTCATCGAGGGGCATAATCGTGCTTTCAGTGCGCCCTTCACGCAGGCAGCGGTGCACCTCATGAACCTGGTAGTTATACCCGTTGCCGACATGAGCCGGCCCAAAGGTGTAATCAGGTTCGCCGGGGCGTTGCAGCGTGATGCTGCTCGGCGCGTTCCACGGACGGTGCAGCACAATCTGCCCCGCGCTACCGCTGATCACCGGGTCGATCGGGATCACCGTGCGCGTAGCCGTAGAGAGTACCGCCAGTTTGCCGCCGGGAAAGCGCAGGATGTAGGCCGACTGCTCATCGACGCCGGTGCTGCCCAGATCGGCGGCGCTGAGCACCTGCTCGGGCGCGCCGAAGATCATCCAGGCCAGCGAAACCGGGTAAATGCCCAGATCGAGCAGCGCACCGCCGCCAAGCTCGGGGTTGAAGAGGCGATGCGCAGGGTCAAACTCACGCCGAAAGCCAAAATTGGCGTGCAACATCCGCGGCTCGCCGATCGCGCCGTCGGCGATTAGCCGCCGCACCTCGACGATATGCGGCAAAAAGCGCGTCCACATCGCTTCCATCAGGAACAACCCCCGCGAACGGGCCTCGGCCACAAGGTGTTCAGCCTCACGGGCGTTGATCGTAAACGGCTTCTCGCAGAGTACGGCCTTACCACCACCAAGACAGATCAGGCTATGCTCCAGATGGCCGGTATGCGGCGAAGCAACATAGATCGCATCGACATCGGGATCGGCGGCGAGTGCTTCGTAGGTGGCGTGGCGATGCGGAATATTGTACTTTGCGCCAAAGCGCTCCGCCGACTCGGCACTGCGTGAACCGACAGCCACAAGCTCGGCGTCTTCAACGTGGGCTAATCCTTCAGCGAATGACCCGGCGATGTTGCCGGTACTGAGAATGCCCCAACGGATTGTTTGCATGGAATGCCTCTCTCTTTTGACACGGTGACAAGGGGACAAGGTGGAATCTGACACAGTAACAAGGTGTGTTTGGTGCGAGTTACCCAATGGAGCACCCTGAGTAGGCTGGAGCGGAGCGAAGGCCGTATCGAAGGGCATGATCCTGGCGGCGAGCACTCGCACCAAATCTACCGGATCACCCCATCACCCCATCACCTCGTCCCCTCGTCCCCTCGTCCCCTCGTCACGGCGTCCAGATCCCGCCATCGGGCCAACGGCTCTGGGTCCATTCGATGATTTTTACATCGATTGGATACTTCGCCGCGGCGGCTTCGTCGATGTCGATGCCAAAGCCGGGCTTGTCATTGGCCCAGAGGTAGCCGCCGCGCAGTTCGGGCGTGCCGGGGAAGACTTCGTAGAGTGGTTCGCCGAAGTTGATCACTTCCTGGATGCCAAAGTTCGGGCTGGATAGATCAAGGTGCAAGTTGGCGGCATGGCCAACCGGCGAGACATCGCCAGGGCCGTGCCAGGCCGTACGCACGCCATAGGCTTCACAGAGCGCGGCAAGCTTGCGCGCCGGAGTTAAGCCGCCAAGCTGCGAGATGTGGGCACGAATGAAGTCGATCAGTTGCTCGGCGATCAGCGGACGCCATTCGGCAGGGTTATTGTGCAATTCGCCCATCGCAATCGGTGTGGCTGACTGATCGCGCAGGCGGCGGAACCACTCGATCTGATCGGGCGCAAGCGGGTCTTCCAGGAAGAAGAGCCGATACGGTTCGAGCGCTTTGGCCATGCGGATCGAGTCGATCGGCGCCAGGCGCTCGTGGATATCGTGGAGCAGGAACAGTTCAAAGCCGATCTGGCTGCGCACATACTCGAAGAGCGGCGGGATCGAACGCGCATAGGCGTCGGGATCGTAATACGTCCCTGGAAACGCACTGTCGAGCCGATCCATACCCCGCCCGCGATGTGTGGCCTGCGGTGCATCTTTGCTCGGCGCGGCGTTAGTACCACGAATATCTTGCACGCGCCCGCCGTAGCCGCCCATCTGGCAGCGTACAGCGCGCACGCCCTCAGATTGGTAGCGCTGCACGTTATCGAGCACTTCCTGAGGGTCGCGCCCGTCGGCGTGGCGGTAGACCATCGCCGCCTCGCGACACTTGCCGCCGAGCAAGTCGTAGACGGGCATGTTCGCGACTTTGCCCTTAATATCCCAGAGCGCCATATCGACGCCGCTGATCGCATTATTGAGCACCGGCCCGTTACGCCAATACGAATTGACATACATCAGCCGCCAGAGATCCTCGATATTGGCCGGGTCGCGCCCGCGCAACAGCGGGTCGAGGTACTCATCGACGGCCTGCGCAACAAGGGTCGGGCGTTGGGTAAACGTCGCGCAGCCGAGGCCGTAGAGGCCGTCCTGGTCGGTTTCGACCTTGACGACGATCAGGGCGATGCCGTCGGGCGCGGTGAGGATGGAGCGAACACGGATGATTTTCATTATCTTTTGGAGTTGGGCCGAAGCGATGCTTCGGCCTTACGGATAGGTATAGTAGCGACGTGCCGCCGGGCCGATTGCAGGGCGGCTCTGCCCCCTGCCCCCCGCTGGAGGGCCGTGCCGCCCTCCAGACCACCCCGCAAGGGAGCGCGTTCCGTACCGGTTGGCCCGTTGGCATGCCCTGGGGCAGTCAGGGCCGTGTTAGGCAGATGGCACCGGCTCGATGTGTGTTATGCGATGTGCATTTTGCATTCTTCTGAGATCCAGGGGCAGCGCCCCGGCCGGGGGAGTCCAGAGAGGCGGCGGTTAGCCCCTCTGGCGCGGGTGCGGGGCGCGCAGCCCCGCTTCACGCCTCTTCCCACCAGGGATGTGACCAGCGCAGACGCGGGGCGCGCAGTTCCCACTACGACCAGAGCCGATCAGAATTATGATCTTCGTCCCATTCAGACGTCGGCTCGAAGAAGCCTTTGTCCCACGATACAAGGTGTTCGCGCACCGCGTCTTCGTTCAGTGTGAAGCCGAGGCCCGGCCCTTCCGGCACGGCAATGAAGCCATCCTGAATAATCGGCTTCGGCACACCATCGATAAAATCACCCCAGAACGGCACGTCGGTGAAGTGGTGCTCCAGGGCGATAAAATTCTCAGTCGCGGCGGCACAATGCACGCTGGCCATGGTGCTGATCGGCGTGCCGGCCATATGCAGCGCCATGCTAATCCCGCGCTCCTGCGCCACATCGCCGATGCGCTTTGTCTCCAGAATGCCGCCGCTCGTGGCCATGTCGGGATGGATTATATTGACGGCACGGGCATCGATCAGGGGCATGAAGCCGTCTTTGAGGTAAATATCCTCGCCGGTGCAAACGGGCGTCTGTAGTGCGCGCTCGATCTGCACCCAGCTATCGGTGTACTGCCAGGGCACCAGGTCTTCGAGCCAGGCCAGATTAAACGGTTCGAGCGCTTGGCCGAGGCGGATGCAATCATCGACACCGATGTGGCCGAAGTGGTCGGCGGCGATCGGCACATCGTCGCCGACAACGGCGCGCACCTGCTCGACATACGCGCAGATCAGCTTGATACCCTTCGGCGTGAGCCGCACATGCGTGAAGGGGTGCATCAGCGTCTTGATGTTGAGCATGCGCTCCAGTTTATCTTCGGGATCGCCGGGGAGCATGCCCTGCGGCCAACTGAGCGCGCCGGGCACGCTGATCAGTTGGTTGACGCCGAGATCCATCTTCACAATCGTGAAACCGCGATCAAGCCGCTCCTGCAAACGACGCCCCATTTCGGTGCCGTCGATCTCATTCGGCGTGTCGCAGTACATGCGGATGCGGTCGCGGAACTTGCCGCCGGCCAGCGCATAGGCCGGAATGCCGTACGCTTTGCCGGCGAGATCCATCAGCGCCATCTCGACGCCGCAGACGCCGCCGCCCTGCCGGCCGTGATGGCCAAACTGCTTGATCTTGCGGAAAATCCGATCAACATTACACGGGTTTTCGCCGAGCAGGCGGCTCTTCAGCATCAGCGCGAAACGTTTACTCGCTAGGTCGCGCACTTCGCCATACCCGCTGATGCCCTGGTTCGTGTCGATGCGGACGATCGTGAAGTGCCAGTTTTCCCAACCGACCGTAGCCGTGCGCAGGTCGGTGATTTTCAGCTCGCTGGGGCGCGAGGCCGTACGGACATGATCTTCGGGACGGGGTGATGTTTCGTTTGGCATAGTCTCATTATGTAATGTGTAAGGTGAGTGGGTGAGTGGGTGACTGGGTGACCGGGTGCTTTGTTTCTTCCATGAGATGTCCCCTTGGCCCCTTGTCCCTACCCACGGTTCTTCACCCACGCGACGAAGTCGGCTTCGATATCTTCGCGCCAGGTTGGCACATCGATCTCGCCGCTGGTGTATGTGCTTTCTTCGAGACGCAGTTTGCCGAACTCGTCGCGCACGCGCACATCTTCGCTCGACTCGACGACTTCCTGCACTAGATGCGGCGGGATCACGATAATGCCCGTCGGCGTGCCCAGAATCACGTCGCCCGGTAGCACGGTGATCTCACCAATGCGCACCGGAATGTTCAGCCCGGCGAGGGTCACATCGGCAATGGCCGTCGGATCGACGCCGCGCATATAGAAGTTGACCTCGCTGAGCTGCACCAGCCCGGTGTAGTCGCGGATACCGCCCTCGATCACCGCGCCGGCGCGCGTGCGTGAACGGACTGCGGTACCCAGGTTGTCGCCGATAACCGTGCCGTCCTTCACTTTGCCGAAAATATCGACGACCATTACGTCGTAGAGTTGCAGCGACTCGATGATCCACGAGTTCTGGCCGCCGATCGCGCCGCGGCCTTCGGCCAGGCCGGCGTTCTGAATGGCGGCGTGATAATCGGGGCGATGGGGCAGGAACTGGGCCGTCACTGCGCGCCCGACCGTGATTTTGCCGGGGTGGGTTTCCATCCAGCCGCCAACGAACTGGCGCTCATAGCCATGCTTACGGAGTACGCCCCATGCCTCCTCGGTGGTGACGAGCTGCATCCGCTCAAGCAAATCATTGGGCACCTTGGGGCGCCCGTCAGGGAAGCGCTCGAACGGATTGAGGTGGGTCAGGGCGATCATGTCCTCAGGTGAGGGTTGGACGTGCATCGTAACGCTCCAATAGCTTGCTAAACGCGATCCAGGGCTGAGACGAAAGACGAAGGACGATGGACCGCAGACGAAAGACGAAACCTGTTCGGCTATGGTCCACAGTCCACAGTCCACAGTCCACAGTCCACAGTCTACAGTCCACAGTCTACAGTCATCAGTCATCAGTCATCAGTCATCAGTCATCAGTCATCAGTCATCAGTCATCAGTCATCAGTCATCAAAAAAACCGGCGTCCTCGGGCTGCAAGTAGGGCCGGGCGGCGGCGGGGACGATATCGATTCCGAGGCCGGGACGATCCCAGACCTCGATGAATCCATCGTTCACGATCGGGGTGGGCAGACCGTCCACAATCTCGTGCCAAAAGTCGGTCTTGCCGATCGGGTATTCGAAGGCGATGTAGTTACTGGGTAGCGTAGCACATACTTGCACCAGCGCGGCCAGGCCGATGATCCCGTTGCCGGTGCCGTGCGGTGCAAACAGGATGCCGTGCAGATCGGCATATTCAGCCACCCATTTGAGCTCGGCGATCCCGCCGATATCGCACGGGTCGGGGCCGAGGATGCGTACGGCGCGGCGCTCGATCAGATCGACAAAGTTCTGGCGCAGGTAGATCTGCTCGCCGGTGTGGATCGGCGTGCTGGTTTGGGTGGTCAGGTCGCGGTATTGTTCGGCAAGCACATAGGGCGTATAGTCGCCGGTGAGCAGATCTTCGAGCCACATAATGTTGAGCGGCTCAAGCGCCCGCGCCAGCCGGATCGCGTCGGGCAGCATCCAGCCGGGGCCGCAATCGAGCGCCAGGCCGATTTCATCGCCGAGCACGTCTTTCATTGCTTCAACACAAGCGATGGTGTGCTTGAGGCCCTGCTCGGTGAGCGGGCCGCGATGGGGATGGCGCGGCGCGGTGCCCGGTTCGCCATAGAAATAGTTAGGAATGCGCGTGGGCATCGGGCTGTGGAAGCCGATGCCCTGCTTAATGATCGTAAAACCCTCGGGGGCGGCCTTCATCTGCGCCATGTTCTCGGCGAAGCTCTCCGGGCTGTAATCGCGCATCTGGAAGCGCACGGCGCCGTTATAGACCCGCACCCTGTCGCGCACTTTGCCGCCGAGCAGTTTATAGATCGGCAGGCCGGCCGCCTTCCCGGCGATATCCCAGAGCGCAATCTCGATCGCGCTGACGGCGCTGCCCCAGGGCTTGAAGGCGCCCATACGCCGGATCTTCTGCATTACTCGCTCGACATTGGTCGGGTCTTCGCCAATGATCAAGTCCTTGTAGAACATGACGTGCGGGGCAATGAACGGCTTGTAGGATTCGACCGGGCCGAGGCCGCTGATGCCTTCGTCGGTGGTGATGCGCAGCACCGGATGCTCGCCAATCGTGGCGCAGCGCAGGTCGGTAATTTTCATGATGCTTCGTTGCTATCAAACTCGATCAGATCGATAGAGGGCCACAACGCCCTCCACACTCGCTCACGCCCGCCACGCCTTGCCCTCTATTCGCACATTCGCGGACTATTGTGGTCGGCCCGCTCACGCCCGCCACGCCTTACTCCAATGCCCGCGTACTCTGGCGCTCGATCAACGGCGCATCAAGCACCAGGGCCAACGGCGGCGCGTCGGGTTCAACGGCGCGCTCGATCAAGCGCTGGACGCTGATCGCGCCCATCAACTCACGATGCACGCGACAGGTGGTGAGCGCCGGGCGCATGACCGCAGCTAGTCCCAGATCATCGAAACCAATCAGCGATACGTCGGCGGGGACGTGCAAGCCCGCATCCTGGAGGGCATGCAATACGCTGATGGCGGTCAGATCATTAGCGGCAACGATCGCGGTAAAGGTTACACCGTTGCTGCGCGCCTGCGCCAATGCAGCGGCAATATCGGCTACTTGCACAGTCGGGCTGCTGATCACCAACGGTTCGAGGTTGAGATCAGCGACAGCTTTCTGGTAACCAATCAGTCGCTCGGGCAGGCTGGAAAACGGCCGGGTAAGGTTCAAATACGCGATCCGGCGATGCCCGCGCGCGTACAGGAACTCCACGGCGCGGAAGATCCCGCCGATATTCTCAGTCAGCACCCGATCGAGACCCAGGGTGGGCAGGTTATTGTCGACGAGCACCATCGGCAACCCCAACGCCTGCAACTGAAGCACCTTCTCGCGGCCCATGTTGCCCATCAGCAACAGCCCGCCCGCATTGCCGTACCATTCGGGAATGGCAGGCAATTCGTCGCCGATCCGTGAATAATCGAGCGCGATCTTCAGCTTACGGCACTCACTTTCCACCCCGCTGAGTACCGCCGTGGAGAAGATGTTATCCGGGTCGAGGTTGCTGAGATACGCGATCCGGCCAATCATCCGCCCCACCGGACGCTGCCGGTAGGTGTACCCAAGCTGTTGGGCAGCATCGATCACGCGCTCGCGCGTCTCTTCAGCGATCTGAGGTGACTCGCGCAAGGCGAGTGAGACGGTACTTACCGAAATACCCAGATACTGCGCTATGTCCCG
Organism: Chloroflexales bacterium; assembly: GCA_038247995.1. GTDB lineage: Bacteria > Chloroflexota > Chloroflexia > Chloroflexales > Chloroflexaceae > JBBRUG01. Next base: position 2,272 of record JBBRUG010000190.1, on the reverse strand, counting down.
CAGGCGTACCGCCCTGGACATATATGCCTCTACATTGAGCTATGAAAGAATAGGGTTGTGATATTCAAAATTATAAGTCAACTTTTTTAATCGTCAAGGGGCAATTTTAATCGATTTTGATTAGAGCAATGTTCAAGCCATTGTGAAGTGGCAGAGTGGTTGTCGGGGCGGCTCACGCGCCGCCCTTACGCCGATTCCGACCGACATTCTGTGGATCTCTTTAACGGCGCACAAGTGGCAGGTAGACCTGGCCGATGCCGATTTCGGTGATCGTTTCGTTGCTCCAGGGCACCGCCGCCGGCCAGGTGTAGCTGCCGATCGTCAGCGTATATGTGTCGCCCAACCTGCCGCAACCGGCGCGTTCGTCGCGCGCGAGGACATCCAACGCAAACACTACCTTCCCGTCCACGAGCCGCGTCGTTGTCGTGCCGCACACGACCTCGCCAAGGCGGGCGGTTACGGTCTGACCCGCTTGTGGCGTGAAGCCGCCCCGCGCCGTGAGTGTGCTGTAGACAAGCGCGGGCGGGTCGGGCAGCGCCTGGGCCAGTTCGGCCGCGATCGTCGGCTCCGGACGAACCGGCTTGACGGGCGCCGTCAGCGGCCCGACAACCATGATGTGGTAGCGCTGGTTCGTCACCAGTTGGCGCAGGTCGTTCACCCAGGCCGGCGCGCCCGGCGCATAGACCTTCCACGGATCGGCGCTGTCGCTGGACGTTCGACCGTAGATGTAGATAAACCCGCCGGTGAGCGGCGTCAGCGCATCGGGCAGCGGCGCCGTTGCGCCGGGGTAAACCCGGTTGAGCCGTAGTCCGGGCGGGCTCAGATCCCAAAGATCGCTGGCCATCACGGCGTATAACCCACGGCCCACAATCGCTGCCGAGACCTCGTTATTCACCGGGTCGCGCACGGTGTCGGCCAGGCGTTGCCAGGCGGTGCCGCCCTCCGGGTAGTAGTAGATGAAGGTCGTCGCCGCCGACAGATCGCCCAGGTCGCTCGTGGCATACGAGATATTGATCGACGCATTCCCGGCGCGCAGGGTCTGGATCGCCGCGTCGTCGCCGATCAGCCGGTAGCCCTGGCCGATTGGCTCCGCAATCGGCGGATCGGCGGGCAGGCGCGTGGCAGTCTGGATCGAGAAGAACTGGCCGCTCGCGGCAAACGTGATCCCGTCGGTATAGAGAATCACCTGTCCGTCAGTCGAGACGAGCGGCGCACGGCGGCGATTGCGCGTACTGATGCGCCGGCGCGGGGCCGGGCTACCGCCGATGGCGTAGTCGGTCACCGCCTCGCGCACCGGGGCGCTGTCGCCCGGCACGCGCACCAGCAGGTAACCCTCAACCACCGGCTCAGTTGCGGTGAGCGTCCCACGGTACGCTGCGCCGTCAGTTGTCTGCGGGATCGGTTGCACAATCGGTGCCAGCGTACTATCGTTCGGGAAGAGCACGGCTTCGAGTTGTTGCGGCTTCGGCAAGCCTACGCTGTCGGCAGGTACAGTGATCGTCAGCGTGCGCGAGGTAACCTCGGTGAGCTGAAGATCGGGGCGCCAGCCGGAGCGCGGCTGCATCGTCAGCGTCAGGGCGTCGCCAGTTGCGCAGCCCAGGCTCGGCGTGGTCTGATCGAGATCGAAGACGCAAACCCGCGCGCCGCCGCTGCGGGCCAGCAGCGAGCCGTCATCGATCGGGCGACCCAGGTCGAGCAAGCCGGCATTGTTCGCTCCAAGGGCGAAAGCACGCACGGTTCCCGTCGGCCGATAGGTATTACCGTTCGGGTCGAGCACCTGGATCTCACGTCCGGGTACGCCGGCCTGCGCCGGCGCCGGCCTGACGAAGCGGGTGACGCCCAAGGTCAGCCCTGCCGGGCCGGAGTTCGCATTGTAACTGCCGGGCGCGTTCAGCGTGAAACCGGGCACGGCGGAGTTGTAGTAGCGCAGGATCGTCGCCCAGTCGGAACGGCCGGTGGACTGGTTCGAAAGGGTCAGTGCACACGCCGGGAGCCAGCCTGCCGTGGGGTGGAATTCGCTCTGCGGCAATTCATATGGATCGTACATTGCCCCGCGGCAACCGGGCGTCGTCACCAGGCGGCCCGCGTTCAGGCCGAGGTAGTTGTCGTCGAGATAGAGCCCATAGTGGCCGATCTCGTGGGCCAGGGCGAGGGCCCAGTCGCGACTGTTCGCGCCGGGCGTCGGGTTGCCGTTGGGTGTCGAACCGATCGTGTTCTGAGTAGCGTCGGTCGTCGGCTCAATCCCAAAATACAAACTGCTACCGCCAGAAGT
>JBBRUG010000189.1:0-11675 GCA_038247995.1 Chloroflexales bacterium | reverse complement strand
GGGCCTCGCCGCAGAGCCAGGTGATCGCCGACCGCGCTGAACTGGCGAACCGCTTAAGTGACGTTGAAGCCCGTTTTGCCGCCGGCGAACCGGAGCGCCCGCCGTTTTGGGGCGGCTACCGGGTTGCGCCCGATCGGATGGAGTTCTGGCAGGGGCGCCCAAGTCGCCTCCACGACCGCATCCGCTATCGGCGCGAGGGTGAGGTGTGGGTGATCGAGCGGCTGGCGCCGTAATCAAGGCAAAGGGCAAAGGGCAAAAGGCAAAAGGCTACAAGCTTTCCTTCTGACGCTGGTTGAGCAGCCGACGAGGATCACGGTGTCGATACGGGCCGCGGTGAGCGTAGCTGCAATGTGCGTACCGAAGAAGGCGCTGGCGTATTTCTTCGCGATCACCAGTTCGCCCGGCGCGGGCGGCAACTCCGGCACGATCTGCGCCAGCGGCGAATCGCTGGTAAGCTGACGCAAGGCGGGTACTTTTTCGAGAAACCTCCCGCCGTCACGCCCATCGGCGGCATAGGCAACGGTGGTGTAGATCACTGGGATGCCCGCAGCCCGCGCCGCCGCCAGCACCCGCATACTCGCCTGTACCGCGTCGGAGACGCCCGGCGCGGCATAGAGCGGCATCCGGGCGTGTCGAGGAACAGTTCTTCAGTTCTTCAGTTCTTCAGTTCTTCAGTTCTTCAGTTCTTCAGTTCTCCAGTTCTCCAGTTCTTCAGTTCTTCAGTTCTTCAGTTCTTCAGTTCTTCAGTTCTTCAGTTCTTCAGTTCTTCAGTTCTTCAGTTCTCCAGTTCTTCAGTTCTTCAGTTCTTCAGTTCTCCAGTTCTTCAGTTCTTCAGTTCTTCGGTTCTTCGGTTCTTCGGTTCTTCAGTTCTTCGGTTCCTCAGTTTAACCGCTTCCCCAGCCATGCTTCATATAGTTGTGGAAATCCACCTTCGCTAATCGCCTGACGCACCTGAGCCATCAGGTCGAGCAGGAAGGCGACATTGTGCAGGCTCACCAGGCGTAGGCCGAGGATCTCGTTGGAGCGGTAGAGGTGGTGAATGTAGGCCCGCGAATAGTGCCGGCAGGTATAGCAGCCGCAGCCTGCCTGGAGCGGCGCATCTGCATTGCGCATTGGTGCGCTGGAGACGTTGATCTTCCAGCGCCGCGCCGGATCGCGCACGAGCGCTGCACCATGCCGACCAAGGCGCGTGGGGCTGACGCAGTCGAACATATCGATCCCGCGCGCCACGCCTTCCAGCAAGTCGTCTACATCGCCGACGCCGAGCAGGTGCCGCGCCAGGCCGTCGGGCAGGTGCGGCACGGTCATGTCCACCACATCGTACATCTGGGGTTTGTCGCCGCCCAGCGAGCCGCCGATGCACAGCCCGTCGAAGCCCATCGCGCCGATAAAGTGGGCACTCTCAGCACGCAGATCGGCGAACACACCGCCGTGTACAATCCCAAACAACAACTGATCGGGGTTCGGCAACGCTTCCGGCGTGCGCCCACGATGCGCGGTAAGGCAGCGCTCGGCCCAGCGGTGGGTGCGGCCCATACTCTCACGCGTATAGTCGTAACCGGCGCGGAACGGCGGCAACTCGTCGAAGCAGAGGATCACATCGGCGCCGAGGCCGTGCTGCACCTCGATGCTGCGCTCAGGCGTGAACACATGGCGCGAGCCGTCCAGGTAGCTCTTAAAAATGACTGCGTCCTCAGTGACCTTTACCATATCGCGGGTGCCTGCGGGGCGCGCCGGGCGGCGGCCCTTGATCTCGTCGGCGATGCCGCCGTACACCAGCGAAAACACCTGGAAGCCGCCACTATCGGTAAGAATCGGGCCGGGCCAGCCCATAAAACGATGCAACCCGCCGTGCCGGGCGATCAGTTCGTGGCCGGGTTGCAAGTAGAGGTGATAGGTATTGCCGAGAATAATCGCCGCGCCGTGATCCTGGAGTTCGTGCGGCGTCAGCGCTTTTACGGTAGCCCGCGTGCCAACCGGCATAAACACCGGTGTCGGCACATCGCCGTGGGCGGTATGCAATACGCCCGCACGAGCCCGGCTGGCCTCGTCGCGGGCGGAAATGGTGAAGTTTGTCGTCATAAGCGGGGATTATAGCATGAGGCGTGGGGCATGCGGCGTGAGGCGTACGGCGTGAGACGTAAGCAGGGCTACCGACAGCATCAGGAAGCCGAATCTGCGGCACCCCCTTCTCCACGTAGATGGAGAAGGGGGTTGGGGGGATGAGGTATTTCGGGCAGCGATGCGCCCCTGCCGCGTGCCTCCTGCCGCGTGCCTCCTGCTTTCTCCCTACCGCCTCGGCCGCCACGTCGGGTATTGCGCATTTGTCGGCTGATCGTCCAGGCGCGACAGTTCCATGCTGCCGATATTTACGATATAAATATCATAGTCGCGCCGGGTGGGCGCACCGGCCCCGCCGGTGAGGTTACTCCGATTTGAGGCGAAGGCTACCCGGCGTCCATCGGGCGCGAAAGCCGGCGTCGTGTCATCGCCGGGGTGAAACGTGAGCCGACGGATCTGGGTTGGCTCGTCGGCGTCAATGATGAGATAGATCTCGTTATCGCCGCTGCGGTCGGAGCGAAACACAATACTCGTACCGTCGTTACTCCAGGCCGGTTGCACATCGTTGGCCGGGTTGTTGGTCAGATTCACCAGAGCAGCCGGATTCAGCTGATCAAGCACATAGATCTCAAATGGCCCATCCCGATTGCTGGCAAAGGCGATCCGCTCGCCATCAGGGTTCCAGGTCGGATTGCCATCATTTGCCGGATGATTGGTTAGGTTAATCAACCCACCTGAACCGTCGGCATTCACCGCATACACATCCCAGTTGCCGGTTCGATTGCTCTCGAAAGCGATCCGCTCGCCATCGGGGCTCCAGACCGGGTGCAGATCACGGCCCGGGCTACCGGCGATGAGCGTCAACCCCGAGCCGTCGCTGTTCATGACATAGATGTCGTAGTTGCCGCCCCGATCTGAGGCAAAGGCAATCCGCTGGCCGTCAGGACTCCAGGCAGGGGTAATGTTATCGAAGAGCAGATCGTCGGTGAGCGCTGTGCGGCCAACACCGCCGGGGCTGAGCAGTTGCAAATTGCGTGTTCCGCCAATTGCGCCCACGGCAACCAGCAGTTGGTCGTTGACGGCGAGGGGCGGTGGCGGCGGAAATGCCGGCGTGACGGCATCGACAGTGGCGGTGCCGAGCCGCACCGGTTCGCTGCCCGAGTCGTCGGTGCGGTAAATTTGCGCCCGCCCGCTACTCGACGAACTAAACACCAATTGGCGTCCGTCGGAGGCCCAACTCGGGTGCTGCGCTGCATACTCGGCGGTGGTAAGCGGAGTCTGCGCCGCGCCGCTCACATCCATTACGAACACCGCAGCGAAACCCGCGCGATCCGAGTGGAAGGCGATCCGCTGCCCGTCGGGCGTAAAGCTGGGCGCGTTGTCTGCGCCGGCGCTATTGGTCAGGTTGATCAGCACGCCCGAACGATCACGGTTGGCTAAATAGATCTCGCGGTTGCCGCCGGAAATCGACTCGATCGCGGAAAAGGCGATCTGCTGGCCGCTGGGAGCGTAGGCCGGGTTGGCGATATTAGGCGGCGCGGTAAAGAGCACTCGCGTCGTCTCATCGGTCAGCGTCAATTCAACCAGCGCCCGCCCGGCGCCGCGCACGGCCACGAAGGCGATCTGCTGGCCGTCAGGGGCAAATGTGGGCTGGAAGGCGCCTTGCGGTTCGTCGGTAAGCTGCCGAATATTCGTGCCGTCGGTATTCATTAGATAAACGTTCGGCGGGCCGGAACGCTCGGACACAAACGCAATCTGGCGTCGGTTCGGCGCCCAGACCGGATCGTAGTTGCCGGATGGATGATCGGTGAGGCGGGCCAACCCCGATCCGTCAGCGTTCATCGTATAGATCTCAGCACTTCCGCTCCGCTCGGAACTGAAAACAATCTGATCGGTAATTTCGACGGTCGCCGCAGATGTGGCCGTGGGGGTAACCTCAGCCGTCACCGTCGGCTCGACCGTAGGACTGGGCTGCAAGGCCGCCAACGGATTGATCAGACCCGGCACGCTACAGGCAGTCAGGAACAGTAAGCTGAGCAGGAACAGTCGCTTCATCAAGCCCCCGACCGTTCAGTTGTAACGGCGCGCGAACCATTGTCGGGCGGCAGATCAGTGCCATCGAGCGGAGGGCGCTGGAACGCGAGCAACGCATCGGCGGACGCGAAGGTTTCGTCGGCGCGCAGCACGCGCACCGGGAAGGGCAGCGGAATATCGGCCGCCTGTAACGCTGCTGTGAAGCGCTTAACAAATTCGTGGCGAATGAGGAACTGATCGCCAAAACTCTGGGCGTGAAGAATTATCGTGAAGCGCACACTCGAATCGCCGAATGTATTAAAGCGCACCAACGGCTCCTGATCAGGCACGCCGCCCAACACCTCGTTCTCCACCTCTACGGCGACCTCCAGCGCGATCCGTTCCACCTGCGCGAGATCGGCGCCATAGCCAACCGCCGCATCGAGCACGGTTACCAGGCGCGGCTCGGGGCGATGAAAATTGATCACGATTGAGTTTGTCATCTGCGAGTTCGGCACAATAATAATATTGTTCGCTAATTGACGAATATAGGTATCGGACCAGCGAATATCGGTAACAATACCCTCCTCGCCGGTACTCAGGCGCACAAAATCGCCGGGGCGAATTTTATTTGAGGCAATGACAATCACGCCCGAAAAAAGGTTCGCCAGCGGATCGCGCAGGGCTAGCGTGAGGCCCAGGCTACTCCCCGCGATCACGGTGAGCAGCGGGCCAATCGGCACGCCAAGTACCGCCATGACGGTGGCAATAATCACCAGCAAGCCAAGTGCGCGCAGTAAGTTGTTGATCAGGCTGACTGAGCCGAAATGTTGCTCGCGCAGGTACAGGCGCACCCAATTAGTGCCGAGCCGAACGACAAACAGGGTGATGGCCACAATACTGGTGAAGATAATGCCGTTGCGTAGAACGTCGGTAACCCGACTATCGAGCAATAGATCGCGGCCGGCGACGGCGAACGCGGCGACAAGGCTCCAGAACAACGCCTGACCGCTGAGTGCCGTAAAAAACACCGCACCGGGCATCCAATTGCGCGCCAGGCTCCAGCGCCGTAACCAGCGCACCAGGCCAAACTCCAGAAAGAGCCCCAGCAACGCCAGGCCAAACACGATTACCCCGGCGCCAAGCTGGTTCGCCGCGCTGGCAGCGTCAAACTCTTCGATCATAGGGATCAGTCCTCAGTTCTCAGTTCTCAGTCCTCAGTTCTCAGTCCTCAGTTCGCAGTTCGCAGTTCGCAGTTCGCAGTTCGCAGTTCGCAGTTCGCAGTTCGCAGTTCGCAGTTCGCAGTTCGCAGTTCGCAGCCCTCAGCCCCTCGATGCATCTTAGTACACTGCCGCAGACCATGCAAGGCGACTGTGCAGCGCTATGGCTTGACACTGCTATAATGCATCAGCATAACATCCTGAATCCTGACTTTTGAGGACGAACAATGGAGCTCAACGAACTGCTCACCCGCGGCGTTGCGGAGGTAATTGTCGAAACCGAATTACGCCAGCGCATGGCCGCCGGCAAGCCGCTGCGGCTGAAGCAGGGCTTCGACCCGACCAAGCCGGATATGCACATCGGCCACGCCGTGGGCCTGCGTAAGCTGCGCCAGTTTCAGGAACTTGGTCACCAGGTGGTGCTGATCGTCGGCGACTGGACGGCGCAGATTGGCGATCCGAGCGGTCGCGACGAGACGCGCACCCGGCTCAGCGCCGCTGAGGTCAAGGCCAACGCTGAGACATATATGGATCAGTTCTTTCGCGTCGTGGATCGCGAGCGCACCGAAGTACGTTGGCAGAGCGAGTGGTTCGGCGAGTTTAAGCTAGCCAATGCGCTGGATCTGGCTGGGCGCTTCACCCTGGCCCAGATGCTCGCCCACGACACATTTCGCAAGCGCTACGAAGCCGGCAGCCCACTGACGATCCTCGAACTGATGTACCCGATGCTCCAAGCCTACGACTCGGTGGCGATCAACGCCGATGTCGAGTTCGGCGGCACCGACCAGAAGTTCAACATCCTCGCCGGCCGCGAACTGATGAGCCAGTTCGGCATGACGCCGCAGCAGGTCTTCCTGGTGCCGCTCATCCCCGGCACCGACGGTCGCAAGATGAGCAAGACGTTCCTTAACACGGTTGATATTAGTATGCCACCGGCCGAGATGTTCGGCCGCGTGATGTCGATGAGCGACGAGGTGCTGCCGCTCTACTTTGAAGTGCTGTCCGACATGCCGCTCGACGAACTCGCCGCGGCGCGGGCCAGTCTCGCTGCGGGCAGCGTCAACCCGCGCGACCTGAAGATGCGGCTGGCCCGTGAGATTGTGGCCCAGTACCACGACACGGCTGCCGCCAACGAGGCTGAGGCGGCGTTTATCCGCCAGTTTGTGCAGCGCGAACTGCCCGAGGATATTCCCGCGTACGCGCTCGGTGCACCGGAGGCGATCATCGATCTGCTCGTGAATGCCAAACTCGCCGCCAGCAAAGGCGAGGCACGCCGGCTGATCGATGGCGGCGGCGTGCGCATCGACGGCGAAAAGGTCGAGAGTTACGACGTGCAGATCGCTCCCGGCGCCGGGGTGGTTGTGCAGGTCGGTCGGCGTAAGTTTGTGCGCGTGGTGTGATGTGGGAGCGTAGAGACGGGCCGGCGGCCGCCTCTACGCATGCGGCAAATCCACCAACCGGCGAATCTTCCCTTGAACGGCGGTTGAACTGAAGACACGATCCTGCGCGTGAATACGCATCGGTAAGCCGCCACGTGGGCGCAGCGTCAGGCGTAACTCGGGATCAACCGTCGCCGATGCCGGCAACTCCAGCCGGAAGCGCTGCACGATCAGCGCCAGGGTTAGCTTGATCTCCATGAGCGCAAACGTGGTGCCGATGCACATGCGCGGCCCGGCGCCGAAGGGCAAATAGGCGTAGAGCGACGGGTCGGCGCCGGTCCAGCGCGCCGGGCGAAAGGCCAGTGGATCGGGAAACACTGCCGGATCGCGATGGGTGATCAGCGGGCTAAGGAAGATCGCGGTGTCGGCGGGCAGTTCGTAGCCGCCCAACCTAACCGGCGCGGTGCTGACGCGCAGCAGCAAGCTGGCGGGCGGCATCAGGCGCAACACCTCTTTTACCACGCCATCAAGCAGCGGCAGACGATTGAGTTGCTCCAGGCTGGGGGCGGCGCCGCCGAGCGCGCTGTCCAGTTCGGCGTGCAGGTCGGCCAGGATCGCCGGGTGTTGCTGGAGCAAAAACAGCGCCCAGGCGAGTGCGTTGGCGCTTGTCTCGTGGCCGGCGGCGAAGAGCGTATAGGTTTGCCCGACCAGTTCGTCGTCGCTGAGGGCCTGGCCGTCCTCGTCGCGGACGGCGATCAGCGTGGCGAGGACATCCTTGCGCGGCGTGGGGTCGGCGCGGCGCTCGGCGATCAGGGCGCGCACCTGAGCTTCGATCTGCTCGGCGAGGCTAATTAGCCGGCGCGTGCCGGGACCAGGGAAGGTCTGTGGGAGCAGCGACTCCAGCGGCGAAATATCGACATTGAGCGACGCGGTGAAGAACTCGCCCAGTGTGCGCGCTGTGGGGCCGGGTTCAAGGCTGAAGAGCGTGCGCAAGGCCACTGCAAGGGTGAGTTCCTGCATCTCGCGGGCGATGTCGCGCGTTTGGCCCGCTGTCCAGGTGCTCAGACCACGCTCGATGGTTTCGATCATCAGCGCGTGGTAATCGGCGACCTGCTGCCGATGGAAGGCGGGCAGCATCAACCGGCGCTGCTGCCGATGGCGCTCGCCATTCATCGCCAGGAGGCCGTTACTGATCCGGGCCGCAGCGGAGCCTTCCGGCATTGCCAACCCAAACCCGATCTGGTTATGGAACAGGTTCGCATCGCTGAGCAAGCGGCGGTTATGCTCGGCGCCAAAGGCAAACATAATCACCGGGGCGCTCCGCGAGAGCGCCACGAGGTTGCCGTAGCGCTCGTGCAGATCGAGCATGACATGAAGCGGATCCTGGCTGAGCGGGAGCAATGCGCCGCGCCAGCCGAGCAGGGGATCGGGGCGCGGGCCGGGCAAAAACACCGGCGCAATCGTCAATTCCACGTTAAACGGCCAGTCTAGGGCGTCGCCGAAGCGAGGCCATGGGTTTTGGATTATATGATCATCATACCGCAATTGGGGTTTGTTCGCCGCCGCGCATTCGCGGCCCATTCGTGGTCGGCCTGCCTCGCCCGCCGCCGTGCCCTGAAGGGCGCGGCTCACGCCGGAGCGCGCGGCAGCCGGCCTGAAGGCCGCGCCGCGCCCCGATCCCGCGTCATCCGGCCTGATCATCTGCGCAATCTGCGCAATCTGCGGATCGCCTTACCCTCCCACGCTCGATCATCTGCGCAATCTGCGCAATCTGCGGATCGCCCTACCCTACCTGCGAGGCAACAGCCAGAAAATGCAGTGCGCTGCCGGCCAGCACGAAGAGGTGCCAGATTGCGTGGGAATACGGAATGCGCCGGTTATGATAGAACACCGTGCCCAATGTGTAGGCCAGGCCGCCAGCGACGAGCAATGCCAACGTCGACGGCGGCAGTGCGCTTACCATCGGGCCGACGGCAACCACCACCAGCCAGCCCATAGCAATGTAGGTAAGCGTAGAAAAGATCTGGAAGCGCCTGGTAAAGAACAACTTGAACAGCACCCCGACGATTGCCAGGCTCCAGACTACGCCAAACAAACTCCAGCCCCACGGGCCGCGCAGTGTTACTAGCGTGAAGGGCGTATATGTGCCGGCGATCAGGATGAAAATCGCACAATGATCGAAGATCTCCAGGCGCCGCTTGGCCTCCGAGGGCGGCGCGCCGTGGTACAGCGTTGAGGCAGTGTAGAGCAGCACAAGCGAGATACTGTAAACAACCGCGCTGATAAGCTGCCAAGGGTTGCCCGTTGTAGCGGCCATGCCGATCAGCCCAATCCCGGCGATCAGGCTGAGGAACGCGCCAAACCCATGCGTCAGGGTATTGGCGGCCTCCTCACGAGAATTATGTAAAGTCATATACATCATCCGCTCCATTCAAGCCCAAACCACAACCGGCATTATACCGGCTGCCTCAGCCTAACATAGTTCGGCTGAGGCACGTAGTGTCGCACGGCTAGTTGTGCGTCATGATTATCTAACGCAATGCGTTACATTGGTGGCGCATAGGGGATGTCGGAGGTCATATACCGTTGGCCCACTACTGGCTACGCGGGCATGGGGCCGGTGGGTTGGGCCAAACGTAGCGACCCGTTCGGACTCACCGTCTCGCCGGCATTGAGGCGCTGCGCCCAACTGCGCGGGCGGCGATTCCGCCAACTGCCGCGATGATACACATAGCCAGCGAGCAGCGGCAGCGTTAGCGTGGCTTCGCCAAAGACCATCTGCTCCTCTGCCAGGCTCACTTTGCCCCATGAGTTGGCCTCCTTCAGCGTTGAGCCCGACAGGGCGCCGTCGCGCTCGTCAGCGACGGTGAGTTGCACGGCGTACTGATGCATCGGCGCTTCGTAACCCAGGAACTCGGCGGAAACAACAATATCTTGCACGAAGTTCTTCGGCACCCCGCCGCCGATCATCAACAACCCGGTTATGCCGGCCCAGATCTTGATCGCCGTCAACTCGCGAAAGTCCTTGACGCTGTCGATGCTCACGTGGGCCTCGGGGTGGGCCACCTGATGCGCCACAAGGCCGAAGCCCGCCGAGCAATCGGAGAAGGCCGGCACGAAGATCGGTACGTCGCGGCGGAAGCACTCCAGCACGATGCTGTCGGCATCGGGGTGCTGCGCCTCCAGATACACACCCATCGCGTGAATAAACTCGCGGCTCGAATAGGCACCCGGCACCATATTTTCGGCGATCGTGCGCACCGTTTCGTCGCAGATGCGCAACTCGTCCTCGTCGATATAGGTATCGTAGATCCGGTCGATCATGCGCTCGCGCAAGGCGTTGTCGTCGGCGAAGGGCGTGCCCTGGTAGTGGCGAAAGCCGAGCGCCTCGAAGAAGTCCTGATCAACAATATTCGCGCCGGTGGAGACGATCACATCGACGGCATTGCAGCGCAGCAGTTCGAGGATCACATGTTTCTGGCCGGCCGAAACCAGGCTCCCGGCGAGGGTCAAGATTACCGTTGCTTGAGGATCGGCCACCATCGTATCGGTGATGCGGGCGGCGCGGGCCAGGTTCCGGGCCTGGAATGCCGTACGCTCCATCATTTCAATCAAGGGCACGACATTGACGGCGGTAATGTCGATATGCTCGACAGGCGTATGCAGCAGATCACGCTTGCTCATAAGTGCTCCCAATTATGCAGCCAAACAAAAAAGCCCCCGCTAGGGAACCTACGGTGCGCATTGCGCCCGCCATCGGTCCCTAAGGTGGCTTCGAATGTCAGTATACCACAATCCACATGGTATACTTTTAGCAGTCAGGCTTCTGTCCAGGGCGGCGGCAAAGTCGGGCGAATGGTTATCGAACGCGCTCATTCCCTACTGCCGTCCGGCCCCCCGCTCCGCCTGACGGAGCGGGGGTTGGGGGGTGAGGTTGGCGCGAATCAGAGACGTTAGATCAGCCCTGGGCTTCTGCATTCTCAGGCTAAAGGAGAACACCAATGCGGCTCAGCGAAGATAAAATCCGGCGGATCGCGGAACGCTTGCACGACGAGTTGGCCCAGCGTGACTTATTGGAGTATCGCGATGAACGGGGCACGAAGCCGGGGACGGGCCGCGCGGCGCGCGTGAAAGTGCTCTACGATTTTATTGTTATGGATTTGCAGCGTGAAGCCGAACTCGATGCCGAAGTCGAGGAGATGCTGAACTCCTACAGCCGGGAACTACGCGGCACCGAGCGCGATATCCTCTTTCGTAAGCACAAAGAAGATCTTGCCCGCAAACGCGGGTACATTCTGTAAAGAAGCCCCGCGCGGCATGCCGCGCGGGGCTTTTTGCTAGTCTTACCGCCAGCCCTTCGAGCTTGTCAACTCGTTGCCCAGCAAGCCGAGCAACACCCGACCGTCGTGGTTTTCGAAGCGGGCGCGCTCGAACCACTGCACCGTCAGGAAGACCCCCGGCGCCACTTCTTCGGTCTGCGGCGGCGAGATCGGCTGGCCGAACAAGGCCAGGCTCTCGGCATAACTCGTGCCGCGCTGCCCATCGAACTCCAGGCCGTTGCTGCGCCAGTAGCTCAGGAACGGCTCGCAGAGCGCCTGGCCGGTTGGCTCAAAATAGAGACACCCCGCTGTTGCCCCGGTCTTTGGAAAGCTAAACCAATCGCGGCCCTGAATGCGTAGAATGTCGTCGCCGATCCGCGCCAACAGCACATTGTAGGGCGCCGCCTGCTCTGGGTGAAACTCGAAGCGATGGCGCTCGAAGTATTGCACGGTGTAGGGCCGGCCGTCGCCGCCATTCTCAACGAACTCTTCGCTGGTGGGGAAGCCGAACACGGCCAAACCGCCATTCGCCTCCCAGTAACTGCGGAAGGCCCCGCCGAGCGAGTGCCCCGTCTCGGGGAAGTAGCGCCGACCACTAGCCGGATCGGGCGGGGGCACCGGGGCGAAGGCGGGCGGCGCGGCGCCGGTGTCGGGCGCGGGTTGCGGAACAGGCTGTGGCGCGG
>JBBRUG010000188.1:0-11710 GCA_038247995.1 Chloroflexales bacterium | reverse complement strand
GGTACGCTCCGCCAACGTCAACTGCACCTGAAACGCTTTCTTCGGCATCTGCGGCTTCCTCACCTTGCGCAAAAGGATTGACACTGCTGGTAGGATACCAGAACGCTCTCTATTATTCAAACGAACCTTGACGGACTACTAGTTAATGAAATGGTTCTGCAGTTCAGTGTTCCCCGCCGTACGCTCAAAGATGTGTTGACAAAACTATTTCAGGACAGATTCTCCGGGACATCTTTGTTTTTCTCTCCCTTCAAAGAACCCAAAGATTTCACAATCAGGAGGCGACGAAATCGTCGGCCGCCCTCCAGCAACAAGGAACAATCTCGTCCACTCGAATGGGGAGCCAACCTGGCGCGTATTGTACTGGCCAGCGGCGAGTATCCTGATACTATCAACCCACAGGTGGCCTACCGAGTCTCCCCTTCCAGTGGGCCTTTTGCATCCGACCCCCAATGGCTTTTTCTTGATCATTTTGGTGATACAAATGTCAGTGGGGTGTCCAACCGGCACAGATTTTTGCGCGACACGTTTAGCGAGCAACAGGATCTCAGCCTCGTCGGATCCGCGCCGATCGCGTTGGCGCCGTTTGTGAGAGAGCCCTTCGAGATCACGGAGCGCTTGGACTCTACGGAGCTACAAGTGCGCCGCACGCAGATTAGCAAAGCGTTTCTGGATAATCAGTCAGTCCCGGCAGCGGTGCGTATCTATCTGGAAGAAGCCTGGTACTTCGTCCCTGTGTACCTGGCCCTGCAGCTTCAGCGGCGCGGCCAATACATTGCGGCGCTCGATTGGTTGCGGACGGTCTATGATTACACGGTCAAGGGATCTCCAAAGATCTATTATCCGCTGGTGCAGGAACAGAGTCTGGACTTCCTCTTCGCACGCAGCGAGGATTGGCTGCGGGATCCACTGAATCCCCACGTCATCGCCGCGACCCGCCAGAGCACCTACACACGGTTCACACTGCTCGCGTTAGTGCGCTGCTTTCTGGAGTATGCCGATGCCGAGTTCAGCCGGGATACTGCCGAGTCGGTCGCCATCGCGCGCACGTTGTACACAACAGCGCTCAACCTGCTCAACACGGATGAGCTGCAGCAACATACAAATGAATGCCCTGAGCTAGAGATCGAAGTCGGCGAAGACATTTCGCTACTGCCCGAGTGGCAAGTTTCGCACGATGAGATGAAGGCAACATTCCGACGCCTACCTGATGCACGGAAAGCTTCAGACCTGAGAGACCAGCTAAGGGTGGTGCTTACAGCGGCTGGATCTGCGCGGGGCCGACTGGCCGAAGTGCGCCAGATTGTAGCACTGGCACTGGCAGAAGCATCACTTCCACAATCACTGGCTTCGATTAGGCGGAAAGGGCGAGTATCAAGAGCAAGCACGCAAGCCGCCTTGCTGACCCATCCGGAAGTGGTTCAAGTTGTCGAGCAGGTAGGTCTGGCTGCTGAAAGACACTTCCTGCAGGCCGTTGCGCTCGTTGCCAATGTTAGCCCACCAACCCTGGAAGCAGGCCAACTAGCGCTTCCCTGGTTACAGACTTCGTTAGCAGCATCCCTGACAGGTAAAGGGGGTAGTCAGGGAGCAATCCGGCCAAGCCAGATCATCAATCGCGCACCATCGCGCGTCGCCAATGTAGGGCTAACGTCGCCATTAGCAGCGGCGGCAATGACTATGGTGTTCTACAGGTGGCACATTCCTGCGCCTTCCTTCTCTTTCTGCATCCCGC
The DNA here is from genome assembly GCA_038247995.1 of Chloroflexales bacterium. Lineage (GTDB taxonomy): Bacteria > Chloroflexota > Chloroflexia > Chloroflexales > Chloroflexaceae > JBBRUG01. The sequence goes on along the minus strand of JBBRUG010000188.1, from coordinate 9,978 downwards.
CTAATCCAATCGTGTCAGCACTACGTATGCAGGCGGAGTTAAACCTCTACAAGATCCGCACCTGTCGTAATATTGCCGGCGACGAGCGCCTGCTAGAACCGTATGCGGCAACGACCAGCAGCACACGTGATCTGCCCGCAATTGGGGATGGACAAATTGTTGTACCAGGAACTGCCACTTTGCGCCCGACGCCATATCGCTATGTGGCGCTCATTGAGCGCGCCAAGCAGCTTGTCAGCATGGCCCAGCAAATAGAGGCCGCCTTCCTCTCGGCCCTGGAGAAGCGTGATGCCGAGTTCTATAACCAGCTCGGTGCCCGACAAGGGGTCGCGCTGGCGCGCGCAGGCGTCCGCCTGCAGGATCTGCGTGTCAGAGAAGCTGAGGATGGCGTGACGTTGGCGGACTTGCAGCGGGAGCGAGCTCAGATTCAGAATGCTTATTACGATGGGCTACTAGATGCGGGACTATCAGGATCTGAACTGCTAGGCCTCGCCTCATATTTCGAAGCTGCTGGGGTAAGTAGTGTTCTGGCCTTCGCCACCGGAGATGTTGGGGCGGCGTTTCAGGCTGCGGCTCAGTTTGCTTTGACTCTGGCCAGCTTTGAACGCCGCGAACAAGAATGGAATCTACAGCGTGACCTCGCGCAGCAGGATGTTCGTATTGGCACCCAACAAATTAGAATCGCTCAGAATCAGGTGCGGGTTACGGGCCAGGAACGGACTATTGCCCAGATGCAGGCCGATCATACCGAAGAGGTAGCCGATTTCCTTGCTACGAAGTTCACCAACGTCGAGCTGTACGACTGGATGAGCAACATCCTTGAGGGCGTCTATAGCTTCTTCTTACAGCAGGCTACGGCAATGGCTCAACTCGCCGCGAGCCAGTTGGCCTTCGAGCGGCAGGAGGCTCCACGACCATTTATCCAGGCGGACTATTGGGAAGCGCCACTGGGGGCAGATGCTGGCACACTATCGCGAGAGAACACCCCTGATCGCCGCGGGCTAACCGGCTCGGCTCGGCTTGTACAGGATATCTTCCAGCTCGACCAGTATGCTTTCAGCACCGATCGGCGGAAGCAGCAACTGACCAAGACGATCTCGCTGGCTCAACTGGCCCCGTCGGAGTTTCAGCGCTTCCGCGAGAACGGCGTGATGCCCTTTGCAACGCCGATGACGCTGTTTGATCAGGACTTTCCAGGTCACTATCTACGCCTGATCAAGCGCGTCCGTGTCTCCATTATTGCCCTCATACCACCTATTGCGGGCATCAAGGCAACCCTATCCTCCAGTGGGCTATCCAGAGTGATCATCAATACCAACGGCATCTTCGAGCCAACCATCATTACGCGGCCTCTTGAAACCGTTAGTCTCACCTCACCGCGCGATGCTACCGGCCTGTTTGAGCTGACACCGCAGTCTCCAGAGCTGCTGCTGCCCTTTGAGGGTGTGGGCGTGGATACCGCCTGGGAGCTGCAACTTCCCAAAGCGGCCAATCAGTTCGACTACAGCACCATTGCCGATGTACTGATCACCATCGAGTACACGGCGCTGAATAACCTGGATTACCGCCGCCAGGTCATCTCGCAGTTGAACCGCACCTTCAGCGCCGATCGGCCCTTCAGCTTCCGCAACCAGTTTGCCGACCAGTGGTACGATCTCAATCACCCCGAGCAATCCACCACGCCTATGGTTGTCGAGTTCAGCACGGAGCGCGCAGACTTCCCGCCCAACCTCGACCAACTTATAATTGAACAGGTTGTCTTCTTCTTCGCCAGGAAGGAAGGCGCTGCATTTGAGGTAACGGCCAACCTTATGTTCGCGTCACAGGGAGGTGGCAACGCTCTTGGTGGCAGCGCAACATCTATTGACGGGATCATCAGCACACGTCGCAGCAACGCCAGCGCCTGGGCTCCGCTCACTGGAATATTGCCGTTTGGTACATGGCAATTAGATTTGACGGCGAACCTTTCGGACGGGCGTACGGTAACTGAGGCAATCCAGAACGAGGATATCGAAGATATCCTGTTCGTCATCACCTATAGCGGGCAAACGCCAGAATGGCCCGCCTAGGGCAAAATCCTATCGCCATCTCAGAGGCAGAGTAATCGAGAAGCCGCTCGCGCGAATCTCATTCTATCGTGGTGCTCACCGAAGCCGAGTTCCGCAATAGAAAGAGATTTGCGCGAGCCCTGGTATAGGTCATTTACCGAACCGTACCAGGCCAAATATCGGATCTCACCTTTCCGAGTCGGCTTATCCTGTGCACTCTAAAAGCCTAGAGCTCACCGCACCATACTCTCCCCCAAACTCCGCATCCTGACCGCCACCGGCTGCTCAAACCTCAGCGTCGCCTCCTCCTCCAGATCCCATGGTCGCAGTGAGCGCGGGCGGTCGTACATATCGTGCCAGATCCACACGCTGCAACCGTCGGGCAGGTGCCGGCGCGGGTTCCAGGGGTGACAGAGTCTTCCCGTGCCTAGGCTGAGCGTCTCGACGGTGCTAAAGAAGGCGGGCAGGAGTGCATGCTGCGTCCAGGTGCTCCAGATCGCTTCCAGGCGGGCGAAGCCCTTATCGGTGATCAGAGAAAAATCGTGTGAGTGGCCGGCGGCCAGGCGGTCTGATCCCAGCGGGCGCGCCAGTTGCGGGCGCGCTGCGCCAGCTGGTGGGCGTCCTCGCTGCCGCTGTCGATCTCGACCACCAGGCGCATGACGCCGATGCCCGGCGGCGGTGTGTAGTCCGCGCCGAGGCACTCCGGGGCATGGGCATCTGGCCGCGCCCGGCTCGCCGGCAGCCCGTCGAGGTCGTAGCCGATCGCAGCGAGCCCGTCGCCGCGGGCGTCGCTGCCGCTGAAGGGCCGGATCGCCCAGCCCATGCCACTGACGCCCAGGTCGCTCTGGATGTCCTCATACAGCGAGACGCCGAAGCGGTTGGCCAGCAGCAACCCTGGCCGCACCCGCTCGGCGCCCGCCTGCTGCGCGAGGGGGGCTTCCCGCGCCTCGCGCAGCAGGCGGGCGCCGCTCCGGCCCAGCTGGTAGCAGCGCCCGCCAGGGACGGCGATCGGCTGGATGTATTGCTCCGCCTGCCAGCGACTGAGGCGCTCGGCGCAGGCCTGCCGGCTCACCGCCTCAGGCCAGACGAGCGCGCAGAGATCGTCCTCGTCCAGCAGGATGCAGTCATTAAGCCGCTGGAGCATCAGCCGGGTACGCTCACCGAGCTTCTCTCAGGTAATGCGGCGGCGCGATCGGGTGGTGGTGGGCATAGTCGTAGCTCCGGTATGCTTGGGCCGAAGCATTCGCTATCTTGACACGGCCAGGACAGTGACGCGGCGAATGCTTCGGCCTTACGGCGTGCCCTGTGGTCTCGCCGGCGGGCCAGGCACGGCCGGCGGCGTGACGGATAGCCCGGCGGGCGACCTTGTCGGTTCGCGCTGCCTGCGCCCGCGATCGTGCTGGGCCATGCTGAGCTCGTCGGTGGGGTAGCGTCGCACCAGGGCGGCCACGTAGCAGGCGTTGATCAGCGGGTGGACACCGTAGCGCTGCTGGCTGAGCTGCGCCAGATGCTGTTCAGTTGGCAGGGTGCGCGGGGTGCGGACAAGCTGCTGCGCTTGGTGTTGCGCCCGCTGCGCACTCATAGCCCGCAGCCGCTCAATCAGCTGCTGAACCTCGGCCCACGCCTGTCCGCTCAGCTGGCTTGCATTCGCGCCCCTGCCCTCGGCGACGAGTGCAGCGCTGAGATCCTGGTGGATGGCGCTGAGCCACTCGTGCGCAATCGCCCGGTAGACCGTTTCGGGTAGTAGGTCCGGGTGGGTCGCCAACGCGTCGCTGACGCCCTGCTCGATCGCCTCCAGGGTCGCCAGGTCGAGTGCCTCTGCCGGTGAAACTGGCACAAAGGGTGGTAGTTGTGACGCGTGTTGCTCTTGCGACGCCGGTTGTTCCGGTGGGCGCTCGCGCGGGATGGCCGACATCAGCCCCATGTCGCGGCTTTGCACCGGGAAGCGGATGAGCAGCTCCTCGCGTGGCTTGACGCCGGTGAAATCCTCTGGCTGGAGCCCCTGGTTGGCGTAGGCATTCACTAGGTCGCGGGTGTCGTCCCGCACGCCGCTGGTCAGGCACATGCCGCCGATGACGTTCAGCACGATGCCGCCCAGCTTCTCGCCGAGCTGATTCAGGCCCTGGTGCGCGCCGACCAGCCCAACGCCCATCGAGCGGGTGCGCGTCCACATGTGCTCGGCGTCCTCGGCGCGCTCGGCCTTGACGAACATCTGCACCTCGTCGACGAACAGCGGCCAGTCCCAGCGCTGCTCCGGGTCGCTCTGCTCCTGCTGGTTGAAGGTCGCGCTGACGATGCTCTGGAACAGCGCCGCGCCCCAGAAGGCGGCGTTCATCTCGCCGATCTTCTCGGGCACAAACGTGATGATCACGATCGCCTGCTCGCGCATCGACGTGGTCAGGTCTATGGTCGATGCAGGCGGGCTGAGCCCGCCGGGTCGGGCGTTGTGGTGGGGCGGGGCGGCGCTGCTGGCCGGAGGGCTGGCGCCGCCCCGCCCCGCCCAGCGTTGCGTGCTGCGCACGCCGCGCCCGCACGGGTGGAAGGCGCTGCAGCAGCGCGCCTCAGCATACCACCGTGCGCCTCGCTCGCCGGAAGCGGCTGCGCTGCGTCGTCGGGGCCGACCAATATGGTAGAGAGCGTGGCCCCGCTCCTTGCGCAGCTCGCGCCGGCGGCTCGGGAAGCGCGACGGTGGTGGCGTTGGGCGACTGCCGCACCACCCGGCAGTGGCAGTCGCCCAAGGAGGCCACCGTGAAGATTCGCTACCTGATCGATCAGTTACAGTCGCTGGCCGTGCGTGAGATTGGCTTCTGCGTCGGGACACACTGGCGCAGCGTGACCGGCAGCCGCGTACTGGAGGGGATGATCAGCGCCCGCTGTCGGCTGGCCTACGTGCTCTTCACCGGGTTTGCACCGACGTATCGCTTCCACGACCTGCTCACCCGCGCGCAGGCCGATTGCCTGCCCCGACGCCACATCCGCCTTGTGCAGATCACTCACACCGGGCGCACGATCATCGGCGTCGCGGTGATCGCCGTCGTCAGCCCCGACAGCGCTAACCCCGAAGGTTTTCGACCCGCCCCGCCGCACCGAGCGCAGCCAGGGTATCAGCGCTTTTTCCACCAGCACCAGCCGGCAACGCAGGCGGCCTGGTGGGACGACTGGGATCGTCCGAACGGTCTCAATGCCGAGCGCTTCGACCGCGATGCTGAGGCTCCTTACGACCACGCCGATCGTGACGACCTGGGCCTGGAGATCCTGCTCGATCAGCTTGAGCGGGAGTACAACGACAAGCTCTGGTGGTACGGCGCGCCGGGTCGCCGCACGAAATACCCGCCGGCGTTAGGCAGCGTGCAGGAGTTGTTCGCCTATGCTCGTCGCAAAGAGCTTGATCTGGAGGAGATCGCCCGGCGCAATCGCGAACGCCAGACCGACCAGTGGCTCAGCGAACAACACCAGCGCGACCGGCAGCGGCAACACGACCTCGACGCCGATCAGGCGGAGATCGCGGCAGCCCTCGCGACCTCGCGCCGGGGACACACCCACACCGACGACGAGACCTGGCAAACGACCGTGCAGACCTTCACCGCACGCAAACGTCGCCGGCTCTACCGCGCACTCGATCGCCGCTCGCGTCAGTCCCAGGCCGCCTGACAAACGGCTCGCGTCCGCAACGGCCCACGGGAACTTCCCCGTGGGCTTTTTCTATGCAATCTGTGCGCGACTCGTCGCACCATCAGAAGGCCCCCGCTCCGGCCCGCCTTCGCGCTGGGCAATAGCCTGCGGCAGCGCGGCAGCGTCCCGAACCTTCTGGCCTTCGACCATTGCTGCGAGGTGGTGGGCCAGGCGCACGCTTCGCTTCCCCGCCCGCCCTGGCTCGGCACGACCACTCGGGGCTGTCGAGCGCCCAGCGTACGCTGTGGCCGTCACGCAACGGCAAACGGCGCTTCGGAGGCGCTGGGCGCTGATGTTTATCGAAGCCCCTGCTCGGCTGGTTCCCCGCCACACTACCAGCCGGCGTCCGTGCGCAATATGAATCGCCGCTCGACGGCGACAAGTCTTGCGCCCGGCCTTGCCCGACTGGTGACGCGCGGGCAGAACCGCCGCGTAGATAGGAGCCCGCGATGACAACCACGCAGCGCCCCACCGCCACCACCGTTAGCGAAGCTGGCGCGCAGCGCTTGCGCCTTGCCGCCCTGCTTGAGCTCGCCCACGAGCGCGACGACGAGCCCGACTTCGATTACCCCGAACTGATCGTGCTGCTGGAGGCCGAGGCCCGCCGCGAGCAGCAACGTCGCCGGCGCCGCCGGGAGTAACACAGCTGTTCAGCGCTATTGCGGCGCCCCTGGAAAACCGGGGGCGCCGTTTTCGTGCATCGCACGGAGGTTGCCGCAAACACGGGCGGCGGCCCAGCCAGGAAGCTACCGCACTCCGTGCGGTTGAGCGGCAGGTGCGCAGAGGACAGTCACAAGGAGCAGAACATGAGCACATTTTTAGACAGCCCTACCAGGTACGTAAGGAGCGCGCGCCGCCAAACGCATTGGCGACGACACAACATGCGACGCCCCCTCTTCCGCACCGCACAGGTCGTGGCGCGCCGTACCGAGGCCGGCTTCTGGAGGCAGATCGAGGAGCGGGAGTTCGGCCGCTTGGCCCTGGAGGCCGACCACCTTTTCGATACCAGTTACTCGTGGGCGACCTGAGCGCCAAAATCACGATAACGAGGGATGCGCGATGGAGTGAGAGACGGATACCCTTCCCGAGACAGCCTCAACCTATATGCGCTGGGAAGCCGGTGAGCTGAGCGCGCAAACGGTAGCGATCGTGATCGCAGCGGAGCAGGTGCTGGAGGTGCGGAAGAAGGCCCAACGCGAGAAGCTCAGTACACTACTGTTCAGGATTGGCGAGCCGCTGAAGGTGCTTGGCCGGGTAACCCGCTGGGTTGAGCCGACAACGGCCGAGTCAACAAACGTTAAGAAGACTGCGTGCGTTCATCAGCGAGCTGCGTGACCAGGGCAGCCCGGCCCTTGATGGCATCGCGGGCCGCGTCGAAGCGTGCATCACCGCAGACGACGCGCCGATGGTTTTCCCACAGCTGCGGCCGCGCCGATAGCGAGGTCATCCCTGCCCTGCGCATCGCCCCTTCAAGGTAAGCGACATCTCCCCCTGACACCATTCCCATGTGTGGGCTAGCTCGCCGCAGCACCTCTGGCTGTACTTGTCCTCCTCAGGGTACGTGCTCACATCCCTCACAATAAGCCTCAGACTCAGAGTTCCTGAGCCCTACAGAGTCTACACTGTTGGGAGCGGCAGGAGTTTTGGAGCAACGGGGCGTCAGAAAGAAGAAATCAGGCATTCTTGACAAGTGAACACAACAATACTAAAGGTGTGCTATCTCTGCTAACCGGACCATGTCCCAGCCCATACCCTGGCGCTGAACCTCGAAGCGCTCAGTTCGGCGCAAATCATCAACACTTAGGGTGAAACGGAATGGGAAAAGCTCCGGAAGGCGAATGAGATCGGCAAAGGGCAAATCCTGCGCTGGATGAGCCGCCAGTGCGACTTCGAGCATCCAACGCTCAATTGTGTGTGAGGAGGCTGGCAGGATTTGGGCGCCGTAGGCGTAGCGCTGTGAGGTGTCACTAAGGATACCCCAGTTACGTAGTGAGAATATGAGCCGTTCTGTCGCGTTCTTCAAACCGCCTAGCTGACCAAGCGTCTTCGCGAGCTGTCGCTCAACTCCGCGTGTTGTGATCGGACCGCCATGGCGCGTAAGTTGGCCAATGGCAGCCATCCCGGTTCGGAAAAAGGGATACGCGAGAAGTGTCAGCCCATAGTGTAGCCAGAGACGGTCGCTGGCGGTAGCCGTGTTGGCATAGAGTTGCACCGCATCATCCCGCAACATCGGGTACTGATTGCGGGTTGAAACCCAGATATTGATCAAAATGAGCAGCGCATACTGACGATTCTCATTGCTCTGCACCTGCTCAGCCACGATCGGATCGAGACGCGCACGCAACTCCTGCGCATCGCTTGTCTCCGCACACATGGCTGCTGCCGCATCAAGCCAATGCAGGTAGATGTTTCGCCGAAACCCAATTTGCTTTTCCATACCCTTAGCTCTGCGTTATCGTGACGAGTGGCACAACCAATTCTTCGATGGTGATGCCACCATGACTAACGGCAAGCTCGCCCGCTGGTGCGAAAGCCCGACGACCCTGCGGAATGAGCACCTGCGTCTGGTCCGGCAAAATACCGTCACTTTCCCACAGGATTGTGTCAGCAAACTGCATCTGCACGACTCGGACGATATCAGGGTTGGAGTAGAGACGTGCCCGTTTGCTGCGTGTCTCCACGAGCACCCCTTCCTGAGGAACACCCATCCCGCGCGTCTCAACGTGTCCATGATCACTGGTGACGACGACAGTATACCGCAGATTGAACAAATGTTTGATCAGTCCTTCCAGCCACGCTGCAGGCTGATGCTGGCCATCATTGACATGCAGCCAGACCCTAAGGGTGGCCTGCCAACCGACCGATCCCTGACTCTCTTTATGCACTTTTTCATCAATCACCGAACTGACCAGACAGAGCGACTGTACACGTCGGTTGTTGATGACATCGGGATACTCGGCATCGCGCGTCGTTGAGAGGTGTGCATAGGAACTGGCATCTGCTGCAAGCCCGTGCGCTTGCCAAAAGCTTGACCAGTGGCGCTCCTCCTGTCGATTATGCAGCAGCGTGCTTGCGAACTGTGCCGGCCGCCGACCGCTGATCAACGCCTGGCGCGAGATTGCCGTGATGCTGGGAATCTGGGCAAGTACCAGACGATCATCCATGCGCCAGTTGGCATGGCGTGCCTGCCAGACAGCGCGGATCTGGATCCAGTCAGCGAGCGACATGCCGTCGATGATCAGCAGGGCCAGGCGTTGATCAGGTTGCTGCTGGCGCTGATACGCCAGCCAACCTGGAACGTGGTGCAGATGGTGCGGGAATGGCAGCGCCCGAGTCGCAAGCGGAGCGTAGTTGGCCGTAACCCAGCGTGCGAAATGATCATCCAGGTTCGCTTGCAGGGCACCAAACCGACTGATCTGATCTAGTTCCAGGTTGAGCTCAGGTGTGGCGCGCCAGATCGCGAGTTGTGACCAGCGCCGCGCGATCATCTGCCACTGCTCCCAGCGAAGAACCTGCCCTGAGCCTACCAAGGGACCACCGCCGATAAGCTGCTGCTCCAGCCATGCCAGGCCTTCTGCAAATTGCTGTAGCCTGCGATCGCGATTGCTTCGAACAATAGCGGTCTGTGCCCATGCGGGTAATGCGACTGCTGATGCGATCTCAACGGGAACCAGGGTTCCGTTGCGCACAAAACCCGGCACCAGATCTTGAACCGCACGATCAGTCGCGAAGGGTACCGTGGACGATGTGGCATAAGAAACGTCGGCGTGCTCTCGCGTTTGCTTCTGCAGGTAGCCGGTCCAGGCATCCTGGACAAACCCTCGATACGCCTCAGCATCATTGATGATCGTTTCGAGCGGTAGGTTACTGAGCACAACCGAATGCTGAAGCTGGCTGATCAGATGCTGCGCGAGGGCGGGAGACATCGGGTCGTTGTGAGTGTGATACGCATCAAGCCAGGCAAGGAGTTGCGCTGGCGATCGGAGCCGACGCGGCTCAATGTCGAATACGGAACGCAGCAACTCATCCAGGCTGTCACGGTAGGCGAGCGGCTCATCTTGCATGCCGTTCGCTGCCTGGGCATCACTCAAGCGACGTCGTTGATCTGGGCTGAGCTCACGGAGTGCTGGATAGGCCAGGTTGGGGAACAGCGCATGCAGCGCAAGAGTAACATGGGAACCCTGCTGCCAGAGATCATAGGGCAATGTTTCAAGCGCGCCAGGTGTGATAATGATGACCGGCGTATCAATGGTGATCG
>JBBRUG010000187.1:0-11716 GCA_038247995.1 Chloroflexales bacterium | reverse complement strand
GGCTTCAACCTCGCTGTCGCAACTATTTTTGGTCTGACTTTGGCGGGTGCATTTGCCATCGCGGCGCAACTCAGCGGGCGCTTGCGTTACGGGTTGCTTGGCGCAGCGTTTGTGGCGCTGGCGGGCAACATGGCCGGCGTCTTCGCGGTCGGTTGGTCGCGCGGGGTCGCCGGGATCGGCACGGCGCTTGGCGGCGGCCTTGGCGATCTAGGTGCACGGCTCGGCGATTGGTATATTGGCCCCAGCCGGGTGATCCCCTCCACAATCAACGAGTTCCCCTTCTTCACCTTCCTCTTCGCCGATCTGCACCCGCACATGATCGCCCTGCCGATCTCGCTGCTGGCTATCGCCCTGGCATATGCCATCCTGAATGCCGCCGTACGGGCGGACCTGCGGGTCCGCCCCGCTGATGAGCGCCCCGCCCGCCTTTCATTGGTGGCATTGGCCCTTCTGGCCTTGACCCTGGGTGCGCTGGCAGTAACCAATTCGTGGGATTTCCCCACCTACGGTTTGTTGACTGGCCTGGCGCTGTTGGGTGCGGCCTGGCGTTCCCACGGTTTGCGCGGGCGGGGCGTGCCCTGGCGTGGATTACTGCGTAATGGCCTGATCGCATTAGGTGTCGGCGTGGCTGCCTTGGCCCTCTATGCGCCGTTCTTCGATCGTTACCATGCGTTTGTTGGCGGCGTAGGTACGGTGCCGCTCAGCGACGGCACCCAAATCATCGACTACCTCGCCGTCTATGGCCTATTTGGTACGCTACTCCTGGCCGCAACTATTGGCGCTGCGCTACGCTTCTACCAGGCCCGGCAGTTGCGGCTCACCTTGCCCACGTTTCTGCTGATGATCGGCGGTTTGCTGACGGTCGTTGCGGGATTGACAGCGCCGCAGTTGGCCTTGCGCGTGGCGCTGATCGCGCTGATTCTTGCCCTCACGATCGTGCTCTTCCAACGCCCTGTCGGCACGCCGGCCTGGTACGGCTTGCTGCTCGCCTGGCTCGGCCTAGCGGTTTCACTTGGCTTTGAGACGGTCTTTATCCAGGATCATCTGGCCGGCGGTGATTGGTATCGCATGAATACCGTCTTCAAGTTCGGCATGCAAGTCTGGGTTCTTTTTGCTCTGGCCGCAGCGACAGCGCTGCCGCGGGTGCTGCGCGGTCTGGGGCGCATGGGCGGCGCGCCGGCGCAGGGTGCGGCTCTGGCCGTGCTCATTGCCTTGGGCCTGACGAGCGCCGTTTACCCCCTGTTCGGCGTGCCCAGCCGAGTGGCGAATCGCTTTGCGGTTGATACCGGGCCAACGCTGGACGGTTTAGCTTTTATGCGCGAGGCAAGCTTTAGTTACGATTGTGCGGCGTATGGCGGCTGCGCGCCGGGGCTGACACAGCCGACAATCGATCTCAGCGGCGACGCCGCAGCGATTGCCTGGCTGAACGAGTCGATCAGCGGCACACCGATCGTCGCCCAGTCGAACCTCTGGTTCTACCGTTCCTATGGCCCGCGTATTGCGGCGAACACCGGCCTGCCAACCATCCTCAGTTCGCTCCACGCTGATGAGCAGCGTGACGGCGCCACCGTGGCGCGCCGTGAGCGCGATGTCGAGCAACTTTTCCGCTCGTCCGATGTTGAAGAAGCGCTACGCATTCTGGCGCGCTACCGCGTGAACTACCTCTACGTCGGCGCCGTCGAGCACGCGCTCTATCCCGCCGAAGGTATTGCCAAGTTCGACCTGATGCGCGGCAGTTATCTGGAGCCCGTCTACGAAACGCCCGAGGTGCAAATTTATGCGGTGAATGGCATTCCGGCCGCCTATGCCCAGCCCGAGCCATACGACTTCGCCGCTGATGTGCGCCCTGAGCCGCGCCCCAATGCCGGTGAACTGGTCGAACCCGACCTGAACACTGCGCCGGCTGGCCTCGCAGCACTGGAGCGCGCCGTCGCTGCGAACCCCACCGATCCGCCGTTGGCCTTCGGCTTGGCCGAACTCTATCGCCGCGACGGGCGTCTGGCTGATGCGGCGCGTGTGCTTGAGCCGGCGGCCCGCGCCAATCCTACTGATGTTGGTTTGCACCATCTTTGGGGCGATATTCTGACCGCTGCGGCCCGCTACAGCGAAGCTGAGGCAGCCTACTTGCAGGCGGCCCGCGTCGATGGCAGCGCCGGCAACTGGAACAAACTTGGCGCCGCGCTGCTGCAATGGGGCGAACTCGACAAAGCCGAAATCGCGCTGCTTCAGGCAGTCAGTGCCGATCCGAACCTGCCCGAACCGCATTACCAACTGGCAATATTGTTTAGTCAGCGCGGTGATCCAGCGCAGGCAGCGGCGAACGCGCGCACCTATCTGAATCTCGCACCCGGTGGGCCGTGGGCGGCGGAAGCGGCGCAGATCGCAGCGGAGGCAACCCCGTGATCGCGGCAACCGGCGATATTTTGCGCACCTGGCTGGCGATTCAGGCCCTCGGCCTCGTCGGCCTGCCATTGACCCTGCTGCTCTTTCGTAGCCTGCCTGATCGTGGTTACCCTTTTGCCAAGATCCTGGGCCTGTTATTTACCGGCTACCTGACTTGGCTGTTCGCCATGCTTGGCCTGGGCGGTTTTGGTGTGCCGCTGATCGTCGTCAGCGCACTGTTGATCGCCGGCCTCGGTTGGTGGGCCACGCGGCGCACGCAGGCGGTTCCTGGCGTGCCGCCGCAACCACGCGCCTGGGGCGGCATCCTCGCCTATGAAGCGCTTTTCCTCGTCGCGATGCTGTTCGTCGTCTGGATGCGGCTACGCGACCCGGTGCCCTGGGGCACCGAGCGCCCGATGGATTTTGCTTTCTTCAACGCGATCCAGCGCAGCGTCACCTTCCCGCCCGCCGATCCCTGGCTTTCCGGCTACAGCATCAACTACTACTACTTCGGCTATCTGCTGATGGGCGTGGTGGCCCAACTCACCGGCGTGGCTCCGGCGGCGGCCTATAACCTTGCTCTGGCACTGATCTTCGCGCTTACGGCCCTTGGCGTGGCGGGCGTGATCGCCAACCTGATGGGGTTGGTTGAGCGACAGGGGGACAGGGGGACAAGGGGACAGGGGGACAGGGGGACAGAAGCAGAAGAATCCCTCAGCCCTCAGCCTTCAGCCTTCAGCCCTCTGTCTATCGGCTATCGGCTATCGGCTATCGGCATTCCCCTCCTCGGTGTCCTCTGTGTGCTGGTGGTCGGCAACCAGTCGGGCGCCGTGCAGGTGTTGCTGGGCGATGAGCGCGCCGTGGCGCTTGATGGGCGCCAGTTCACCTCTGCCGTCAGTCAGGCCCTTCAGGGCGCCGACACGATTACGCTGCCGTATGCCACAGCGCCAACGGATGATTTTGGCGTTGTTGAAGGCTGGGAGCGCCGTGACAAAGTAGCCGATTTTAACTGGTGGTGGCCCTCGCGCTCGCTCTGGGATACCTACACCATCCGCACACCCGACGAACCGCCCACCGAGCAGCGCCGCTACAGCATCACCGAGTTCCCGTTTTTCAGCTTCCGCCTGGGCGACATGCATCCCCACGTCATGGCTCTGCCGTTCGGGTTATTGGCGATGGCGCTCGCGCTGGCCATAGCGGCCACGCCAACCTCGTTCAGTGGTGCGCCGCTCGGCGGCTTTACGATCGGCTTAGCCGGGTTGATCGTGGGTAGCCTGTATCTGATCAATAGTTGGGATTTGCCCACCTACGCGCTCCTCATCGCCGGGGCGCTTGGGCTAAACCATTTGCGGCAACCTACGGTTGCGCCCTGGCGCGCTGCCCTGCGCGATCTTGCCCTGCTGGCGCTAGCCAGTTGGCTACTGTTTGTCCCGTTCCACCTTACCTTTGTGTCGCTGGTCGGCGGGCGCGCCCCACTGATCGATCTGCCGCTGATTGGGCGGATCACAAGTATTATCGGTTTCTTCCCGGCCACCCGCAGCCCCATCCACACCTTCCTGATCATCTTCGGTCTGTTCGCCCTGCCCCTAATTGCTTTTGCGTACATGGCGGCGTGGAACGCTCGGCAACCATCCGGTGCCACCACCCCGCCGCCTGCGGCGCTTGGCCTGGTTGCTCGTTCGGCAACGCTCGATCAGTGGCCCACCGCCGACCGCCTGCTCTTCTGGCTCCCGCCAATTCTGCTGCTCGTCGGGCTGCTGATCGGCTTCCCGCTGCTTGCGCTGGCCGGCCTCGGCCTCCTCGCCGCCTGGAGCGTGCTGCGCCTCCCTGATCGCCCCGCCGAAAGCTTCGCCATGCTCGTGGTCGCATTAGGCTGCGCGATCATCTTCGGCACCGAACTGATCTACATCCGCGACGTATTTGAGGGTTGGTCGGCGCGCTTCAACACGATCTTCAAGTTCTACTACCAGGTCTGGTTGCTCTGGGGCACATTGGCGCCGTTCGCACTCTGGTGGTGCCTCGTGCATGCGCGTGGCGCGGCGCGGGTGGCCGCCGCAGGGGTTACCGCGCTCTATCTGGTATTGCTGATCGGCGGATTGGTCTACCCCGCGCTCACGCTGCGCGAGATCAGCCGCGCCGATGTAGTGGGCCTCGACGGGCGCACCCCGCGCGAGCAAACCGACGCCGGTCGGGCTGCGATCGACTGGCTGCGGGCCAATGCCGCGCCGGGCAGTGTGCTGGTTGAACTGGCCGAAGTAACCCTACCCGACGGTACTCGGCGTGGTGGCTCCTACAATGGCGATGGCGGATCAGGTGTGTCGGCGGCCACCGGAATTCCCACCGTGATCGGCTGGGTTGGCCACGAGCAGCAATGGCGTGGCGGTGATCCCGAACTACTTGGCACGCTTGATGTGCGCCGATCCGATGTTGATACAATCTTCAGTACGCTCGACATCGCCGAGGCGCAGCGCCTGTTGAGCGCCTATAACGTACGCTACATCTACGTCGGTGGCCTGGAACGCAGCGCCTACCCGCCGGAAAGCCTGGCCAAATTCGACCAGATCGCCACGCCCGTCTTCACCCAAGACGAAGTGACGATCTATGAATTGCCATCCGCATCATCGTCGTAAGGAAGCGGCGTGCTGCGCGGTCATCGGTCATGTGCGCCATCTGCGTAATCTGCGGATAAATCACGCTGCGCGGTCATCTGCGCAATCTGCGGATATCGCTACAGGAACAACCCTCATGGCTCCCCTCACCCGGCCTGCGCTCGTCCGGCTCACAATCCTTCTTGGCACGCTCAGCGCCTTCGGCCCGCTCTCGATCGACATGTATCTGCCGGGGCTACCGACGATCGGGCGCGAGTTCGGCACCGACACCGCCGCCGCTCAGCTTTCGCTGTCGGCGTTTTTTATTGGCCTTGCGCTTGGCCAGGCATTTTACGGCCCGATCGCTGACCGTGTTGGGCGGCGCATGCCATTGCTGTTCGGCTGCCTCCTTTACACAATTGCCTCGATCGGCTGCGTTTTTGCTCCCACAATCGGCAGCCTGATCGGTTTGCGCTTCGCCCAGGCCCTGGGTGGCTGCGCCGGCATGGTGATCGCCCGTTCTGTGGTACGCGACCTCTTTGATGCTCGTGAGTCGGCGCGGATGTACTCATTTCTGATGCTAGTCATGGGCCTGGCGCCGATCACTGCGCCACTGATCGGCGGGCAGTTGCTCGTCTTCTTTGGCTGGCGCTCGATCTTTGTAGTGCTGGCGGCCTTCGGACTTGTTTGCGTGGCCCTGGTGCTGTTTGGCCTCCAGGAAACCTTGCCGCCCGAGCGGCGGAGCAAGGCTGGGATCGGACAAGCGCTGGCATCCTATGGCAGCCTTCTCGCCGACCGTCAATTTGTCGGGTTTGCGCTGGCCGGCGGCTTCATCTCGGCCGGCATGTTTGTCTATATCGCCGGCTCACCATTTGTGCTGATCGAACTCTATAGCGTTGCGCCCGAAAACTATGGGTGGATCTTCGGCGCCAATGCGCTGGGCCTGATCGCCGCCTCGCAACTGAACCGCTGGTTGTTGAAGCGCTATAGCGGCGAAGTGATTATGCGCGCTGCAATCAGCACGATTGTAGTTTCCGGCCTGGTGCTTGTGCTGGCTGCCGCGACCGGCGTTGGCGGCCTAGCCGGCTTACTGCCGCCCTTGTTTATCTGCATTGCGGGCTATGGGTTGGTTGCGCCGAATGCTACAGCCGCCGCAATGGCGCCCTACGGCGCGATGGCCGGTAGTGCTTCGGCGCTCCTTGGCACACTCCAGTTCAGTGTCGGCGCAATCGCCGGCATTCTAGTGGGCGTTTTCCACAACGGCACTGCGCTGCCGATGGCAGGCATGATCGCCGGTTGCGCCCTCGCGGCCCTACTCACCTTCCAGACGATGGCTATGCGCCCGGTCGCGCAACCTGTGCGCGGTTAAGACGAGCCGTGCGTAGTCTTACGAGGTGCCTTCATCAAACTAGTGCGGCTCCTCCGAAGTCTCTGGGCGGTTTGGGACGAAGGACGAACGACTAAAGCCGCATCGTGCTCATCCTTCGTCTTTCGTCCTTGATCGCTCAGTTGGCGCTAAAGTTCGCGTATGTCGGTGCATGTAGCGAGGTTGTGGGCGGTGTATCGCCTAGTCAACCCTGGTGGCGATCCACCATGTCGTGCCGCCCGCGTCTTTCACGCCGCCGCGCTTGTCTTCATCGCCCTTCTGCACTGGTTCCTGAACCGATGTTGCGCCGGCCTCCAATGCGCGCTGGTAGGTCGTATCAACATTCGCAACATAGATGTGGACATGCGCCGGGAGTGGTGGCCAACCCTCGCCGCCATCGGCGAGCATCACAACTGTATCATCAATTCGCACTTCGGCGTGCGTGAGTTTTCCCTTCGCATCGGGGAAGTGACGTAACTCAACGGCAGCGAAAACGCGCACCAGAAACTCAATCGTGCGGCTTGCATCGTCCACAACGAGATAGGGCGAGACGCTGTTATACCCCTGCGGTTTGTAGGTCGAACTCATGGCTACTCCTTTTGTGAGGTAAATCGATTTGTCAAGCGCCTACTCCCGCATCCGCCCGCTGGCGAATGCGCAGGCTCAGGGTGTTGAGTCATCTCAACCTCCCCATTACGGCACAGCCTATGCCGCTTATGGCGTCCGACAGTTCACAATCGGCCAGGATCGCATCGCGGAACTGCTTCACATTGTCAAATGGCACGCCGCGGAAAAAGACATCACTGGTACGACTCAGCCGCGACAAGCCGGAGAAGCTGACCTCCTTTTTGATCAAGAAGCGATCAGTTTCGGCCTCGTTGCTTTCGCGAATGAGCTGTGGCGGCGCGACCATTTCCGTGAGTGCGTATACGCGCTCGAAGTGATCGCGATGGTGGGTCATTACTTCACCGGTGTACCATAAATAATACAAGGCTAACGCGCTGTCCTTGCGCCCGCGATACTGTTGCGTTCGGGTTCGCGTCGCCATCGCAAAGTCGCGGTTGCTCACGGTGCCGCGCTCGCGCAGAATCGCCCGTATTTCGACGATGGCAGCGGCATGCTCAAGGGCCGTATTGCGCATTCGCAAGTTGTTATCGCGCTCACGGCGCATCACCACGCGCCAGTGCGGCAGCTCGTCCATCGGCCTGACGGCCAGCCAGCCACCCCAGTCGAAGAACTTGCGCTGCTGATAGGCCACCTCTTCCCACATGCCGGGCGTATAATCGAGGACGCGGCTATGCAGCTTGATGTCATGACTGCGCGCGATGATTTGCAATGGGTCGAGTTGCAGGTACTTCATCGCGCGCAGGGCCTGCGCTATGCCCGTGGTGCCGCGCCAGCGCCGCCCGGGCCACAAGCCCTGCTTGTCATCATAGCACATATGTTTGTTGTTTCAAGCGGGCAGTTTGCTCCCTGACAGGCGGGTTCACCGGCACGCTATGGCGCATCCAGGCCTGCACGCCGCGCCTTCTCTGCTGCGGCGTGTCGATCGCTGACTTCGAGCTTTTTTAACAGTTGCGAGACATAGTTGCGTACGGTTTTTTCTGTCACCATTAACCGGTCGGCGATGGTGTTATTGTCGCTTCCTGCGGCCAATAGTCCTAATACCTCCTGCTCACGATGGGTCAGCACCGGGAGTGCACCTACGGTCTCTGCTACCTGTCGGTCGCCCCCCGATGAAAACCAGCGTAAAATATGCCCGGCGATTTGGGGGCTAAAGACAGCGCCACCGGCCGCAGCCACGCGAACAGTCTGTACCATCTCGGCATGATTGACCCCTTTGAGCACATAGCCCAGCGCGCCGGCACGTATGGCTGCAAAAACCGATTGATCATCCTCAAACATGGTTAACATAAGCACTTTATGGTCTGGATTTTGCTCCTTGAGTTTTCGGGTCACATCGATCCCGTTTTTGTCCGGCAGCTGAATATCCATGAGGATCAAATCCGGCTCCAGCCCGGCTAGTTTCTCAAGCGCTTCCGCGCTGGACTGGGCTTCACCAATAACCTGCATAGCTTCTGTATGATCAAACAGCAGCTTCAACCCATCGCGAAAGATTTGGTGGTCGTCCACAATAAATATCGAAATCATAGCGCTGCATTCCCTACTGGTTGAGTAAAGGTATGGTGACGTGGAGCAGGGTTCCGTGGGGCTGAACGGATCGGATGCGAAACGTTCCGCCCAGTTCTTCTGCCCGCTCTTGCATCGAGGTCAACCCGACGCCGGATACGTGCAGACCATCGATGCCGATCCCATCATCAGTGATAGTTAACATTATGAACTGTTTGTCAACGCTCAATTGAACATCACAGTACGTTGCTTGTGCATGTTTCGTGACGTTGTCGAGGGCAGTTTGAAAGATGCGGAAAATGGCGACTTCGGCCGCCGCGCTGACATTAGGCAGATCGACTGGGACATCAAGCCGAGCTGTAACCCGGCCTTCCTGTTGTTTTGCAAAATCGGACAATGCGCCCAGTAGCCCAAGCTGATTGAGCATCGGTGGGCGCAAGCCGTAGACTAACTCGCGCACATTGGTTAATGTGTCACGGATGCCGGATTCGACGTCAGTGAGAATTGCGGATGCTTTTTGGGGGTTCTTTTCGACCAGTTGCTGGGCAACGCCGATGCGAAAGACTTGGGCAGCCAGCGTAGGCCCCAATCCATCGTGCAAATCACCGCAGAGCCTGCGCCGCTCTTCTTCGCGCACACTAACAATGGTTTGTCGGGATAGGATCAAATTTCTGTTCGACTGCTCCAGGGCCTGCTCGCTCAGCTTGAGCTCGTCGTTGAGGCGCATCTGCGCTTCGGCAAACGTCCGATACGTCTCCAAAAGACCTTTGTAGAAGGTACTGATAGAGCGCAGAGCGAAGACCAGGATGAATGCCGTAATTGCAAATTTGAGCGCTGTAAACTGGGCGGAATAATCGAGCAGTGGGGCTACGGGGTCGCCGATGCTGTCCCGATAGAGCACCCAAATCAGCGTTGCCCCTATGATGCTATAGGTGAAGAACATCCATGGTTGCCAACCGTAGAGCAAAGCAAGCAGGATCGCCATGTACAAGGCAATATCTCCAAAGCCGCGCGTTTCACCGTAGAGCACCAGGATCGGAGGCACTGCCAGGTGGCTCGCAAAGACGAAGATGCCCTGTGCAATGCGAGCATACGCAGTGTTGATCAACAAGAAGTTGGCTACGACGAGCCCGCTGAGTACGATGTGAATTGCAATCGAGAGCGGGGCGGTGTCATTACCAGTCAGCCGCCGCACGATAAAGGTGCTGACTAATACGAGAATGGTGGCGATCCAGATACCGATCCACAGTTGGTTGGTACGACGCTGTAATTCATCAGTATGCAATGTTGGGGCGATTTTACGCGGATCGTTGGGTGTCAATTTCATCGCGGGGAGTAAGAACCAATGAGCTCAGCGGCGAGATGATACGTTGCCACCTTATACACCCACGGTTATGCCTCCCACAGCCGCAATTGTACGGCCGACCGTCGCCCGTCAAGCAGCACGTAGGGCGCCGCCCAAGCTGTTGTAATGCCGAGCGCTTTGAGTTGGGTCAAGTCGCGTAATGTCGTCTCGCGCCGGGCCGCCAGAATCTTGTCGGCGCTCTTCGGCCCGATTCCAGGGACGCGCAGTAGTTGCGTACGTGAGGCGCGGTTCACTTCAATCGGCTCGTGCAGGTGCAGATCGGCCCATGCCTGTTTCGGCGTCTTGTCGCGTGGGAGTAATCCCGCTGCATCAAAGGGCAACTCATCGTAGCGAAAGCCATAGTCGCGGAGCATAAAGTCGGACTGGTAGAGCCGTAACGCGCGGAGCGGATCTTCCGCTGGCTGCTCGGCGAACGGCGAGCGCTCAATCGGGTGAAAGGCCGAGAAGTAGGCCCGCCACAGCCCAAGCTCACGATGCGCCCGTTGCACGGTCTCCAGCAGTTCACGGTCGCTCTCACCGACGGCACCAACCACGAATTGTGTGGTGAGGCTGCGCGCAGCCTGCCGGCCTGCTTGGCGCGCCTGGCGCATCAACCGGCTGGCCCAGACCATCCGGCCCCACATACTTTCAGCGAACTCTTTATCGGGCGCCAATTCGCTTAAACGAGCTTGATTAGGCGCTTCCAGATTTAGGCTTACCCGATCGGCCAACTCCACCGCTCGCTCAATGTATTCATGGGAAGCCCCCGGAATGAGCTTGAGGTGGATGTAGCCGGTATAGTACACTTTTCCCTAGCGTTTTATCGCACGGTACTCAGTTTGCAGGGGCCATCCCTACGGGGTGGACTACCACACCCCCGATCCCATTGCCAAAGGCGTTTGGGATTGCTTTTCGGATGATGTTGTACGCGCCGTTCACGTCGGCATTGATCCGCCGACCGTCTGCGGTACGAAACATCCCGCGCGTGACCCGCTTGCCCACATAGCGTTCGCGGTGTCCAATCGGCTCGGCATCCAGAAAGCTGCACTTGCTCGTGTGGCTCTCGTTGATCGTGCGAACCTCGATGCCGACCAATTCCGCTTTGCACTGGAGCATCTGGATGAAGCGTGCGTGCGGCACCTGCACAAAGTTCTGGTTGTTCCGCCGTCCAATGGTGATCTGCTGCTTCCAGCCATCGTTTTTGCCGATGATCAGCACTCCGATGCCTTCACGCACCAGCATGTCGATAATGCGTCTGCTGTGGGTATGCAGGTAGTGCGTGATCTGGCGGTTGCGCCGGATCGTGATGCGCTCCATCAAGCGCGTGCTGCCCTGCCTGCCGAGCTTGGCTTGGCGTTGGGCCTTGCGCTTGTTGTAGAACTGATTGCTATGCTTTAACGGACGACCGTTAACAAGAACCGGCACGAAGCCGGGTTTGTTTGAAGGTATCGCCGCCAAGTTGTTCAGTCCCACATCAATCCCGGCCACTCGCGCTGGGTCTACGGCAGCGGGTACCACATCTCGCTCATAGATCACCTCGACCACATAAAAGCCGCTGCGTGGAACAATTCGTACCTGCGCGATTCGGCGCTGTTTGGTTTTGACCTCAATCGCCAACCCCGATGGCGTGATCACCTGCTGGGCAAGTGCCGGCCGGCTGAGCGCCTGAACCGTGTAGACGAGGGCATAGCGCCCCTTGGTCTTATCGAGGTACGTGGGAAGCCCTGGCCTGCCCGTGAACGCATCCGGCTTTTCGGAGTACGCCTTGATTGCCGCAAAGAAGCTTTTCCAACTTCGGTCAAGCAGCATCAGCACTTGTTGGCTGACCTTGCGCGGTAATCCTTGGTACTGCTCCGTTTGATTGCCGCAAAGAAGCTTTTCCAACTTCGGTCAAGCAGCATCAGC
>JBBRUG010000186.1:0-11737 GCA_038247995.1 Chloroflexales bacterium | reverse complement strand
CAGCACCGGCTTGGGGTGGTTTGCTGAGCATCTTCACGATTTTGCTGCCCACGCTGCTGCTGATCGGCTTCTTCGTCTTCTTTATGCGCCAAGCTCAGGGCAGCAACAATCAGGCGATGTCGTTCGGCAAGAGCCGGGCGCGCATGTTCGCCGGCGATAAGCCGACGATCACCTTCGCCGATGTGGCCGGTCAGGAAGAGGCCAAGCAGGATCTCGCCGAAATTGTTGAGTTCTTGAAGTTCCCCGATAAGTTCGCTGCGCTCGGTGCGCGCATCCCGCGTGGCGTGCTGATGGTGGGCCCGCCCGGTACCGGTAAGACGCTGCTCTCACGCGCCGTCGCTGGTGAGGCTGGTGTGCCTTTCTTCAGTATTTCAGGTTCGGAATTCGTCGAGATGTTCGTCGGCGTCGGCGCCTCGCGTGTGCGCGACCTGTTCGATCAGGCCAAGCGTAATGCGCCCTGTATCGTCTTCATCGACGAAATCGACGCTGTCGGTCGGCAGCGCGGCGCGGGCCTCGGCGGCTCCCACGACGAGCGTGAGCAGACGCTGAACCAGATCCTGGTGGAGATGGACGGATTCGACACCAATACTAACGTAATTGTTGTTGCCGCCACCAACCGCCCCGACGTGCTCGACCCGGCGCTCATCCGCCCCGGTCGCTTCGACCGCCAGGTGGTGCTCGACGCGCCCGACGTGCGCGGCCGCATGGAAATCCTTAAGGTGCACGTCAAGGGCAAGCCGCTCGCCGATGATGTCAACCTCGAGGTGATCGCACGCCAGACGCCGGGCTTCTCCGGCGCCGACCTGATGAACGCCGTTAATGAGGCGGCCATCCTCTCCGCTCGGCGCTCGAAGAAGAAGATCGGTATGGCCGAACTTCAGGACTCGATCGAGCGGGTCATGATCGGTGGCCCCGAACGCCGCTCGCGCGTGATGACCGATCGCCAGAAGCTGGTTGTCGCCTATCACGAGGCCGGCCATGCAATTGTCGGCGCGGGTATGCCCAAGGCCAATCACTTGCAGAAGGTGACGATCATTCCGCGTGGGCGCGCCGGTGGTTATACGCTGTTCCTCCCCGACGAAGATAGCATGAGCTTGCGTTCGGTTGCACAGTTCAAGGCCGACCTGGCCGTGAGCCTGGGCGGGCGCCTCGCCGAAGAGATCGTCTTCGGCAGCGACGAAGTGACGACCGGCGCCTCTGGCGACCTGGTGAGTGTTACCCGCACGGCGCGTGCGATGGTGACGCGCTACGGCATGAGCGATAAGCTCGGCCCAATCGTCTTCGGCGAGAAGGAAGAGTTGATCTTCCTCGGCCGCGAGATCAGCGAGCAGCGCAACTACTCTGATGAGATTGCGCGCCAGATCGACTCCGAAGTTCATCGGATCGTCAACGACGCCTATGAGAACGCTCAGCAGGTCCTGATCAATAATCGGGCCGTGCTCGATGATATGTCGAATGCGCTGCTGGAGTTTGAAACGCTTGAAGGCGAGCAACTTGCCGAACTGGTCAAGCGGGTGAAGGGACTCCAACTCGACCTGAAGAGTCGCAAGAACGGTGCTGAGCCAACCAGCGACACAATGCCCGTAAGCAGCAACCAGGGTGAACTGCCGGCGTAAGAATTGACTTAATCCGGTACGGGGCGGCGAGCATAGCTTGCCGCCCCGTATTTATTTACTCTACATTGTCGATCTGCGCCCGCTGCAAGCTGCCGCTATAATCGACATAGACGCTCTTCCACTCGCTAAACACGTCGAGCATCGTCGGGCCGGCCTCGCGGTGGCCGTTGCCGGTAGCCTTCACGCCGCCGAAGGGCAGATGAATCTCGGCGCCGATCGTCGGCGCGTTGATATAAACAATCCCCGCTTCCAGTTCGTGCATCGCCCGATAAGCCGCATTGATGTCGCGCGTGTAGATCGACGACGAGAGACCATAGGCCACGTCGTTCGCTACCATCAACGCTTCGTCGAGGCTATCGACCTCAATCACGCTCAGCACCGGCCCAAAGATCTCCTCACGCGCGATGCGCATGGTGTGCTTCACGCCGGTAAAAACCGTCGGCTGTACATAGTAGCCATGATCGTAAGCGCCACCAGTGATCTGCGCACCGCCGCAACGCAACTCGGCGCCTTCGCTCTTACCAACTTCGATGTAGCTCAGCACCCGCTCCAGCTGATCCTGATTCACCAGCGGTCCCATCTCGGTGTCGGCGTGCAGACCATTGCCCACCTTCAGCGTCTTCGCCCGCTCGACAATCCGCTCAACCAGCGGCCCGGCCACATCACGCTGGACGATCAGGCGACTGGTGGCGGTGCAACGCTGGCCGGTGGTGCCGAAGGCGGCCCAAACCACGCCCTGCATCACCAGGTCGAGGTCGGCGTCGGCCATAACGATCAGCGGGTTCTTGCCGCCCATCTCCAGGCTCACCCGTTTGATCTGGCGCGCGGCGAGTTCGTACACCATCCGGCCAACGTCGGTGGAGCCGGTGAAGGAGAGCACCGGCACATCGGCGTGCTCCACGAGCGGCTGGCCGGCGCTCGGGCCGTAGCCGGTAACGATATTCACCACGCCCGGCGGAAGGCCGGCTTCAACCAGACATTCGACGAGGTTGTAGGTCGAAATCGAAGCGTCCTCGCCGGGCTTGATCACCACGGTGTTGCCGCAAACGAGTGCCGGGAGCATCTTCCAACTGGCAATGGCCATGGGGAAGTTCCAGGGCGTAATCATCCCAACTACACCGATTGGCTGACGCATACTCATCTGGAACTTGTTCGGCAGCTCCGATGGGGTGGTAACGCCGTGCATGCGCCGCCCCTCGGAGCCGGCATATTGGGCCATGCCGATCGCCTCAACGATATCGCCGCCGGCCTCAAACAGCGGCTTGCCCATCTCGCGGGTGAGATCGTGGCTGTACTGCTCTTTGCGCGCTAACAACAGATCGGCGGCGCGGAGCAAGATCTCGCCCCGGCGCGGCGCAGGCACCTTGCGCCAGCTCTGATAGGCTTCTTTCGCTGCCGCAACGGCATCGGCAATATCTTCAGCAGCGCTGTCTTGAAACACACCAACGAGATCACGCCGATCAGCTGGATTGCGACGCTCGAACGTCTTTCCGGTACGGCTGGCCACAAATGCGCCGCCAATGAAGTTCTTGAACGTACGGGTCTCGGACATCCTCGTCCTCCTTGCGGAATTGTCATATCTACGGTTGCGCGGCGATTATAGCACGCCAGGCCGGGCGACATGCGGTATACTATAAGGCACGGCCATTGTTGCGGGTCGTTTAGAACTGGTGAAGGCGCTGCCGGATACCAATGCACAATGAGCGAACCAATGACACTTGAGATCCAGGTAGCAGTAGCCAAGGTCGCCGGCCATGGCAGCGCGGAAAGCGGCGATACGCTTGAGACGATTGAGCGGCCGGGTGGCGGATTCTCGTTTGTACTGGTCGATGGCCAGGGCAGCGGGCGCGGCGCGAAGACATTAAGTAACCTGGTAGCCACACGTGCGATCTCGCTGCTGAAAGATGGCGCCCGCGATGGCGCTGTGGCCCGCGCCGTCCACGATTATCTTTACACCTATCGTATGGGCCAGGCTGTGGCCACGCTCAATATTCTCTCCGTCGATTTTCAAAGCGGCAAGATCCTGGTGTCACGTAATAACCCGGCGCCCTTTTTTGTGATCGACCCGCGCGGTATGCGCAGCTACAACGAGCCGGCCACGCCGATCGGGTTGCAGCCGTTGATCAAGCCGATTATCACCGAACTCGCCGTAACCGCCTACACGGATGTGGTTCTTTTTACTGAGGGGTTATTGCGCGCCGGTGAGCGGATTGGGCGCGATCTGGAGTTGGGCAATTATTTGTCGGGCTGGCCCGCGACGGAAGGCCGTAGCCCAAGTGAGTTGACCGAAGCCTTGCTGCGGCGTGCCCTGGAACTGGATGCGGGCGAGCCGAGCGACGATATGAGCATTGTCACGCTGGCGGTGTTGCCGACAGAAACCGCCGGCAAAGTGCGGCGTCTCTTCACCAGTGTGCCGTTTGAGGGCGAGAACATTCGTCCCGCTGCCCCGCCTGACTATCGGTGAACCACGACTACCCGCCCCGCCGCCCCCCCACAGCCCGCGAACGGGTGGCCGCCCGACGGGCCTCACGTCGGCGCGCCCAACGCCGCCCCTGGCCCTGGCTGCTTTTGGCGCTTGCGTGCGGCGGTTTGTTATTATTTAGCTTGCTCGGCTGGGCACGTGGCACCCTGCAAGCCTTTGAACAGGCCGATCCACGCCGGCCTACCACCACCGGCGCCCCGGCTGCGGCAACTTCCGCGACCCTACGCGGTCCCTTCACTGTGCTGCTGATCGGCGTTGATCGCCGCGAAGATATGCTCGAAGGCGTGCGCAGCGATACGCTCATCCTCGTTTATGTGCATCCCGCCGATGGTTGGGCGGGCATGCTGGCCATCCCGCGTGATTCGGTAGTGAACATCCCTAACCTTGGCCAGCGCAAAATCAACACCGCCTATAGCCACGGCTTTAATAATGCCGTAGCGCTCTATGGCGCGGGCACCGATGCGGCAGCCGCCGGCGGCGCACTGGTCGCCGAGACGGTCGAGGGGTTTCTGGGTGTACCTATCGACCACATCGCGCAGATCGATTTTGCCGGGTTTGAGCAGATCGTTGATACACTCGGCGGCGTACCGGTTGATGTCGCGCAGCCGCTGTTGGATGGCGGCTACCCTACCGAAGATTACGGCTACGAACGGATCTATGTGCCCGCCGGGCTGCAAGTGCTCGATGGCGCGACGGCGCTGCGTTACGCCCGTTCGCGCCATAGTTCGAGCGATTTTGATCGCTCGGCACGCCAGCAGCAGGTGCTGCGAGCCATGCTCGACGCCGTGCGTGCGCGCGGATTGCTCGACCAGGCCACGCTCCTGCCTCAACTGGCCAGTGATCTCGAGCAAAGTGTCAGTACAACGTTGCCGCTCAGCGATCTCGACACGCTGCGCGGCCTGGCCGATCTTGCGCAACGCCTCGACAGCGGGCGCATTCTCACGCTCAGCATTAACCCCAACGACGTGGCAGTGCGCTACGAAGACGGCTCGGACATCTATTGGGACGAGGCCGACGTGCAACTTCAGGTAGCGCGGTTGCTTGCCGGCCCCGGCGCCGAGACGGCACGGATCAAGGTGCTAAACGGGGCAAATGTGCAAGGGGTGGCCGGCCGCATGTCGGAACGGCTCCAGACGCTCGGCTTTACCGTCGAGCCACCCGGTGACGCACCGGCGCCGACCGATCGCACCCGCCTGATCGATTATCGTGATCTTCCACAGACCCGCGAGCAGATTGCGGAAGCCCTCGGCCTCAAGGCTGATCAGGTCTTCGCTGCCCCTCCGCCCGACGCGCCCCCACCCGATCGCGCCGACCTGGTGCTGATTCTCGGCACCGATTATGCCGAATACGGGGAATGATGGGGTTACGCCGCCGATTCCGCCCGCTCGCATTCCGCCCGCCCGCGATCCGCCCTGTACGGGCGACCCCATGGGGTCGCCCAGGACAGCCCCATGGGGCTGTCCCTACCCCACAATCCCACAATCCCACGCCTTACGCCTGCAAAAACGCACTCAGGGCCGCATTAAACGCCGCCGGTTGCTCAAGGTTGGCCATGTGCCCGGCATCGGGTAGGGTAACCAGGCGACTACCGGTAATGCCGGCATGCAGGATTTTTGCGTCGGCGGGGGGCGTAAGTGTGTCCTCGGCGCCGACGATCACCAGCGTAGGCACCTGAATTGCTGCCAGATCGCAGGTGGAATCGGGGCGCTGGGCCATACCGCGCAGCGCGCCGGCGATCCCATCGGAGCTATTGGCTACAATCATTTGGCGCAATGTATCGCGCACAGTTTGGGGTGCGGCGGGAGCGACGAGGTTAGGGATCATCTGCTCGGCGATTGCGGCGGCGCCCTGCGTCTCAGCGAGGCGCGCATTTGCCTCACGGCGAGCCTTACCCTCGTCGTTGTCGGCGCCGGCGCGGGTATCGGCCAGCACAAGGGCGCACACCCGCTGCGGATGGCGGCGCATCAGCGCAAAGGCGATATAACCGCCCATCGACAGGCCCACGAGCGTAACCTGCTCCAGACCGAGATGATCAAGCAGCGCAGCCAGATCATCGGCCTGCTGATCCATGCTATACGGACCCGGCGGCGCATCGGTGGCGCCAAAACCACGTAGATCGGGCACGATCAGGTGGTGCGAGCCACGTAATGCCTCAACCTGACTCTGCCACATCGCCCCGCTCAGCGGAAAGGCGTGCAAAAACAGCACCGGTGACCCACTCCCCACATCGCTGTAGGCCATTCGGATATCATTAATCATTACTGGCATGGGCTGCTCCCTAACCTAATATCTGGTTGGCGCATTGCGCCTTACACTCTGGTCCTTTGCCCTGCATCTTCCTGCGGGCTGTCGGCTGTCAGGCTGCGAACTGCCGATCCCATTCCAGCACCTGCGCTGCTAGTTCAACCGGACGCTCCATAGGTAGCATATGCCCCGCGTCAAGTTCGATCACTTGTAAGGCGGGCGCGCGACGCAGTTCGTGCATCGTCGGCTCGGTAAGCAGATCGCTGCTTTTGCCCCGAACGATCAGCACCGGGATGCGCAGCTTATAAAGCGCGTCCCAGGCGTCGATCGGCACCAGGGCGAAGATGCGCGCCTCCCAGGCCCGCGGCCACGCCAGATCCATTCCACCGGTAGGCGCGGGGCGTAAGCCACCCTCCAGATAGCCGTCCAGCGCTGCGGCGGTGAAGTTGGCGAAGAAGCTGCGCCGACCATAGTGCGCTCGCGCATCGGCAACATCGGCGAAGTGATCGCGGCGGCGTGCGGCACTGCGCGCTAGTGGGAAGCGCCACTCCTGCTGGAACTGACGCATCAGCCAGAGCGGCAGAAGAATACGGCGTGGCATCAGTACCGGTTCGCACAGCACAAGGGCGCGAAAGAGTCCTGGGTTGCGCAGCGCAACATAGATCGTCAAAATAGCGCCGAGCGAATGCCCAAAGCCTAACACGGGCCCTTGCAAATCTTGGGCGGCGCTGCCGAGATCGGCGGCAAGGGCATGCCATGACGTGATCGCTTGCGGATCGGTGTTGGGATGCAGCGGGCGGGGGCGATAACCAAGAATGCGGTAATGCGGTGCGAGGGCGGTAGCGAGCGGGCGATAAGCCTCCAGCGGGAAGCCATTGGCTGGTGCGAGGTGAATGATCGGCGCAGCGGATGCGCCGCCGAGGTCAAGATAAGCATCCATCGCTGACAAATTGAGGGGCCGGTCGCAAGCGACCGGCCCCTGAAATATTCCCTACTCCGTGCGGCGGCGCGGACGAGGCCGATCGCCATCGGGACGCGGGCCACGATCGCCGTCGGGGCGTGGGCCACGATCATCGTCAGGACGCGGAGCGCGATCACGGTCGAAGTTACGCGGGCCGCGATCACCGTCAGGGCGCGGGCCACGCGAACGTGGGGCAGCGCCGGCGGCCTTGCGATCATCCGCCGACTCGCCGGTAAGGATGGCGCGCCGGCTAAGGCTGATCTTGCCGCTCATCTTGTCGACATCGATCACCATTACGTTGATCTCGTCGCCAAGCTGAAGTACGTCTTCGACATTCTCAACCCGCGTCTCGGCCAACTCCGACACGTGAACCATGCCGTCCTTACCGGGCAGGATGTTGACGAAGGCACCGAACGGCTTGATGCTAACCACCTTGCCCAGGAAGATATCGCCGATCTTAGCCTCGCGGGTAAGCCCCTCGACCAGCGCGACCGCCTGCTTGGCGCCCTCGCCGTCGGCGGTGGTAATGAAGACGCGGCCATCGTCCTGCACATCGATCTGCGCGCCGGTCTGCTCGACGATACTGCGGATCGTCTTGCCGCCGGGGCCGATCAGCGCGCCGATCTTCTCGACCGGGATCTGCACCGTCAGGATGCGCGGCGCATACTCCGACATCTCCTCACGATGGCTCTTGATCACCGCATTCATCTTATCGAGGATGAACATACGGCCCTGACGGGCCTGCTCGAAGGCCTCGCGCATGATCTCGAAGGTGATCCCGGTGGTCTTGATGTCCATTTGCAGGCCGGTGATGCCCTCGGACGAACCCGCCACCTTAAAGTCCATATCGCCGAGCGCGTCTTCGAGACCCTGGATATCGGTGAGCACCTTCCAGCGCCCATCGGCAGCGCTGATCAGACCCATGGCCACGCCAGCAACCGGGCGCTTAAGCGGCACACCGGCGTCCATCATACTCAGCGACGAACCACAGACCGAGGCCATCGACGAGGAGCCGTTCGAGGAGAGCACTTCGCTCACCAGGCGCAGCGTATAAGGGAAATCGGCCTGCTCAGGCAACACGGCATAGAGCGCACGCTCGGCCAGTGCGCCGTGGCCGATATCGCGCCGACGCGGGCCGCCGAGCCGTTTGGTCTCGCCGGTGCTGAAGGGCGGGAAGTTGTAGTGATGGATGTAGCGCTTCTTCGTCTCGATGCCGAGGTCGTCGAGGCGCTGCTCATCACCGGGCGAGCCAAGCGTCGTAATCGTGAGCACCTGAGTCTGGCCGCGCGTAAAGAGGCCCGAACCGTGTACACGCGGAATTATGCCGACAGCGACGCTAATCGGGCGGATCTCATCGAGGGCGCGCCCATCGACGCGGATGCCCTCATCAAGGATCGCGTCGCGCACTTCAGCCTTGAGCACCTTCTCGAAAACCTTGCCGACCTCTTTGGCGCGGGCGGGCACTTCTTCTTCCGGCTCATCGGCAGTAAAGTGGACGATCACGTCGGTCTTGAGTTGCAAGGTAGCGTCGTCACGCACCTGCTTGATCGGGCTGCGCACAGCCTCGCGCAGACGCTTGCCCATCCAGCCGCGCACCGACTCCTCCAAGGAATTGTCGCTGGCAGGCGGCACAAATTCGCGCTTGGGCTTACCGCAGAGCTTCACTAGCTCATTTTGCAGTGCGCAGAGCTGCTGGCAAACGGCGTGACCCTGCTTGACGCCCTCCAGCATTTCATCTTCAGTAAGTTCATACGCACCGGCTTCAACCATCAGCACGGCAGCGCTGGTACCGGCCACAATCAGGTCGAGGCGGCTCTTCTCTATGTCGGCCATAAATGGGTTTACCACCAGTTGGCCGTCGATCATACCCATCTGCACCGCGCCCACAGGGCCGGCAAAAGGCAGTTCGCTGATCGCCAGCGCCGCCGACGCGCCGATGATGGCGAGCGGACCGGGATCATTGACCATATCGATCGAGAAGGTGGTAATGATCACCTGGACTTCGTTGTGGTAACCCTTGGGGAAGAGCGGGCGCAGCGGGCGGTCGGTTAGGCGCGAGGTAAGCACGGCAGTTGTGGTCGGCTTGCCTTCGCGCTTGAAGAAGTTGCCGGGGATCTTGCCGGCTGCATACATCTTCTCTTCATAATCAATCGTCAGCGGGAAGAAATCCAAGCCTTCGCGGGGCTCTTTGGAGCCAACGACCGTGGCCAGCAACAACGTGTCACCGTAGCGAACCGTCACCGCGCCGTCGGCCTGTTCGGCAAAGCGCCCGGCCTCCAGGGTAAGGGTCCGACCGGCAATCTCAGCACTTACGCTATACATCTTGTGTTCGGTCATAAGTCTCTACAATCCTCCGTAAACATGGCGCCAGGGTTGCGGCCAATCTAGGCAATGGTTAATGGCGCTAGACGACTCGTGATGTGGCGCTTGCCGCCTGTCGCCTGCATCCTGGCAATGGGGTATCAAGCACGCGGAGGGGAAGGGTTCGGCACTGGAGCCTACCAAGCGACCCAGAGTAATGACGCTTGGCACGCTCCAATCCCGAACAGCTTCACTCCGTCGTGAGCAGAAAAGCACCAACGGGACGCGCCCGCAGGTGCTTTCAGGGACGATCGCTAGGGATGACTCTGCATACGTATTCCGACTAGCGGCGCAGCCCGAGCCGTTCGATCACATTGCGATAACGCTCTTTGTCGCGGCTCGCCAGATAATTCAGCAAACGCCGACGACGCCCGACCAGCTTCAACAAGCCGCGGCGGGAGTGGTGATCGTGGATGTGGGTACGCAGATGATCAATCAGTTGATTGATCCGCTCGGTAAGCAGGGCCACCTGTACTTCCGGCGAGCCAGTATCACTACTGTGAACCTGGTAATCACCGATCAGTTGGTTCTTTTCGTCTTTCTCAAGCGCCATATCCGAGGTTCCTCCTCTAATCGCGCACGGGCCGGCGCAGCCCGACGTTCCGATAAACGCAGCAATTATATCACACCTCCACATTATGTACGAATCAGGCGGTGGGGAGGCAGCGATCACCTCGCTGTCCCAGACGGTGCAGGGAGCGCCGAAGCGGCGCTCCCTGCGCCGCCCCTACGGCCCCGCCTACGCCGACCCGGCTTCAAGCCGTCTTGACCGCATTAGGGCGCTGTGTTACAGTGTGTTTTCATAAGCATTATGTAGCACGCTTATGGCACGCATTACCCTGCGATCTGGCCGCGAACGACCCATTATTCAACACCACCCCTGGGTTTTCTCAGGGGCGATTGGCGTTGTGCGCGGCGAACCGACGCCCGGCGAAGCGATTGATGTCTTCGCGGCAAGCGGTGAATGGCTTGCGCGCGGCTTCTGGAGCGGCAGTTCGCAGATCCGGGTGCGTCTGGCCAGTTGGGATCCGGAGGAACCGCTCGACGACACATGGCTGCGCGCCGCACTCGCCCGGGCAATTGCGGGTCGGGCTGCATTCTACACACCGGGCAACGATGCATGTCGACTCGTCTTTGCCGAATCGGATGGCTTACCCGGCCTGATTGTTGATGCCTACGGGCCATACCTGGTGGTGCAGTTGCTGACCCAGGGCATGGCCGTACGCCGCGAGGCGGTTATCGCTGCGTTGACCGATCTGCTGCAGCCAGCCGGAATCTACGAGCGCAGCGACGCCGATGTGCTGGAAAAGGAGGGTTTGCCGCCCGCCGAGGGACTACGCTGGGGCGAACCGCCACCGGATCAACTGCGCCTGAAGGCTGCTTTGCCCGCCGACAGCCTACGCCCGGCCATGCTTGCCGATCTGCGCCATGGCCAGAAAACCGGCTTCTATCTTGATCAGGCGCTCAATCGTGTACGTGTCGCCGCTTACAGTGCCAATGCCGAGGTACTCGACGGCTTTTCTTACAGCGGGGGTTTCACACTCGCCGCTGCGCAGGCCGGCGCCGCCCAGATCACTGCGGTGGATAGCAGCCGCCCTGCGCTCAACCTACTGCGCGCCAATCTCGCATTGCTCAGCACACCGCCACCCATTGCGCTTGTCGAGGGCGATGTTTTTCAGGTGCTGCGTACCTATCGTCAGGAAGAGCGCCGCTTCGACCTGATCGTGCTCGACCCGCCCAAGTTCGCCCATAGTCAGGCCCAGGTCGACCGAGCGGCACGCGGCTACAAAGATATTAATCTGCTCGCCTTCCAACTGTTGCGCCCCGGCGGTATACTAGCAACGTTCAGCTGTTCTGGGCTTGTTTCGAGCGATCTGTTTCAGAAGATCATCTTCGGGGCCGCGGTTGATGCCCGCCGCGACGCCCAGATCATCGAGCGGCTTAGTCACGCCCCCGACCACCCGATCTTGCTCAGTTTCCCGGAGGGCGAGTATCTCAAAGGGCTTATCTGTCGTGTCTGGTGAGAACGGACGGCAAACGGTCGGGGTGGATCCCCGCTCCGCCGCCAGTCGT
>JBBRUG010000185.1:0-11792 GCA_038247995.1 Chloroflexales bacterium | reverse complement strand
TGAGTGCGGGCACACTGAGGGGCACACTGAGGGGCACACTGAGGGGCACACTGAGGGGCACACTGAGGGGCACACTGAAGCACTGAGGGGCACACTGAAGCACTGAGTGGGTGAGGGCACTGACCTGAGTGCGGGCACACTGAGGGGCACACTGAGATAGTTGCAGCACAGGCGCAGCACGCTGCGTCCCAAACAATCTATGAGTTTTCGTCAGGACAATGCGAATTCGGGGCTGATCGTCGAGCCGGTGGCGCAGTTGATCGAGGAATTCGGCAAACTGCCCGGCATCGGCCCGAAGACAGCCTCGCGGCTCACCTTCTTTTTGCTGCGCGCCGGCGCTGAGCAATCGCGGGCGCTGGCTGAAGCGCTGGTGCAGATGAAGGCGCAGGTGAAGCTCTGTCGGCGCTGTTTTAACATCACCGTCGATGAACTCTGCCCGATCTGCCAGAGTATGAGCCGCGATCCGAGTAAGATCTGTGTCGTTGAGGAACCGCTGGACGTGTTGGCGATCGAGCGCACCGGAGCGTATAAGGGGCTCTACCACGTACTCCACGGCCATATCGCGCCGCTGGAGGGGATCTACCGTGAGGATCTGAAGATCGACGAATTGCTCGCCCGCGTGCGTACCGAGCCGATCACTGAGATCATCCTCGCCGTGAACCCCAACACCGAGGGTGAGGCGACAGCGTATTTGCTTTTCAAAGATCTTGCCCCGCTTGGCGTACGCGTAACCCGGCTCGCTCGCGGCTTGCCCACCGGCGGCGATCTGGAATGGGCCGATCCCGATACCCTTGGCGCCGCCCTTGAAGGTCGGCGTGAGCTGTAGTTGAGGAGCATCCGCCAATGACAAACCTGAATGCCATTCTCCGCGACACCCTTGCTGCATTTCCTGGTGCGCTCTTCGCCGGTATGATCGGCACCGATGGGCTGGGCATCGATATGGCGCTCGGTAGCGGCGGCGATGATCTTGAACTCGACCTGGCCGAGCTTGAACTGGCTACGATTGCCGCCGGAGTTACGGCAGCTTCGGATCGAATTGGTTCAGGCCGCGTAAGCGCTCTGATCATCGAGGCCGATAGCGCGACGTACGTAGTGGCCCTGGTTACACCTCGTTACTACGCCATCCTTGGCGTTCCCCCCATCGCCGATATCGGCGCCGCACGGGCCGTTGCGCAGACGCTTGTCGAGCGGATTCGCAACGAGTTGTAGCGTAGCAGCGGGCAGCAGCGGGCAGCAGCGGGCAGCAGCGGGCAGCAGCGGGCAGACACACGGGTCTGCCCGTACATGCAATGCATGCATGTATGCGCTGTGCAATGCGTAATTATCCCACCATGAGTTTGTAGAGGCGTTCGAGATCGGCCGCTGGGTCGCTGCTGAGGCCGCTATGCACCGGCGAGGGCTGGATGATCGTGCTGCGCGGCGCGGTGAGCCAGCGGAAACGCTCCTGAGTGGGCAGTTCGCCGATTGGCCCTGCTGTAACGCCGCCGCTACAGACCAGCGGGATGTGGTTGAGTTGAGCCTGAATGGGCTCCAAGTCGAGGTCGGGGGCGAGGGCGTGCAGGCGGGTTAGATTGTTCTGGATGTGCGCGCCCAGGAAGCGCTGCTGACGGCAGAACAATACCACGCCCATGTTGATGCATTCGCCGCGTTCAATCCGCGGCACAACGCGGATAATGGCGTACTCAAATGCGCTGCGCGTGGGCATTGGCCGCCTCCTCCACAAACGCGCGCGGCGGAGCCAGGCGCTCGGTGAGGTAATTCACGTAGGCTGCGCGATGCTCGGCCAGGCTGTCGAATGCCGAGGCGGCAGCAAGCCAATCGTCGGGCACGGCGTTCACCAAGTCGCGGATCAATGCCGGCGTGACCTGCGGCGCCAATCGAGCGTCGGCGGCGCGAATATCGGCGGCAGCCGGGATCAGCACATGGTCGCGGATGGCGCCGAATGGGCTGCGCGCCCGCGTAAGATAGTCGCCCCAGGCGTGATGAACGTAGAGCGCGGCG
The DNA here is from genome assembly GCA_038247995.1 of Chloroflexales bacterium. Lineage (GTDB taxonomy): Bacteria > Chloroflexota > Chloroflexia > Chloroflexales > Chloroflexaceae > JBBRUG01. The sequence continues at coordinate 9,791 of JBBRUG010000185.1, read as the reverse complement.
CCATGGTCGATCAGGTACAGTTGGCGGTGCCAGACGACCAGATTCGTATTGCGCGGCGTGCGATCGACATTGGTAGTGTAGGCGTCGAACCAGACGATTGCAGCGGCGAGTTGCGGATCAACCTGCGGCGCATCGAGCGGGTCGAAGGCGAGCGCGCCGGGGAGAAAGTCGAGCGCGAGGTTGAGGCCGGCGCTCGCAGCGACAAGATCCTGGATCTCGCCGTCGGGTTCGTTGCGCCCCAGGGCCGGGTCGAGATCAACCAGGACAATTTCAGGCACCGGTAGGCCGAGCGCGCGGGCGAGTTCGCCGCAGATCAGTTCGGCGATCAGCACCTTCGGTCCCTGGCCGGCGCCACGAAACTTGAGCACATACAGCCCATCGTCGTCGGCCTCGATGACGGCGGGCAACGAGCCGCCCTCACGGAGCGGCGTGACATAACGTGTTGCGGTGACAGTGCGGATCATAGTGGATTAGCGCCCCTACGGCGTATTCAACTCAAACACATAGCCCGTCCGACCCGGGATCTCGGCCAGCGGTACATACCCGGCGAGCGTGCCGTCGGGGCCAACGCTGAGTTCAGGCGGTGCGGCTGCGCCATAGAGCGTAGTGAGCGTGTAGGCGCCGGGCGCGAGGCCGGCTGCGGCGCCGCTGATCGCGACGTTGGGCAGGGTTGCTCCGTCGAAATTAATTACGATCAGCAGGGTCTGCTCGTCGGTATGGCGCATAAAGGCGCTAACGCTGCTGCTATCGGTTTCGAGCGGTGTAAAGTCGCCGCCGGCGAGGGCCGGCGTGTTGACGCGCAGATGGATCAGCCGGCGGTACGTGTTGAGCAGCGAGTCGGGGTCTTCCTCCTGCATAAGCACATTCTTCACCGGATAATCGCCCTGCGGGTTGCGCCAGGGTAGCCCGGCAGTAAACCCGCCGAACTCTTCCTTCGTCCACTGCATCGGCGTACGAATATCTTCATCGGGCTTCACGCCGACCATGCCGATCTCTTCGCCGTAGTACACAAAGGGCATGCCGGGGATGGTCAGTAGCGCGAAGGCCGCAATCTTGGCCTTGCTCACATCATCGCGGAAGCCCGACATCACCCGGTTCTGATCGTGGTTGGTGAGGAACGCCGACCAGCGCTGGTCGGGCAGTTCGGTGTAGGCGGCATCGACGGCCTTGCGGAAAGTACTCGCGAGGCCGATGTTGGCGGCGGTGCGGATGGCGGCGGCTACCTCGAACTCAAAATAGTAATAAAGCTGATCGGGGAAGTAGTTTTCGAGCGCGCTCGGGCCGGCGTCATAGATCTCGCCAATCGTGAAGGTGCCGGGTGCGCGGGCGTCGAGGAACTGGCGGTAGGCGCGCAGCCACTCGTGTGTCTCGGGAGTGTCGGCCTGAGCAGCCTGATACTCGATCATGTGTTTGATCGCATCGAGACGGAACCCATCGACGCCCATTTCCTCGATCCAGAACAGGCTGATCCGCTGCGCCTCGGCGGTAACGGCCGGATTGCGATAATTCAGGTCGGGCATGCCGCTCCAGAAGAGGCCGTAGTAATATTCATCAGCGACCGGCGACTTGTGCCAGACCTCGTTATTGCCGAATGGGCCGCGATAAAGCGGCTTGTCGTTCGACCAGAGATAGAAGTCGCGGTAGGGCGAGTTCGGGTCGCGCAGGGCCTCTTGGAACCAGGGGTGATCGACCGAGGTGTGGTTTAACACCAGATCGATGACGACCTTGATCCCGCGTGCATTGGCTGCTTCGACCAGGCGTTTAAAATCGTCGTTCGTGCCGTACTCAGGATGTACGGCGAAGTAGTCGATCACATCGTAGCCGTGGTAACTGGTGGCATCGGAGATCGGCATCAGCCAGATGCACGTTGCGCCGAGATCATTGATTGTATTCGGATCGCCGTCGTTGATGTAAGCGAGCTTTTCGATCAGCCCATTAAAATCGCCGATCCCGTCGCCGTTGCTATCGTAGAAGCTGCGCACGAAGATCTCATAACAGACTGCGCCATTCCACCAACCGGCGGGGATCGGGGCCTCGGCGGGCGCCGGGGCGGCCGTGATCTGCGGCGGCGGGGTCGGCAGATCGAGCGTTGGGGTGGGCGGAACCTCCGGCGTTGTCGGCTCGCTTGTGGCGCTGGTCGTTGGCGGCACAGGTTGTTGCGCAGTAGGTTGGCCGCATGCGCTCAGAACAAGTACAACGATGATCAGGAGCAGCAGAGATCGGGGCATGGGGTTTCCGTTCCAGCAAGGAGGACGAAGGACGAAGGATGAAGGATGAAGGATGAAGGATGAAGGACGAAGGACGAAGGACGAAGGACGAAGGACGAAGGATGAAGGACGAAGGACGAAGGACGAAGGTGGCGGGTAATCGGCGCCGGCGGGCAGATCACGGACACCGCCGGGAGGGCCGCAGCGGGGCGGATCACGGACGCCGCCGGTAGGGCCGCAGCGGCGCTCCTGGTATAGCTTGATCCCGAACCGAATCCGCTGGTGGCGCTGCTTCGGCCTTACACCGGATATCCGGCATCCGGCAACAGGTAACAGGTAACAGGTAACAGGCATTATAGCGCATCTCGCCGGTCAATCGTTTTGCATCAGCTTCTGGGCATGTGTTACACTACCGGCAATACCGTCATCGCCGACGGAAGCGAACACGTGCCTGGCTGCGCGGCCTGCGTAGCGATTGGCGTGATTCCGCCTCGGTGCGCCGGCACTGAGGCGTTTTGCGTAGCCAGAGGAAAGGGAGACTATGACGCTCACAACGTCGGATGTTGTTCTGTCGCCATCTGGTGATGGGCCGTCCCTCGCGCCGGAGACGCTGCGCGAAATGTTTCGCTTTATGCTGCTGGCCCGGACAATCGATGAGCGGATGTGGCTGCTCAACCGGGGCGGAAAAGCGCCCTTTGTAATCTCGTGTCAGGGCCACGAGGCGGCCCAGGTGGGCGCAGCCTTCGCGCTGACGCGCGGCAAAGATTTTACGCTGCCCTACTATCGGGGCCTAGCCAGTGTATTGGTAATGGGCATGACGCCCACCGAGGTAATGCTGGCGCTGTTTGCCCGCGCCGCCGATCCCAGTTCGGGCGGCCGGCAGATGCCGGCTCACTACGGCAGTCGGCGGCTGAAGATTGTTACCCAATCATCGCCGGTCGGCACGCAGATCGCCCACGCCGCCGGAATTGGCCTCGCGGAACGGATCAAAGGCGGCGACGCCGTGGTCTGGACGAGTTTCGGTGAAGGCACTACCAGCCAGGGCGATTTCCACGAAGCGCTCAATCTCGCGGCCATCCATCAGCTTCCGGCGATCTTCCAGTGCGAGAATAACGAATACGCGATCAGTGTGCCGCAAAAGCTGCAAATGGCTGTGGCCAACGTGGCCGATCGTGCCGCAGCGTACGGCATGCCCGGCATCACCGTCGATGGCACCGATGTGCTGGCCATGTACGAAGTGACTCGCCGCGCCGTCGAGCGGGCGCGCCGGGGCGATGGCCCGACGCTGATCGAGGCCCGCGTGGTGCGGATGACGGCGCACTCCAGCGACGATAACGACCGTACCTATCGCCCCTCGTCCGAACTTAAGCGCCTACGCCAGCACGATCCGGTGGTACGCTTTGCCGCGTACCTCCAGGAGCACGACCTGTTGGGTGAGGATGCGGAACGCGAGCTACGCCAGACGATTATTGCCGAGGTGGACGCCGCGACCGACGCCGCCGAGCAAGCGCCCCTGCCGGACCCAGAGACGCTGTACGACCATGTGTATGCGCCGTAGGGGCGCGTCGCGACGCGCCCCTACGGCGCCTTATCTACGGATGATGTTCCATGCCGGAAATCAACCTGCTCGAAGCGATCCGCCAGGGGATCGACGAAATGATGGCCGATGATGCGCGGGTGTTCGTATTTGGCGAGGATGTGGGTATCCGTGGCGGTGTCTTTAGAGTTACCGAAGGGTTGCACGCCAAGTACCCCGGTCGGATCATCGATGCGCCGCTGGCCGAAAGTGTGATCGTCGGCGCGTGTATTGGCGCAGCCATGAACGACACCCTGCCGATCGCCGAGATCCAGTTTGCCGATTTTATCGCCCCGGCGTTCAACCAGATCGTGCAGGAGGCGGCGCGGATTCACTATCGCTCGAACGGCGACTGGACGGTGCCAATGGTGATCCGCGCCCCGTACGGCGGCGGTATTCACGGCGCGCTCTACCACAGCCAGAGCATCGAAGCGTTCTTCGCCCATGTGCCGGGCCTCAAAGTCGTTGCCCCCGCTACCCCGTATGACGCGAAGGGCTTACTTAAGTCCGCCGTCGAAGATCCTAACCCGGTGCTTTTCCTGGAGCACAAAAAAACTTACCGCTTGATCAAAGGCCAGGTGCCCGACGAAGACTATCGCGTGCCGATTGGCCCTGCCGATATTAAGCGCCCCGGCGAAGATCTGAGCGTTTTTGCGTATGGCCTGATGCTGCACTATGCGCTGGAGGCCGCGCAAACGCTCGCCAACGAGGGTGTGAGCGTCGAGGTAGTCGATCTGCGTACGCTGCGCCCGCTCGACACGCGCACGATCCTCACCAGTGTGCGCCGGACGGCCAAGGCGCTGATTGTGCATGAAGACAACCTGACCGGCGGTTTCGGCGGCGAGATCGCGGCGCTGATCGCCGAGCATGCCTTTGAACATCTCGACGCGCCGGTGACGCGCCTCGGCGGCCCTGATGTGCCGGCGATGCCGTTTGCCAAGCCGCTGGAAGACGCCTTTATGCCCTCGCCGGGGAAGATTGCCGCCGCAATGCGTAAACTCGCCGCCTATTAAGTGTGGGTTGGTTGGGGTTTCGGCATAGCCGAAACCCCAACCAACGGATATTTCCCTATGCCAACAGACATCACGATGCCCCAACTGGGCGAGAGCGTGACGGAAGGAACGGTCGGGCGCTGGTTGAAGCAACCCGGCGAGACGGTGGCGAAATACGAGCCGTTGCTGGAGGTGATCACCGACAAGGTGGACACCGAAGTGCCCGCGCCCGAAGCCGGCACGCTGGCTGAGATTCTGGTGCCCGAAGGCGAGACGGTGCGGGTCGGCACGGTGATCGCGCGCCTGCATGGGTCAGACGGCAGGGCGCAGGCGGCGGGTGACCACGAGGGTCATAATGGCGGTGAAGTTGCAGGGATGCGTCGCGACGCATCAACACCTGCGCCTGCGGTTACGGAGGCGCCTGATGCCTCGCCTGCCGAGCGCAATACCTTCCTCTCGCCGGTTGTGGCGCGCCTGGTAGCTGAAAATAACCTCGACCCAGCCCTGATCACCGGCAGCGGCCAGGGCGGTCGGGTGACGAAGCAGGATGTACTGCGGTTCCTGGCCGAGCCTGCGATGGCTCCTGCGAGCGGCACAGGGCTTCAACCCGCAAGCCGCGCTCCCGCCAACCCAGGTGCGAGCTTCAGCGCGCCGCCTACCAGCCCGCAACCCGCAGCCCGCAACCCGCAGATGTCGGCTCTTCCCGAAGACGCCGAGTTGATCCCGCTCTCGCCGATGCGCCGGGCGATCGCCGAGCATACGGAGCGCTCAGTGCGCACATCGCCCCACGTCACTACCGTGATGGAGGTCGATCTGGGGCGGGTGATTGCGCATCGGAATGCGAACAAAGCCGCCTTCGAGCACCAGGGCGTGCGGCTCACCTTCACGCCATATTTCATTCAGGCTGTCGTCGCCGGGCTACAGGCAGTGCCGGTGCTGAACGGCAGTTTCACCGAGCAGGGCATTGTGCAACACCGCCGCATGCACATCGGCGTGGCCGTTGCGCTCGATGAGGGTTTGCTGGTGCCGGTTGTGCGTGACGCCGACGAGAAGAATCTGCTGGGCCTGGCCCGCGCTGTGAACGATCTGGCCGAGCGTGCGCGTACCCGACGCCTTCAGCCCAACGAGACGCAGGGCGGCACGTTCACAATCACCAACCATGGCACGAGCGGTAGTCTCTTCGCCACGCCGATCATCAATCAGCCCCAGGCCGGCATCCTCGGCGTCGGCGCGATCGTCAAGCGGCCAATAGTGATCAGCCAGGGCGGTGTGGATGCGATCGCCATCGCCTCGATGTCTTACCTCTCGCTCACCTTCGACCACCGGATCACCGACGGCGCGACCGCTGATGCTTTTCTGGCGGCGGTGCAGCATGCACTGGAGCAATATGCGTAAAGCGTCATCTATGACGGCCCCGGCGACAAAGTCGCCGGGGCCGTCACGCTCTAATAACCAAATTCCTTTTCGGTGATGCCGATGCTCTCATCGAGGATGGCGATGATCCGGTCGATCTCGGCGTGGGTGATCACCAGCGGCGGGGCGATGTGGAGCAGTTCCCAGACGCGGGTAAGCATGCGCCGCTCGTTCACCAACTGCCCAACACGCTTGATGAAGTCCGAATCACGCGCCCACTTCTCTTTTGTGCCCTTGTCCTTCACCAATTCGATTGCACAGAGCAAACCCAGGCAGCGCGCATCGCCGACGGTGGGGTGATTGTCGCGCAGCGAGCGCAGCCCGGCGAGCAGGTATTCACCCATCTCGGCCGAACGCTGCACCAACCCCTCGCGCTCGATGATCTCGATATTCTTCAGCGCTGCGGCGGCGGCAACGGCCTGCCCACCGAAAGTGAGCAGGTGGTTCACCGTGTTCTTCTCGCTCATGAACACGTCAAACACCTCGGGGCGCACAATTGTGGCCGCGATCGGCGCGTAGCCGCTCGAAAGCCCCTTGGCCATAGTCATAATGTCGGGCGTTATCCCGAAGTGTTCGGTGGCGAACCACTTGCCGGTGCGTCCGAAGCCGTTGATCACCTCGTCCAGAATCAGCAACACGCCGTGGCGGTCGCAGATCTCGCGGAGCAACTGGAAATACCTCGGCGAGGGGATATGCACACCATTAGCCGATGAGATCGGCTCAGCAATCACTGCGGCGACCGTCTCCGGCCCCTGGAATACAATCTCCTGCTCGACCCACTTGGCGCACATCACATCGCCTGCTTCGCCTTCCAGGCCGAAGTCGTTGCGATAGTGGTTGGGCGAAGGCACATGGTAGACGCCGTCCATCAGCGGGCCGAAAAAGCGCTCCTGCGACGTACGATTGCCGGTGGTCAAGCTCATGGCGCCGTAGGTCATTCCGTGGTAAGAACCACGGCGAGCGATGAACTTATAGCGCTTGGGGAAGCCGCGCAAGCCTTGCACCTGCTTGGCGATCTTGATCGCCGTCTCGACAGCCTCGGAGCCGCCCGACGAGAAAAAGACCCGCTGCAAGTCGCCGGGGGTGATCCGGGCGAGCGTTTCGGCAAGCTGTACCGCCGGCACCGAGGTGTAGGCCGCCGAGGAGACATAAGCGAGCTTGCTGGCCTGTTCGGCCATGGCCTCGCCGATCTCGCGGCGGCCGTGACCGACATTCACCACCCAGAGCCCGGCCAATGCATCGATCCAAGCCTCGCCGCGCGCGTCATAAAGCGTCGAACCCTCGCCGCGCTCGAAGACATGCAGGCCCTGACGCTCGGCTAGCTCGACATAATTAACGGTATGAATCCAGACGTGATCCAGCGCTTTTTGGTAGAGCGGATCATCATAGGCAACTGCGTGAGCGGCGGTCGGGTCGGTAACATTCAGGGCTTCGGTCGTCATGCGGTCCTCCCTCAATCCTAGCGGGTTATCAGCGGAATTACTGCTATTGTACAACGGACGGGGCGATGGGCGGGTAGACCAGGCGCTGAAGCGCCTGCGGATTGTGTTGACGCTGCTCGGCCGCTAAAGCGGCACGGGCAGCGCGGGCGGGGCGACCACGAGGGTCGCCCGTACGGCGGCGGGCGGGCAGCGGCGGGCGGGCAGCGGCGAGGCGGCAGGACGCGAGATCTTTCGATACGCGCTGCGCGCTACTCAGGATGCGCTGCTCCTGCGCTCCTGCGCTCCTGCACTAGCGCTCTCCCGCTTTATCGCTCTCCGGCAATGCGCTGCAATTGACCGTTTGGATCATCCTCCACAACGCCGCCGTGATAACAGACGATCGCAGCTATATCGAGGGCAGCGAGCTTCTGTATTGAGCGCATGGCTGCGGGCATGTCGGGGGTGACGGGCGGGTTTGGGCCGTTGAGGCGGCCGTTGTTGGCGGTCAGTGCATCGCCGGCGAGCAGGATGCGGCTGCGCTCAAGGTAGAGGCAGATATGGCCGGGCGAGTGGCCGGGCGTGAAGATTACCCGCACGCCGCCGGCAATGTCGAGCCGGTCGCCGTCGTTGAGTAGGTGATTAACCGGCATGGGGCGGAACTGCTTGATCAGCTCCTTGACCATCTCCGCGCCGCCGGGGCGTTGGCGGAATATGGCGAACTTTAGCGGTTCGGTGCGCCCGTCGATGTAGGGCTCCTCCAGCGGATGGGCCAGAACGGGTGCTCCGCTTGCGGCGACCATTTCGGGTAGCGAGCCAATGTGATCGCGATCCTGGTGGGTAATGCTGATCCGCGTGAGCTGATCGACGGAAAACCCTGCTTCGGCAATCGCCGTGCTGATCTGTTCGACCATCCCCGGTAAGCCGGTATCTACCAGCGTCAGGCCGTGAACCGGATCGACGATCAGGCTCAGATTCAGCGTATTGAGCTGGCCGTCACGCTCGAAGGTAAGCGGCAGGAGGTGTAGGTCGGGGTGGAGCTGCATGGGATAGTTCTTCCTTGATAAATTGTCGGTTCACAGTCTGACGGTGCGCTGTGCGCAAGACGAATGACCACAGACGAATGACCAGAGACGAATGACTACGAATCATAGACCTTCGGCCCGCAGCCCGCAGCCCGCAGCCCGCCCCAGCCCTCATAATGCGCAAATTCGGCCTCGGCCTTACGACCGCGCTTCAGCGAGGGTGAAGGCTTGTCGGGTGCGGGATGGCCCACCGGGATCACACCTACCGGAGTCATCTCGGCCGGAATGTCGAGCAGCGCCCGCAGCCCATCGAGATCCCACGACCCGGCGAATCCCGCCGCGAGGCCCTCATCCACCACCGCGAGGAGCAGCACCATCACGGCGCAGCCGACATCCATGTGCCAGTAGGGCACCGGCCAGCTAATCTCACTGCCGTCGTCTTGGACTTGGACCTTGGCGGTCTCCTGGTAACGCCGGTGGTAGGCCGCCTCGCTGGTGCAGGGCACGATCAGCACCGGCGCTTTGGAGATCCATGGGTCGAAACCCTTGGCGACGTAGTGCTCCTCACCGCAGAGCGCCGCAATCGCCCAGCGCAAGCACAATCCCAGAGGTTACACGGCGGATCAAGCGGCGACCGGCTTGGCCAGGCTGCATATGCCACAGGCCGGTTACCCTGCGCGAGTAGTGACGATGCCCTGTTTGGCCGCCCAAAGGCCCAGATCTTGGCGCCCGATTGCGGCGGCCATGAGTTCGGGAAATCGGTCGGGGGTGCAGGCGAAGACGGGCGCGCCAAGCGCGGCGAACGCCTCAGCGTTTGGGTGGTGGTAAGCCGGGGCGCCGCTGTCGCTCAAGGCCAGCAGGGCGATCACCTGGACGCCCATGGCGGTAAGGTCGGCGGCGCGGCGCAGCATTTCGGTCTGATTGCCGCCTTCGTAGAGGTCGCTGACGAGGACGAGAATTGTCTCTTGCGGGCGGCGCACGAGGTTTTGACAATAGGCGAGCGCCTGGTTGATATCGGTGCCACCGCCGAGTTGCACGCCGAAGAGCAGATCCACGGGATCGTGCAGATCGGCCGTGAGGTCAACCACGGCGGTATCGAAGACGACCATGCGCGTGGCGATCGCGGGCAGTGTGGCAAGCACAGCGCCGAAGATGCCGCT
>JBBRUG010000184.1:0-11954 GCA_038247995.1 Chloroflexales bacterium | reverse complement strand
GGGCGCGGCAGGCGGCGGGCTAACCCCGGCCGGGTTTGCTCCCGGCGCGGTCGATTTCACCAACCCTGAACCATGTACGCTCTACCGTTGGAGCCTTGGCGAGGTAGTGACGGCGCTGGCCCAGGCGAAGCTGTGCATCACGGCCCTGCACGAATACCCGTTTGTGAACGGCGAACGGCCCTTCGAGCGCATGCACGCCGCGGCGGATCGGCGTGTGTTGCCCCCGAACGATGTACCCGCTGTGCCGCTGATGTATGGCCTGACGGCGGTAGCGTAAGGCCGCAGCGAAGGCTTCGGCCCTCCAGTAAAACCTATGGACACGATCACCCTGCAAGGTATGCATCTTTTCGGCTACCACGGCACGCGTCCCGAGGAAACCACGCTCGGCCAACGCTTCGTGGTTGATGTAACGCTGCACCTCGATCTGCGCGCCGCTGGCGTGGCCGACGATCTCGACGCGACGGTTGATTACAGCCAGGTACACCAGATCGCCCGCAACATCGTGACCGGGCCGCCGCTCAAGCTTACCGAAGCCGTGGCCGAGCGCATCGCCGCCGCTGTGCTGGCGAACCATCCTCAGGTTACTAGCGTCGAAGTGCGCGTCGCCAAGCCGTTTGTGCGTCTCGACGATACCGTGCTTGCTGGATCGATTGTGACGATTATGCGCCATAGAGAAGCCTGAGCCCATCAGGTTTTTGGCTTTACCTTGGAGCGTCTATGCCGCGACCTAGCGTTACCATTAGTTATGCGCAGACGCTCGATGGCCGCCTGGCAACGCGCCACGGCAATTCGCAGTGGATCAGCGGCCCTGAGTCGCTGCATTTTAGCCATACCCAGCGCGCCGGCCACGCAGCGATTATGGTTGGGGTGAACACGGTGCTCGCCGACGACCCCCGGCTCACGGTGCGGCTGGTGGCCGGGCGCGACCCATTGCGGATTGTCGTTGACTCGCACTTGCGCATTCCGCTCACCGCCGGCGTGCTGCGCGACGGCGCCGCTACGGGTACGATCATTGCCGCTGTTGCACCGGCGCCGGCGGAAGCGCGCACCAGGCTGACGGAATTAGGCGCTACCGTACTCGAACTGCCGGCGGCGCCGGGCGGCGGGGTCGATCTGGCCGCACTGCTCGACGAACTAGGCGCGCGCGGCATCGCCAACGTAATGGTTGAAGGTGGCGCCGCGCTGATCACCAACCTCCTGCGTGAGCATCTGGCCGATCACCTGGCGGTCACAATTGCGCCCAAGATCCTCGGCACCGGGATCAGCGCCGTGGGCGATCTTGGCCTTCAGCGGCTCGCCGATGCCTATAGCCTGCACGACGTAACCGTTACGCCCTATGGCGTCGATCTGGTTGTCGAGGGACGCATCGGCTACCCGGCCCCGACAGAAACGGGCGCAGCGTGAGCGCTATCGAAACGCAGGCGGTCTGGTTTTGCGCTCCGCGCACGGTAGAACTGCGCAACGAAGCCGTGCCGCCGCCCGAATCAGGCCAGATCCGCGTTGCGGCGTGCGCCTCGGCGATCAGCCATGGCACCGAGATGCTGGTCTATCGGGGCCAGGTACCGGAGGGCATGGCGCTTGATCTGCCGACCCTCGCCGGCGCTTATGGCTTCCCGATCAAGTATGGCTATGCCTGCGTCGGGCGTGTGATCGATGTCGGCGCGGAGGTGGCCGGGTTTACAGTTGGCGACGCGATCTTCTGCCTGCACCCGCACCAGAACCATTTTGTGATCCCCACCAGCTTGGCGCTGCGCCTACCGGAGGCGCTCGATCCCGCGCTGGGCGTGTTTTATGCCAATGTCGAGACGGCGCTCGGCATTGTCCACGACGCGGGGTTGCGCTTTGGGGAGGCCGCGCTGGTATGTGGGCAGGGTGTTGTCGGCCTGCTTACGGCTCAACTGCTGCGGATGGCCGGGGCGGGTCTGGTGATCGCTGTGGAACCGAACCCGCAGCGGGCGGAGTTGGCGCGGAGGCTGGGCGCTGATGTTGTGCTGGCCCCCGGCGCCGAACTGGCTGATCAGGTGCGCGAACTGACAGCCGGGCGCGGCGTTGATGTCGCGATCGAAGTGAGCGGCGCGCCGGCAGCGCTCCAGAGCGCGATCGACTGTGTGGCAGTTGAGGGCAGCGTCGTAGCTGCGTCCTGGTACGGCACCAAACCGGTGAGCCTGGAACTCGGCGGGCATTTTCATCGTGGGCGAGTGCGGGTGCGCTCCGCGCAAGTGGGCCGGCTCGCGCCCGAACTTACCCCGCGCTGGGACACCGCTCGGCGCTCGGCCACCGTCCTGCGCCTGCTGGGCGAATTGCGCCTGGCCGAACTGGTCAGTCAGCGCTTCCCCATCAGCGCCGCCGCCGAAGCCTATAACCTGGTAGATGCCGGCGCTGCGGAAGTGGTGCAGGTTGTTTTTGAGTACTAGTGGTTCATCCGGCAACTTCGCTTACGCTCGTTGCTAGGGAAAGGGTTTCAGGAGGGCGAAGCCCTCCCGAACCCTCCTGGCAAGGAACTTGGCGGATGCACCACTTAGGCCGTGAGGGCGTGCGGGAAATACGCAATACGCAATAGGATCTTTCTATGTACGAAGTTGGCGTTACAGCTCAGTTCGAAGCGGCGCATCGGCTGGTGGGCAATTTTGGCCCGGCCACGCGCCTGCACGGCCACACCTACAAGTTAGAGGCCGCCGTACGCGGGGCGGATCTGCACACCGACGGCACCCTGTTCGACATCACCGCGCTGCAGGCCGCCGTCGATGCGCTGGTTGCCGATCTGCATTACACCAACCTGGACGAAGTGCCTGGTCTGGCCGGCACGAACACTACCGTCGAACGGGTGGCCCGTTTCTGCTGGGAGCGGCTAGCTACAGCACTCGCCGGCCAGCCGCTGGTTGAGTTGAGCGTGCGCGTCTGGGAGAATCCGGGCGTGTATGCGGGCTATACTGCAGCGCTAATGTAAACACGACCATCGACCAACGACGAAAACCCACCGTCCTTCGTCCTTCGTCTGCAGACGACGATCCAGAAAGCTTATGCTCATTGCATTCATAACCGTGGGTGATCCAACGCGCCGCACCGGTGGTTACCTCTACCATCACGAAGTGCATATGCGCTTGCGGCAACGCGGCCACCGGGTAACGGAGATCGTAGCCGGAGCGGTTGATCCTGCTGCCCAACGCACTGCGGCTGCACAACTCGGGGCGCAAGTGCATGCGCCAGACTACGATGTAATCGTGGTTGATGCGCTGGCGCGCATCGTCTGTGCGCCCTGGCTGGCAACGTGGCAAGCCCAGCGCCCGCTGGTGGCGATGATCCATGAACTGCCGAGCATGGCCGGTGAACACGCCGATCCCGCCGATCGCGCTGCCGAGGCAGCCCTCTTGCGCGCCGACTGGCTGATCACCGTGAGCACCTACGGCGCAGCAACCCTGATCGAACGCGGCGCACCGCCGGAACGCATTACCATCGCTTCAGGCGGCTTTGATCGCCTCGCTAGCCCCGTACGGGCGGACCCATGTGTCCGCCCCTTGAACCCACCTGGCCGCCCCTCGAACCCACCTCACAATGCCGAATGTGGCACGGCTCCCCTTGCTCCTCTTGGGGGAGCAGGGGGCAGAGGGGATGAGGAGAATAGGGCATCAGGACGCGATCCTGTAAAAACCCCACCCCAAAAAGCAGGCCCACCTGTCCGCCCCTACACTGCCCTCTGTGTCGCCCAATGGATTCCGCGTAAGCAGATTCTGGAGTTGGTGCAGGCCTGGGGAATAGTTGCGCCGGCAGGCTGGCAACTTGAACTGATCGGCGAGACGCATGCCGATCCAGCTTATACTGCTGCGGTACATGCCGCGATTGCCGCGAGCGCTGCGCCGGTGATCGTGCGCGGTGCAGTGAACGACACCGATCTGGCGCATGCCTATGCCGGCGCCGATCTGTTTGTGCTGCCGAGCCGCTTCGAGGGCTACGGGATCGTGTTTGCCGAGGCGTTGGCTTATGGCTTAGCGGTGCTGGCGTGTACCAGCGGGCCGGTGCCGGAACTGGTAGGATCGGCAGGGTTGTGCGTCCCACCCGACGATTTTCCGGCACTCGCCGCCGGGTTGCAGCGGCTTACCCACGACACAGCACTGCGCGCCCGCCTCGCCGCCACAGCCCGCGCCCGTGCCGCCGCGTTACCCACCTGGAACGATACGACGGCGCGCTACCTGGAAGCGCTGGAACAAGCAAGGCGTGAGGCATGAGGCATACAACCCTCGCGCGGTGCCAATGTTGCCTTTTGCCCTTTTCATTCAAACCATGTGTCCCATCCGGGTGCGTTTCGTCTCTAGATACGGACGATTAATACTGTTCGGGGCGACAAGTATGGGCAACCGTTCGACCACCGGAATGCCATACCGCTCGATGCCAATGATCTTCTGTGGGTTATTGGTAAGCAAGATCACGCTTTGAACACCCAGATCACGCAGGATCACTGCTGCCGCCCCATAGTCGCGGCTATCGTCGGGCAGGCCAAGCGCGCGGTTCGCATCAACCGTATCAAGCCCCTGCTCCTGGAGCGCATAGGCGCGGATCTTGTTGATCAGCCCGATCCCGCGTCCCTCTTGACGCAGATACAGCAGCACCCCCCGCCCGGCGGCTTGAAGCTTGATCATACTCGCGGCCAACTGTTCGCCGCAATCGCAGCGATGCGAGCCGAATACATCGCCGGTGAGACACTCCGAGTGCAGGCGCGCCAGCACAGCGGCGCCGCAATCTGTGGCAAGGTCGCCCACCGTCAGCGCCACATGTTCTTTGCCCAGCCCATCCACGTACACGTGCAGATCAAACACACCATAGCGGGTCGGCATGACAGCTGTAGCCATCCGTTCAATTGTTTCTCCCGGTTGAAGCTCCATTGGTATCTCCAAAAATATGTTGGCTGCTCAGTACTGAGAGCTAAAGATGAATATTGCAGGTGGCGTACATATGCACTATGCTCTTTAGTGTGCAAAGAACGTTTTCCGGTACAGGCGCCGGCTTCGACAAGCTCAGCCAACGGGCGCAGGCTGGACTTTGCGAAGCCAGCGGGCACACTTGGCCGAATGCAAGCAAACCCCGTTCACAGACCCCTCATGTCGGTTGCTCACCTAAGCTTACTGCCAGCAGCGCCGCACCGGCCAGCGCGCTGCCCGCAAGATAGGGCGCACCAGGGCCGAATAGATCGAAGAGCAACCCCGCGATCGCCGGGCCGAAAATGAGGGTCAGGCTGAGCACGGATTGCATGCCGCCCAGCACTGCGCCCTGCTGGCTCTCCGGTGAGCGCTGCGAGACCAGGCTCGTAATTGATGGAATCGCCAGGCCGCTGCCCAATGCGATCAGGCCCACCAGCGGGTAGAGCATCCACGCCGCTGTGGCCAGCGCCATCAAACCGAGTGCCAGCGCCATCAAACCAAGGCCGGCCACGACAAGCCGAATCTCGCCAAAGATCGGCTGCACCCGCCCAACCAGAAAGCCCTGGGTGATCACGGCGCAGACCCCAACGAAGGCAAAAAAGATCCCATTTGCCTGGGCATCCCAACCAAAGCGATCGCTGCTAAACAGCGGAAAATTGCTCTGTAGCCCATTAAAGGCCAGATTCAGTAAGAAGATCGCCAGCAACAATGACCGAATCAGCGGCAACGCCAGTGCCGTCGCCAGCCGTGCGACCAGGCCACCGAAACGCAGCTGCTGGCGCGTTCGGCGTTCAGGCGGCAGCGACTCAGGCAGCACAAGCAACGCGTAGAGTGTATTCACCAGCGCAAAACCGCCTGCCGCCAGGGCCGGTACACCCAGGCCATACGGGCTGAGCAGCGCGGCCAACGCCGGGCCAATCATCAGGCCCAACCCGAAAGCGGCGCCGATCAAGCCCAAGCCACGTGCGCGCTGCTCCTGCGGCGTCACATCGGTAATGTAGGCCTGCGCCGTTGCGTTGCTCGCTCCGGCCGCCCCGCCAAGCGCGACGGCGAGCGCGATTAGTTCCAGCGAACTCACGACGCTAAGCAGCAGATAGGCCAGGCCCGAGCCGAACAGGCAGCCGATCAACACCGGACGCCGCCCGATCCGATCCGAGAGTGCGCCAAGCAAGGGCGCGACGATCAGTTGCATCAGCGCATAGAGCGAACTGAACAGGCCAACCACTAAGGCACTCGCCGTCTGTTCGCGGATCAGGAAGGGCAGCAGCGGGACGATCATCCCGTAGCCGAGCATATCGACAAAAACTGAGGCAAAAATGATCGCCAGGGGCGAAGCGCGGCGCAAGCGCTTGAACGGCGTGATCATGGCCGGCGTAACTCCGCAATCAGGCGGGCAGCCTCGGCGGTAACCCGGCCACTCAACCCCTCAACGGCTGCATCAATCGGCCGACCAAAACGTACCTGGACAGCCGTCCGCCCAAGCGCCGGGCGCATCAACTGCCAGATCGCCGCGAGCCAATGCCGATCGGCTTCGTGGCGGCGCAACTGCACAACCGGGTGGCGCAACGCTGCCGGCGCGATTACCCCGCCCACGATTGCCGGCAGCACCGTGGCCGAACCAGCCAGGCGGGCAAGCAGATCCACACTTGCCGACCACTCCGCGAGCGCTGCCGTCGCGCCGTCGAGGACGAGCGGATCGGGTTCGATCCGACCGGCAGGGAACGAGAGCAACGCCCCGCCAGCGCGCACATGGCGGGCGGCAACCCGCAAAGCGGCGCCACGACTCGCCGGTGTAGCGCCAACCGGAATAACGGTCTGGGCGATATGCGGCAGGGCGCGGAGAAATGGGCGCGGCACAGCCAGTACGCGCAGATCGACGCGGGGAATGGCCGCAAAGAGCGCGGCGCCATCGAGCAGGCCGGGGTGATTGGCAAGCACCAGCAGCGGCCCGCTAGCCAACAACGGCGGGCCGTGAACTGCCAGGTTGAACACAAGCTGATCTACAATCCAGGCGCAGCCGGCTTGCTGACCATACGCAGCAACCTGCGCATCAAAGCGCGCCAACTGGTGCGCAAAACGGCGCGCCGGCGCCCGACAAAGCAATTCAGCCGGGCCGCGCAAGGCCGAACTACGCGGCACTCCAAAGCCAACCAGCATATCGGCAATATTCAGCCACATCAGATCGTCGATCGAAGCCCTGCGCACAACCATCCACCTACTGCCGGCGACAAGTCAGTTACAGATCAAAAGGGAGGGGCGACGCCCTCCCTCATGCGGCTTTCCGTCGCTATGCATTATGCCAATACAATTCATGATACCACAGCTAGTGTGCAGATCCGCCTATTCAATATGCTACAATAGAAAGTGTAACCCGGTTTTCCCGCTATCCATACGACTGATCCAGAGGAGGGCATTGTGGCCACTGTGATCGTGAACGATGTTGCGCTTGAGGCACGACCCGGCGAGACTATACTAAATATCGCCCGGCGCAATACCGCCCATATCGGTTTTGTCTGCGACGGCAACGGCATCTGTCAGACCTGCCAGATCCGTGTGTTGGCCGGCGCGAAATACTTGAACCCGCCGAATGCGATCGAACAAGCCTGGATGCCGGAGTGGCGCCTGGCCAGTGGGCACCGCCTGGCCTGTCAGGCGGCGCTGCGTGGCGCCGGGCCGGTCGAGTTGATCACCAAGGCCGAGGAGTTGCGCCGTCAGACGCTCGATGTGATCCAGCCGCCTGCCGGCGTCGATCGGCGCGATCTGCTCGATCCGCTGCTCGATAACCTGGTACGCATGAATATCGACCAGTTGATCCGCTACCCGTTCAACATCATCGGCGCACTCTTGCAGGTGAAGCCGGAGCGGCTCATGAAGACGTTACGCGACCCCCAACCGTTCATAAATGATACGGTGCGGATCACCCAAAAAATGGCGGCCACCCCCTTCACCCGGCCGCGTAACGTCGAGCGCACTGATCCGAAGACCGAACGACTAGAGCGGGCAGCCGAGTTTGCCCGTCGGGCGCGTGAGGCTGCCGAGCGAGCGTCAGGCGGACCATGAGGATCACACCCCTACGCATCATCGTCGTTGGCGTTGGCGCAATGGGGCGCACCTGGCTCGATGTGATCGCCGCCGATAAGCGCTGGCAGGTTGCCGCTGTCGTCGACCACTCGCCGGTCAGCGTGACGGTTGGCGACGCAACGCTGCCGTATTTCACCGATGTTGGATTGGCGCTTGAACAAGTTGCCACCGATGCCGTGCTTGTCGTTACGCCGCCGCACACGCGCCGCGACGTGATGGCGCCCATCCTGCGCCGCGGGTTACCGGCGCTCTGCGAGAAGCCGCTCGCGGGCAACCTCGCCGATGGCGTGGCCTTGCTGAACGCCACCCGCGCCAACGACGGCCGACTGATGGTGGCCCAGAGCCGACGCTGGCAACCGCATATCATCGCCCTGCGCGATGCAGTACAGGCGGGCAAAATCGGCACGCTTGGTTATGTTACCTGCCAGTTTCGCCACCCCTTCCGCAACAGTGGCTGGCGCGAACAGATGCCCGAAGTGCTGATCGAAGATATGGCAATTCATCACTTCGACTCGATCCGCTTCATCACCGGCCTGAATGGACGCCAGGTGTTCGCACACAGTTTCCGCCCGGCCTGGAGCTGGTTTAGCGGCAACTCGTGCGCCGCCGTCGATCTGGTGCTCGACGACGGCATTCCGGTCCACTACTTCGGCAGTTGGGTGGCGCGTGGGCCGCGCAGCGCCTGGGACGGCGAGTTGATCCTGGTCGGCTCGGAAGGCGCCCTGGTCTTGCACGCCGACGAGACGGTCTGGTTCTATCGCGGTGAAGAAGAAACCCCGAGCCAGGTGCCCGTGCCGAATATCCAGCCCGTTGGCCTGGCGCGCGGCCTCGATCTTTTTACGCAGGTCGTCGCCGAGGACGCCCAACCTGATCCCGATATTGAAGATAACATCCTCAGCCTGGCGCTCACATCGGCCGCAGTGGCCGCCTCGCGCACAAACCGCCCCGTCGAGGTGGACACGCATTTACGCCGGGTCGGCTGGTCACCGATCCGGCACTTGCGGCGCGCTGTGGGGTGAAGGTCGGGCGTGGGCGCTGATGCGTCGGTTACAGGTTGCTCCCCTTCCATACGCAAACGAAGCTTGCATTGAACGAGGCACGATGACAACAACCATAGCAAGTGTTGATCTCGCGCTGCGCTCACATCGCTCCGACTGGGATCGCGAGCGCTGGGAAAACCTGCCTGCCGACGGCAACCGCTATGAGATTATCAGCGGGGTGCTGTATATGACCACTGCGCCCAGCGCATTTCATCAGTGGATTGTACGGCAGATTGTGCGTGTACTGTTCAAGCAGATCGATGACGCTGGGGTTGGGGTTACGCTCTGGGCACCGATTGGCGTCTTTATGCCGGGTTGTGATCCAGTGCAGCCTGATGTGCTGGTGATCCGTCAGGAAGATCTCGGCATGGTGCAGCATCGCCGCGTGTTTGGCATCCCGGCGCTACTGATCGAAGTGCTCGCGCCATCTAATCCCGAGCAGGATCTTGATGTCAAGCGCGATGCCTATGCCCGCGCCGGCGTGCCGGAGTATTGGATCATTCGCCCTGCCGAACGCGACGTGCTTATCTTCAGCGAACCGGATCAACACCTTGGCCTCTACAAACGCCTCGACACGCTTCTGCCTACAGAAGATCTCGTTTCACCGACACTCCCCATACGCACTTCTGTCGCCGACCTCTTCGCCGGCGCCCCCGATACGACACTCTAGAGCGTAAGACAAGGTTTCAGAAGGGGCGGTTTTACCGTACAGCACCAGTACGGAGTCGGCATACAGCTGAGTCGGGAACTCTAGGTCTCGCGGTCGACGCCAGGGCGCCGGCGAGCCGCCCCGATATCTGCCGACCAATCCGCGCCGCAGCTTCAAGCCAGAGGTCGTCGATGGTGCGTTGGCTCACATACGAGCGGTGTTTCGGCGGCGGCATACGTAAAGATTTTTCCTATTATTTTATGCGAACGGCACCACGTTACACCCATCCCAAGCGCCGATGAAGATCAGTTCCAGATACTGGCGTTGTTGTGGCGTCTGCCCATAATCGCGCAAAGTGAATCATGCAACGTACCCCCTTACCAGCTCATCATCTGTGCATTTCCGGCGCAAAGGCTGTGTTACGGCGTTACCCCTTGATCTTCACCTTAACCCTCCTATAATGGTTGCTTAACACCCCCTTTCTTTAACCACCGCCCACCTCGGGCGGCGTGCCGCACGCGTCAAGGAGGACCGCTATGCGTACGTATGGATCGGAAAGGTTACACACCATTGGCTTACTAGGCCACCTCGGCAGCGGTAAGACAACGCTGGCCGAGGCAATGCTGATGACCGCCCACGCCATCCCGCGGATGGGGCGCGTCGAGGACGGGTCGACTTTGAGCGACCATGACCCCGACGAGCACCGTCGCGGGATGTCTGTTTCGCTTGCGGTATTGCCCGTCGAATGGAACGACGACAAGATCAATCTGCTTGATGTGCCCGGCTCAGCCGACTTCGCCGGTGAAATGGCTGCCGCAATGCGCATCGCCGATGGCGTGGTGCTCGTGCTTGATGCCGCAGCAGGAGTTGAGGTCGGCACTGAACTAGCCTGGGAACTGGCCGTGCAGCACAAAGTGCCGCGGCTGATCTTTGTGAACAAGCTCGACCGCGATAATGCCAATTTCTATCGCACCATCGAGGCGGCGCGGGAAACCCTCGACGCGGCAGTCATCCCGATGCAAATCCCCATCGGCAGCGGCAAAGATTTTCGCGGCCTGATCTCGCTCCGTCAACAGCGGGCTTGGCTTGTCTCGCCCCAGCATGACGGCGGTTTTGTTGAATCCGATGTGCCGGCTGAACTCAACGACCTGATGCACGAGTGGCGCAGCGCGCTGATCGATAAGATCGCCGCCACCAACGACGACCTGATCGAGCGCTACCTGGAGGGCGGCGAAGATGCGCTGACCCGCGACGAGTTGCTCGTCGGCCTGCGCTCCGGCATCGCCGACGGCAGCATTGTGCCTGTCTTCTGCGGTTCGGCGCTCGAAGTGGCCGGCATCACGCAACTCCTGAACGGCATCGTCGATTCGATCCCCTCAGCCGTGCGCAAGCCGGTCGAAGCCGTGAGTCTGCCCGCCGAAACGCCAACCAGCCTCAAGGCCGCTAATGATGCACCGCTGAGCGCGATCGTCTTTAAGACAGTGAGCGACACCTACGGCAAGCTCAGTTATGTGCGCGTCTTTAGCGGCGAACTGCGCGCCAACAGCAGCGTACTGAATACGCGCACCGGCAAAGAAGAGCGGGTCGGCCATCTCTTTATGGTGCGCGGCAAAGAGCAGACCGAAGTCGAGGCGATTGGCCCCGGCGACATCGGCGTGATCGCCAAGCTCGCCGATACCAGCACCAACGATACGCTCACCGGCACCGGCAACCCGTTACGGCTGGCCGCAATCAGCTTCCCGCCGCCCGCCTTTGTGGCGACTGTGAAGCCGCACGCCCGCAGCGACCTCGACAAACTCGGTGTGGCGCTCACGCGCATGATCGACGAAGACCCAACGCTGCAAACTTCGCGCGATGCCTATTCGGGTGAGACACTGCTGGCCGGCCTCAGCGAAACCCATTTGCAGTACGTCGGCGAGCGCATGAAGCGCAAATTCGATGTCAGCATCGATGTAGAATTGCCGCGCATCCCCTACCGCGAGGGCATTCGCGGGCGTGCCGAAGCGCAGTATCGCCACAAAAAGCAGACTGGGGGCGCCGGCCAGTTCGCCGATGTCCTTCCACTCGGCCAACCGCTGCACTTGGTCCGTGCCCAGCACCCAGAACAGCGCCGCAGCGGGGAACCGCCGGTGCAGCTCCCGCGCAGTATCCACCGTGTAGCTCATGCCGCCGCTGCGCAGCTCTAAGTCGAGCACCCCGAAACGCGCATCGCCTTCCAGCGCCAGGTGCAACATCTCCAGCCGCTGCTCCGGCGAAGCCGCCAACGTCCGC
>JBBRUG010000183.1:0-11960 GCA_038247995.1 Chloroflexales bacterium | reverse complement strand
CGGAACTACGGGACTACGGGACTACGGAACCACCGAACCACGGAACTACGGGACTACGGAATCACTCACCCGCTTTAGCGTTCTACCGCTTTACCGCTTTCCCACTCTCCTGCGCACACTGATCAAGCCAGGCCAGCGTCGCCTCAAGCTGCCCCTGGCGAAATTGCACCACCAACCGCTCAAAAGGCTGATCGCTCGGCAAGCTCGCGGATTGGCGTGCCAGACTCTGGAGTCGCTCTCGGGACGCCTCACGCTGGCGTTCGATCAGTTCAGCAACCGTTTGGCGATCTTCCTGATGGGCGAAAAAGAGTTTGGCCAGAAATTCCAGCCGGAAGTCGCGTCCGTGGGCAACCGGTTCGTCCAGCCAGCGCGTGAAAACCGCCTGCCCCTGTGCGGTCAGATGCAGCATTTTGCGCGGCGGACGATTTACCTGCGCTTCAGTGGTGCGCTCCAAATAGCCAGCCGCCTCCAAACGGGACAGCAACGCATAAAGGTGCGCCTGCTTGAGTTGCCAGACGAGCCCGAGCGCCCGACTCTCACAGAGCCGCTGGTGGATCTCGTATGGGTGCGCCGGCTTTGCGCGGACAAACCCAAGCAACGCAAGCTCGATGGTGAAGGGCTGTTTTTGCGCCGGCATCGCATGGCCTTCAGATTATACTTATCTAATGAGTATTTGTATAATGAGTATAAAGAGGAACCGATACCTTGTCAATGGAAGAGCAGCTTCTCGTGATACAATGCGTTATAGCATCCGCAATACCCCATACTTATGAGCCAACTCTTTATTGTGATCGGGATCGTCCTCGCTGTCTCAGCACTCTGCTCAGGAGCCGAGGCTGCATTGTTTTCAATTAGCCTTGTCCGCGTCCGCCAGGCTGCCGAAGGCGGTGGAGCGGCGGCCCGCGCATTGCTCCAGATCCGCGCGAATATGGGCCGCCCGATCAGTACGATCGTCGTGATCAACAATATCGCGAATATCGGCGGCAGCATTGTGATCGGCGATCTCGCTGCCAATATCTTCGGAAACCGCTGGATCGGCCTCTTTTCAGCCGGGTTAACGCTCGCTGTAATCATCTTCGCCGAGATTATTCCCAAAACGCTTGGCGAACGGTATGCCAATTCAATTGCCCTGCTCGTTGCCCCACCCGTTCGCATTTTAACGATCATCTTCACGCCGATCGTCTGGCTGATCGAGCGCCTGGTGGCGCCGATTGTCGGCGGATCAAAAGGCCCCACAACCAATGAGGCCGAAATTCGCCTGCTCGCCCGCATCGGGCAACAAGAAGGCATCATCGAGCGCGACGAGTCCGAGATGATCGAGCGCGTCTTCCGGCTCAACGACACTGTCGCCGGCCATATTATGACCCCGCGGGTGAGCCTGACGTACCTTTACGCCGATGATACGCTGGAGGAAGCCCGCGAGCGCATCCTCACCTCCGAGCACTCGCGCCTGATCGTCGTCGGCGCTTCAATCGACGAGGTACGCGGCATTGCCCTCCGCAACGAACTGCTCGCCGCACTGCTCGCCGGACGCGAACACGAACCGGTAGCCGAGGTTATGCGTCCGGCCAACTTTATCCCGGCGAGCGTTCGCGCCGATAAACTGCTCCAAGTTTTCCGCCAGACGCGCCAACATCTTGCCGTCGTCATCGACGAATATGGCGGCGTGGCCGGCGTTGTGACGCTGGAAGACGTCCTCGAAGTGCTCACCGGCGAGATCGTCGACGAAACCGACCGAGTCGCCGATTTACAGGCCGAAGCGCGCCAGAAGAACCTGCGTCGCTTTGAAGAACGCCCGTAGCGCGTAGAACCATCGCCGCCCATCGCCGCCCATCGCCGCCCCGCCGCCTGCGCCCCGATTCTTTCCGCGCTCATTTGTGGTACAGTACTCGGAAGGATTCGCGAGTTTAAGCGGGAGGTTTGGCGTGCTATTCAAAAATGTCGCCATTGAGTCGGTGGCGTATGAGATGGCCCCGCATCGGATCAGCTCCGACTGGCTCGAAGATCAGGTCGCGGACACCATGCAACGGGTAGGTGTGCCCCGTGGGCGTCTGGAGCAGCTTTCGGGCATCCGTGAGCGCCGCTTCTGGGATGCCGGCACCCGACCGAGCACGGCTGCAACATTGGCGGCCGAAAAAGCGCTTGCGTTAGCCGATATCGATCGCGCCAAAATCGGCATTGTGATCAACACCTCAGTTTGTCAGGATTATCTTGAGCCATCGACGGCCTGTTTTGTGCATCAGAACCTGGGCCTGAAGCCTACGGCGATCAACTATGACGTGCGCAATGCCTGCCTCGGCTTCCTCAACGGGATGGATATTGCCGGCCTGATGATCGATTCCGGCGCGGTGCAATACGCCCTCGTGGTCAACGGCGAAGGTTCGCAAGAAGTTGTTATGTCAACTATTCGCCGTCTCCAGCGCCCCGAGACAACGCCCCAGGAGTTCCGCGACAACTTCGCCGCGCTCACGCTTGGCTCCGGCGCAGCGGCTATGCTGCTCGCCCACCGCGATATGTCGCGCTCCGGGCACCTACTAAATGGCGTAGTAACCCTGGCCGCAACGGAACACAATGAGCTCTGTTTAGGTATGCCGGAATATATGAAGACCGATGCGAGCGCTTTGCTCGTCGCGGGAGTTAAGCTTGCCGACGAGACGTGGCAATTCGCCCAGGAGACACTGCCGAATTGGAGCGATGACCAGATTGCCGTCTACGCGCCGCACCAGGTGAGCGCCCGCCACACGGCCGGCATGATTGATGCGCTGGGCATCACCCCCGAGAAGGTCTACCTGAATTTCCCCGTGCTCGGCAATATCGGCCCGGCCGCCCTGCCGATCAGTCTCGCTCAGGCGGCTGAAGCCGGGCGCATGAAGGCGGGCGATCAGGTCGGCCTGCTCGGGATTGGATCGGGCATTAACTGCTCGATGATGAGCGTAACGTGGTGATGATTGCAGGGGCGTGTCGTGACGCGCCCCTGCCCTACTCCGCACTGATCGCCAGATCAGCGATCTCCATCCCCTGTTCTTCGGCCGTCAGCAATCCCCAGCCAAAACGCCCTTGCGGCGTAATAAGCGCATACTGATTGTCGATCCAGGCCACAAAACAGAGCGGCCCACGCGGTGAGGGCACACCGGCGAGCACAACGCGCCCATCAACACGCAGGGTGCTTTGCTGCACGCCCCAGTCGATCTCATAGGTGTGCCACTGCTCCAACGACACAGCGAGCGCAGCCTCAGCTATCCCAACGGCGCGTTGAATACGCGGCCAGAGCCGCCGATACCAGACCGGGCGGCGCATGAGCAACACGGCCAGCGGCGCAAACGGCAACAGCGCGAGCGCCTGGGGTCGGCCGGAATCGATGACGGCTGCCTTCCAACCGTGGCCCGGCACGCCATCTGCCAGCGGCAAATCGCCCGGCGGCGAGCCGAAGAAAAACCAGATCGCCCGCGGCAAGGCCGGCATTCCAGCCCACGGGTAGTTCCAGAACCCAAAGCCCGCCGTTCCCCGCAGCGCATCCGCTGGATGCGTAAAGCGCGCCCGCAAGCGCAACCGCAATGGTGGCCGCCGAGGCAGGCGGATTCCCGGCAGCGCACCATAATCGTCGATCTGGGCATTGCTATAGCTGTGCTGCGTGGCGCCATGACGGGTCAGATGCAGTTCAGCGCCAACGCGTGCCACCCGTCCGCCGCCGCCGGGACGTGCAATAAAAAGATCATCCATGGTTTTTAAGTGGCGTAGAGGCAGGTCGCGATCCGCTCCTGCACCACAATCCTCCCGCCCCTACGCCGCGTCCCTATGCTTTTACCACACCGATCACGGCCGCGCCTTCGCCAAACTCAACCGTCTCGGTATGCACGCCTGCCGGGGCCGGACCAACCGTGAGCAGCGTGGTGAGGGTTTCGCCGCGCAGATACTCGCCCCAGGTTTCGAGCATCTCGTTGAGCAGCGCCGGCTCACCATCGGTATGAATAAAGAGACTGATCCGGTCGGCGATGTCGAGCCCGGCGCTCTTACGTGCATCCTGCACACTACGCACCAGGTCGCGCGCGGCGCCCTCCAGGCGCAACTCCGGCGTGAGCGTAGTGTTCAGGGCCACGAGCATGCCATCGCCTTCAGCTACGGCAAAACCTGCGGGCGCGCTGCTCTCGACCAGAACCTCCTCGGCGAGCAACGCCAATTCGGCGCCATTCACGCTGAGCGTGAGCGGCTGGCCCGCCTCAATGGTATGCGCCGCCGCCCGCGCCGCGTCGCCTTCTAGCGCCTTGAGCGCAGCCGTGAGTGCCGGCACCTCTTTACCGTACTTCTTACCTACCAGGCGCAAGTTGGGCTTGAAGCGGTATTCTACAACGGTTGAACTAGCCTCAAGGTAACGCACCGTTTTGACGTTCAACTCGTCGCGTAGTTCCTCTTCGAAGCGTTTCACACCCGCCGTTGCCGCCGGATTGCTGGAGCGCACCCAGAGCTCGCTGAGCGGCAAACGCACCTTGAGGTTCGACGTCTTGCGCGCCGCCCGCCCCAACGAAACGGCCTGGAGCAGCGCCTCAGTGTCGGCCACAAGCCCTTCATCGAGCAGCGCCGCATCGACCTGCGGCCACGCCGCCAGGTGGACGCTTTCTGCTTCGTCCGTCATCCGTTGTCCGTTGTCCGTCGTCTGGCCCGTCAGGTTGCGATACAACTCCTCGGCAACGAACGGCGTGAACGGTGCGGCGAGCTTGGCCAACGTGAGCAGACAGGTGTGCAGCGTAGCGTAGGCCGCCTGCTTATCAGCGTCGGTGCCGCTCTTCCAGAAGCGCCGCCGCGAGCGCCGCACATACCAGTTGGAAAGTTCATCGACGAACGCCTCGATCGCCCGCGCCGCCGGATAGACATCGTACGCCTCGAAACCGGCCGTTACATCACGCACCAGGCCGTTCAGCCGCGCCAGCGCCCAGCGATCCAGCGGCTGGAGAGACGCAGCGTCTGGCAATGTTCCTGCCGCCTGCTGCGTGCCGCCTGCCGTCTGGCTCGGTGTCCATCCATCCAGGCTGGCATAGGTAACAAAGAAGCTATACGTGTTCCAAAGCGTCAGCATGAACTTGCGCAATGTCTCATTCACCAGGCCCAGGCTGAAGCGGCGCGGGTTGCCGGGCGGCGCCGCCGCAAACAGGTACCAACGTAGCGCATCGACGCCATACTGGTCGATCACTTCGCTGGGCTGCACGGCGTTGCCGCGGGTTTTGCTCATCTTGAAGCCTTTTTCATCCAGGATGTGGCCCAGGCAGATCACATTCTGGAACGCCGGTCGGTCGAAGAGCAGCGTGCTCTCGGCGTGCAGGGTGTAGAACCAGCCGCGCGTCTGATCTACCGCCTCGCAGATGTAATCGGCGGGATGGGCCATCTCGAACAGTTCCTGGTTCTCGAACGGATAGTGCCACTGCGCAATCGGCATCGCGCCGCTGTCGAACCAGACGTCGGCCACATCGGGGATGCGCCGCATCGTGCCGTGCTGCGCGTCTTCCCAGCTGATCGCGTCCACATAGGGCCGGTGCAAGTCGAGATCGCTCAGGCTGCGCCCGGTTTTCTGCTCTAACTCAACCACGCTACCGATACACTCCATATGGCTACCGTCGGCGTTGCTCCAGATCGGCAGGGGCGTACCCCAGTAGCGCTCGCGGCTGATCGCCCAGTCGATGTTGTTTTCTAACCAATTGCCGAAGCGCCCGTCACGGATATGCTCGGGCACCCAATGGATCTGCTGGTTATTCGCCACCAGATCGTCCTTGAACTGCGTCGTGCGGATGTACCACGAAGGCTTGGCGTAGAAGAGCAATGGCGCGTCGCAGCGCCAGCAGAACGGATAGTAGTGGCGTACACGTCCGCTCTTCAGCAGCAGGCCGCGCTCCTTCAAGTTGCGCGTGATCGCCGGATCGGCCTTCTTGAAGAACTCGCCAGCGAAGCCCAGGTCGGCGAACTCGGGCAGCACATTGCCGTCGAGGCCTACTGAGAAGAGCGTCGGCAGGCCGTGCTTACGCCCGATCTCCAGGTCGCCGTAGGCCGGAGCGATATGCACGATCCCGGTGCCGTCGTCCATGCTCACCATTTCGTCGGCGATCACGCGGTAGGCCGTGGCCCAATCCACCGTATCGCCGGCGCCCGGCACGCCGTTAAAGAGCGGCTCGTAGCGCAGGCCAACCAGATCGTTGCCCTTGTAGCGGTTCAGCACAGTATGTTCGCCCGCGCCGAGCACCTGGGTCAGCAGCGCTTCGGCGAACACCAACCGCGTGCCGTCGTGATCCACCTCGACATACGTCGCGTCGTGCTTGACGGCCAGGCCCACATTAGCCGGCAACGTCCAGGGCGTCGTCGTCCAGGCCACAAAGTAGGCACCCTGGAGCGCTGTCGCGTGCGGCGAACCGTGGCTAGCTACCTCGCCGGTTAAACGGAACTTGATATACACCGAGGGATCGTCTACATCGTCGCGGGCGCCCTGACTCACCTCGTGATCGCTGAGGCTGGTACCGCAGCGCGGGCAGTGCATCGTTACCTTATAGTCGCGGAAAAACAGCCCACGCTGCCAGAGCTGGCTGAAGATCCACCAGGTCGACTCGATATACTTGTTGTCGAAGGTATAGTAGCCATCTTCGTCGAGCCAGAACGCAATCCGCTTGGTGAACAGCTTCCACTCATCGATATATTCGAGCACGCTCGCCCGGCAGAGCTTGTTGAACTCGGCGATACCGTACTTCTCGATATCGGGCTTGCCGTTGAAGCCAAGCTTCTTCTCAACCTCAATCTCCACCGGCAGACCGTGCGTATCCCAGCCCTCACGCCGCCCGATGATCTTATAACCCTGCATAGCTCGATAGCGCAGGATGATGTCTTTAAAGCTCCGGCTGATCACGTGATGCAAGCCCGGCCGCCCGTTCGCTGTGGGCGGGCCTTCGTAAAAGACGAACGGTTTCTCACCGGCAGCGAGCGACTTCGCAACAATCTGATTGGCCTCCCACCAGGCGAGGATCGCCTCCTCAAGCCGGGGGAAATTGACATTCGGATCAACGGCTTTGAACATAAACAGCTCCTCCTGGTGTACGGGCAACCCCTGTACGAGCAACCCCTGTACGAGCAGACCTTAGTACGAGCAGACCCATGTGTCTGCCTATTATGCCCCCGCCCATTTTCGCAATACAAAAAACCCCG
This sequence comes from Chloroflexales bacterium, assembly GCA_038247995.1. Lineage (GTDB taxonomy): Bacteria > Chloroflexota > Chloroflexia > Chloroflexales > Chloroflexaceae > JBBRUG01. The sequence continues at coordinate 4,784 of JBBRUG010000183.1, read as the reverse complement.
CCCCCGGTAAGGGGACGAGGCGAAAAGCCCCGCGGTACCACCCCAATTTAATGCAAAATTAGAAATACAAAAGGCAAAATGCCGAACGGCCCATTTTGCGTTTTACCTTTTTATTATGCATTACACTTGGTGAGCGTCGGACAACGCTCCGTCCTGCTAACGGGGGACAACTCCGGGCAAGGCTAATGAATGCAAAAGGCTAAATGGAAAAGGCAAAATCGAGGAATTTTAGCTTTTTCATTTTGCATTGTTTCACCCGCCGGCTCAGGGGTGATCTTCGTTGTGGCCCCAACCGCCCGGCTTCCACCGCCCCGGGTTCGCTGTGGGTGAGCATCCGCAACTACTCTCCCCGTCATCGCCATTGTTGTGCAGTATACGCATGGTATGCGTTAGCGTCAACCCGCCCCAAGGCTGAGGCAGGATCCGATTATAATCAGCCGTGGGACGGAGACAGCGCAGATCGCCAACACATGCGCTATCATAGGCGCGAACATCCTTAGTGCCCAGCCGTTGCAGTGGAGAAATCTTCATGCTTGACCGAATCGCGCGTCTGCGCCAGGCCCTCGCGGCCAAAGAATTGCCGGCCCTGCTCGTCACCTCCGATCCGAACCGACGCTACATGAGCGGGTTCAGCGGTTCGGCGGGCGCACTGCTGCTCACCCCCTCCGCCGCACTACTCTTTACCGACGGGCGTTACACGATCCAGGCCGCCGAGCAGGCCCCGGATTACGAACTGCGCCAGATCGTCAATCCGGGCCGGTTGCTCACCGATCTGCTGATCGAGGCAGTCGGCGAATTGGATCTGACGACGGTCGGCGTTGAGGGCGCCCACTTGAGCGTGGCCGAATTCAGCCGCATGCGCAAGGCGCTCGGCGAGGGCGTAACCCTTAAACCGGTCAATAACCTGGTGGAGCCGTTGCGCGAGGTAAAAGATGAGCAGGAGATCGCCACCCTGCGCAAGGCAATCGCGATCACCGATGCGGCGTTGGAGGCCGTGCTGCCTAGACTCACGCCCGAGCATACCGAACGGCAAACGGCGTGGCTGCTGGAAATGGCTCTGCGTGAAGGTGGCGCCGACGCGGTGAGTTTCCCGATCATCGTTGCCGCCGGCCCCAATGCCGCACGCGCCCATCACCAACCCGGCGCTGCGCCGCTCGGCAGCGGCCGCCCAATTGTGATCGATATGGGCGCAATGCTCGACGGCTACCACGCCGACCTCACGCGGACGATCATTCTCGGCGAACCCGACACCCAGTTCTGGACCATCTACGACACTGTGCTGAAGGCGCAACGCACGGCGCTGGCTGGGCTACGCCCCGGCATCAGCGGCCACGCCGCCGATCTGTTTGCCCGTGATGTGATCACCGCCGCCGGCTATGGCGATGCGTTCAGCCACTCACTCGGCCACGGCGTGGGCCTGAATATTCACGAAGGGCCGTCGCTGCGCCGCGCCCCTGAAGGCAAAGAAGACGCGAGCGCCACGCTCCAGGTCGGCATGATTACCAGCGTCGAGCCGGGGATCTACCTCGAAGATTGGGGCGGCGTGCGGATCGAAGACCTTGCCCTAATCACCGCCGACGGTTGCGAAGTGCTCTCGCACGCGCCGAAATTACGCTGAGGGAGCGGAGGGGCAAAGCCAATGCTCGCCCCTGCGCTCTATACGAGGAACCTGCCAATGACCCTGGTAAGCCCGCTAACTATCGACCCAGCAACGTTTAGCGACGAGTTGCAATTCGTGCTGGATTGCCTGCGCGAGGTGTTGCAGGAAGCCGGCGAGGCTGATCTGGCGCAGGCGCTGGCCTGGTTTAACGGCGACCCGGCGCACCATCTGCCGGAGGTAACCACTGAGCGGCTTGTGCAGGCGCTTTCGATCGCCTTTCAGTTGCTCAGCATGGTGGAACAGCGCGCAGCCGTACAGTATCGACGGAATGTAGAGACGCGTCAGGGTCTGCCGGCGATACCGGCGCTCTGGGGCGATGCCTTGAACCAACTACGTGCGCGGGGTATAAGCGATGCGACAATCGCCGCCGCACTGCCCGAAATGCGCGTCGAAATTGTGCTTACAGCCCACCCCACCGAGGCCAAACGCGCGACCGTCCTCGAACATCATCGGGCGCTCTACCTGCTGCTTGTGAAGCGCGAAAACCCCAGTTGGACACCCTACGAGCGCACATCCATTCGTAACGAAATGTTAGGTCTGCTGGCTATGCTCTGGCGTACGGGCGACATCTTTCTTGAAAAGCCCGATGTTGCTTCCGAGCGGCGCAATACTATGCACTACCTGCGCAAAGTGTTCCCCGATGTGCTCGCATTGCTCGACGACCGCTTGCGTCAGGCCTGGGTTGCCACCGGCGGGGAAGCGGCATTGATCGCCGACCCTGCGCATTTGCCGCGCCTGCACCTCGGCACCTGGGTCGGCGGCGATCGCGACGGCCACCCGCTGGTAACGGCCGAGGTTACCCGCACAACGCTTGCTGAACTGCGCGATCATGCGCTCGCGCTCCTGCGCGAGCAACTGGATCACTTGGTACGCCACCTCAGCCTGTCTGACCAATTACAGACGCCGCCGGTCGCCTTTCTGGCACAGATCGCCGCTGTGGCGAACCAACTCGGCGCGACTGGCGCTGCCGCACTGGCGCGGAATCCCAACGAACCCTGGCGGCAATGGCTTAATCTGATGATCGCACGTCTGCCCCATACGTGGTCGCACCGCAGGCAGACCCATGGGTCTGCCCCTACATCGCCCCCCGCCCGTACGGGCGACCCATCGTGGTCGCCCCCCGCCCCGCCCCCCGCCCCGCCCCCCGCCCCGCCCCCCGTCTATGCCAATGCCGCCGAATTGTGCGCCGATCTGCACGTTCTGGCCGACGCACTCGATGCCCTCGGCGCCCAGCGGATAGCCGAGCAGGTTGTGCAACCAATACTGCGCAGTGTGGGCACATTTGGCTTTCACCTGGCCACACTCGACATTCGGCAGAATAGTCGCTTCCACGACCTGGCCCTGGAGCAACTGCTGGCCGCCGCCGGCTTCACTGACCATGCATTCAGCGCTTGGGGCGTGCCGCAGCGCCTAGCGCTCCTGGAAGCTGAACTGGCTTCGCCGCGCCCTTTCATTCACGCTGATCGACAGGTTGGGGCTGAAGCCGAGGCTGGATTAAGCAGCTATCGCGTCCTTGTCGATGAACTGCGCGCCCACGGCCCGGCCGGCCTCGGCGCCCTGATTGTCAGTATGACCCGCAACGTCGCCGACTTGCTTGTCGTCTACCTGTTCGCCCGCGAGGTAGGATTGCTGGTCGATACGTCGGAAGGTTCGGCTTGCCCGTTGCCGGTTGTGCCGCTCTTCGAGACGATCGACGACCTGGAACAAAGCCCGGCCATTCTGGCAACCTTCCTCGATCATCCGTTGACCAGGCGGAGCCTTGAGGCGCAGCGCCAGATCAGCGGCGAGCGCGATCTGGTGCAGCAGGTGATGGTTGGTTACAGCGACAGCAACAAAGACGGTGGATTGGTGGCAAGCCTGTGGGCGCTTTACCGTGCGCAGGCGGCGCTCGCTGAGGTAGGCCGCGAGCGCGGCATCCGCATCCGCTTCTTCCACGGGCGCGGCGGAACAATCAGCCGGGGCGCCGGGCCGACCCACCGCTTCATTAAGGCGCTGCCCACGGGTGCGCTGAGCGGCGATCTGCGCGTCACCGAGCAGGGCGAGACGGTGGCGCAAAAGTATGCCAACCGGGTAACCGCCGGCTACAATTTGGAACTACTGCTGGCCGGTGTTACGCGGGCGACGCTGCTGGAGCGCCACGGCTCAAGCCCGGCCCATCCGCTGGAACCGACAATGGACTGGCTGGCAGCGCGCAGTCGGGCGGCCTATACGGAACTGATCAACGCTGAGGGCTTTCTGACCTTCTTCCGCCAGGCCACACCCGTCGATGCGCTGGAAGAAAGCCGGATTGGCTCGCGCCCAACCCGACGTACCGGTCAGGCAACGATTGCTGATCTGCGCGCGATCCCGTGGGTGTTTAGTTGGAGCCAGGCCCGCTTCTATCTGCCGAGTTGGTATGGCGTCGGCAGCGCATTGGAACAACTTCAGCAGAACGATCCGGCGGCCTTTAGCACGTTGAGCCGACACCTGATCGGCTGGGCGCCGCTGCACTACATACTCAGTAATGCCGCCACCAGTGTCGCCATTGCCGACGCCGAGGTAATGGGTTGGTATGCCGATCTGGTCGAAGATCCGGCGTTACGTGCGGCAATGCTCACCAAGATCAGCGCGGAATACGAGCGTACCTACGCTATGCTTGAACTGATCTACGGCGGCCCGCTGGCCGAACGACGGCCGAACGTTCATGGCATGGTTCAAGTGCGTACAGCCGGATTGCGCGTGCTCCACCAGCATCAGGTGGCGCTGCTCCGACGCTGGCGAGCGAGCAAAGCCACCGGCGACGCAACGGCAGAAGCACTGCAATCGCAACTCTTGCTCACAATCAATGCTATTGCGGGCGGACTTGGCTCAACAGGGTAGGGGCGCTTTGGGCTAAGGCCGCTTTGGCGGCCGCTGACCGCAGTGGAAACGTGCAGTGCTTCAGCGCCTACACCGTTCCATCTGTCAGCCCGGCCGGCCAACTGCCAGCGCATCGTAGTTTTGCGCGCCCCAGGCGGCCATGAAGGTGTCCCAGGTCACTTCGTATTGCAATGGGCGGTTGGGGCCGCTGCTGGTTGGACCGAGCACATCACGGATCACCACCACCTCGGCATTGAAGCCCATCACCACTACAGCGTGATCATTG